>NZ_AKFR01000014.1:0-28934 GCF_000277665.1 Capnocytophaga sp. oral taxon 335 str. F0486 | reverse complement strand
TCAGAAATTAAACAAATTTTAAACAAAATCAAGGCTGCGCCTTGTGAAATGCGGGAGAAGCGACGGGCGGTTGTAGCAGGACGGGCGGGTGGAAAATGAAGTAAATACCAATAATACCACCAAAGGCAATGGGGCGGGGCGGACTTTTCAGACGAGTCGGACAGGTCAGAGGAGATGGTGGAGGATTCGGAAGGAAACGGAGAAGTTCGGAAGAGGGGAGGGAGGATTTTTGATGAAAAAAGAGTATAAGAAGGGTGGGGTTAGCTTATAGAGAGCTTATAGGAAGCTTATACGAATCTTGGACGATTGGTATAGGAAGGGTATATAAATAGTTGATTCATAGCATAATATAATAAGGCTAAAAATGTTAAAAACGGGGTTTCGAGGCGAAAGAAAGAGGAATCCTCACCCCGTCCCTCTCCCAAGGAGAGGGGGAATGTGGTGACGGGAAGGAGAAGGGATAATTAGGGAATTAGCAAATTAGAAAATTAGTAAATGGGGAGCAGTGGGGCGGGAACCCGTGAATAATATGTAAATTATTAAGGGGGCAAATGGTGCTACTTAGGTAATTGGTAGGCAATGAATAATAGGGATAATTTGTTTAAAGGCTTAAATGGCTAATTTGCTACATTGCGAAAATTAGATTTCTGAACAATAACAGTAGCGAGAGCTGTGGTAAAACCCCAATGAGCCAACTTAAAAACATTAGCCATAAGGACTTCTGGTTGAGGTAAGCTTGTGCTGAAATACAGGCTCCGCTGAGGAATAAAAAAAAGGCTACTATGTAGGTCATATCTTTTTCTACGGCAATACTGAGCAATACTGAGAAGGTAGTAAGCGCCCCCATTCCCATAGCAAACATATTGACTTGCAATCGCAGAAAATGTAAAAAAAGAATTATAAAACAGCTGATGGCTAAGTTCATCACATAGAAGTAGAGGATAGGATAGGGGTCGATGGGGGTGATGCCAAAAGCTACCCCTAAGAGCATTGCTATATAGCCGTACAAAAGCCATTTTTGTTTTTCTAACGGAATGATAAAAGGGTTCTGCAACCAGCCTACTACAAACAAGATGAGGTAGATGAGTGTAGGGATAGCAATGGTAACTATCAGTAATAATAGCCACGTAAACTTCATTTGCTCTACCGGGAGAGGGAAAGGGATATTAAAAAGCACCACCATAGCTCCGTAGATAGGGAACCAGATGGGGTGAGTAAAAAAAGCTATGATATAACTCAAAAAACGCATTGTATTCTTCTTTTTTTGCAAAGGTAGTACAAAATAGCAAAATAGCAAATTTGAGAAAGAGCAAAAAAGCCCCTCGCGTGAGCGAGGGGCTTTTTATTTAAGGAGTGTAAATAATGTTTTCTACTAAGTCGTTGTCGGTATTATTGGCGAGCTGTGAGTTTTTCTCGTTAAAAGGTGTCGTGTAGAGAAACTCTTCGCTACTTAGATGTCCTGCGGGCATCTCGTCGGGGTTCGTCTCGGCAACTTTGTTGGTTCCAGACAGTTCTTTCAGTTCTTCAGCGACAATCTCTTCAAAGAAATTGTCTTTCCTTGTTTTTACATTTTTCATCTTGTCTGCTTTTAAATTATTATTAAACTTTCTTTTAGTCCTTAGGTCACACGCCATAGAGCAAAGGTTTCGAGGGGTAGCGTTTCTCAAAAGAGGATAACCTCTCCCCCCTTTCACATACTCAGCTACGCCAGCTGGCTGATTTCTCTTAAATAGGGGGAGAAGGGGACTCAAAAGTGACTTTTCACTTTTTCCTTGTCTGGCTCTTTTTCTTTGTTACTTGTGCAGGTTGCACCTCTTCTTGCTCGTGTGGTTTGCATCTTTCGATGAAATCGCTGAGCACGTTCATATAGTTGATGAAGGCTTCGTAGGGCGAGTCATAAGGCAAACGATACTTGTGATAGTCCGCCCCCGAAAAAAGCTTAGTACGCATAAAATAGAAGTGCTCACTGGCTTGCAGACGAGTATAATCGTCTATGAGGTCGGCGTTCTTTTTCTTTCTTACTTCTGGTTGTATCTTAAAGAGCTCTCGGAAGGCTTCTTTTTGTAACTCGTTACCCAACCAAGAGGTGGTATCGCGCTCTTCGTCTGTCCACGAAATAGGGTAGGGCACAGGCAATACATCTTTAGCAGGGTGCTTTTTGGCTACTTCCTTAGGCAATAGGAACTCATAGTTATCGTCTTCCATCATATAGACGATGAAATAGCGCAAGAAGTCGAAAATACCGCTTTGGGCGTTGTTGTAATAGCCTATTACCTCATAGTTCATAAAGAGGTTGAGCACCTCGCTATCTTGCAAGCTGTTTTTCACCCAACTGATATACTTTTCGGAAGTGAGTGGGTATTCACTCCAATTTCTATCGGAAAAGCGTATGGCGATATCATCACTGAGTTTGCTGTTTTTGAGCAAAAGGTTGAGGTTTTCGTCGATAGCGTTTTTGTAGACAAAGTTTGGACTCTTCCAACCCAATACGTGCTTAGCTCCATCGGTGAGCATCGTCTTGAAACCGAGTTTTGCGACGCGTTCGCCTATGGTATCGGAATAGATGAGAGAGGTGTTGCGAAAAGTTACAGGCTTCTTACCAAAGAGCTGTTTGATAGCCGTAGTATGTCGTTTTACTTGTTGTTCGAACTCATCGGTATCATCGGAAAGCGAAGCCAAAGAGTGGGAATAAGTCTCTGCCAAAAACTCTACACTACCGGTTTGGGCGAGTTCTTGGAAAGAGCGTATCACCTCAGGAGTGTGCATTTCGAGCTGGTCGATAGCACTTCCCGTAATAGAAAAAGCTACTTTGAACTTGCCTTTGTATTTATTGATAAGCTCCAAGAGCAAGGCGTTAGCAGGTAGATAGCAATGCTCAGCCAAATCTTCAAGCTCAGAGCGATTGGCGTAATTATCGAAGTAATTATGTTTCTTACCGATGTTGAAGAATTGATACTTTCTAAGACGTTCGGGGTGATGGATTTGGAAATAGATACAAATTGACTTTTTCATCGTTGGTTATTTTATATTAAAGATTCGTAAATGTTTTTGAGTTTCAAGGAAGCTTTTTCCCATTTTAGTTGATTTACCTCGTCGTACCCTTCACGTTGCATATAATGAGCGAGGGTAGGGTAAGCCAGAATACCATAAATAGCATCGGCAAGGGCGTTGATATCCCAATAGTCTACTTTGATAGCGTGGTTCAGTACCTCAGCCACTCCCGATTGTTTGGAGATGATAGTAGGTACTCCTGAGCGCATTGCTTCCAAAGGAGAAATCCCAAAGGGCTCAGATACTGAGGGCATCACATACACATCGCTGTATTGGAACATACGCTGTACGTCGTTACCTCTGAGGAAACCTGTGAAGTGGAAGCGGGTTCCCAATCCCAATTGTGCAACACGGCGCACTAAGGGGTTCATCTTCTCGCCACTACCTGCCATTACAAAGCGTACGTTAGGCATACGTTTCATCACTTTTGCAGCTGCCTCAACGAAGTATTCAGGACCCTTTTGCAAGGTGATACGCCCTAAGAAAGTAACGATTTTATCCTTAATACCGCGTTCTTCTTTGGCATCGGTTTCGGCTTTAAAGTCTACTGCATTGTGCACAGTAATCACCTTCTCGGCAGGGATACCGTATTTTTCAATGACGATATTGCGCGTCCAGTTGCTCACGGTTACTACTCTATCAGCAGCTTCCATACCGCGTTTTTCGATGTCGTAGACCAATGTGTTGCGGTTATACTCGCCCCCACGGTCGTATTCGGTAGCGTGCACGTGTACGATAAGGGGTTTGCCGGAAATCTTTTTGGCGATGATACCTGCACTATAGGTAAGCCAATCGTGGGCGTGAATCACGTCGAACTCATAGCGTTGGGCAACTGTACCCGCTACTAAGGCATAGCGGTAGACCTCTTCCATCAGATTTGCACCGTATTTGCCCGAAAACTGAAATTTGTTATGATACGAAATGCGCTCGCGGTGTTCGCCTTCTTTGAGGTAGGCATCGCGTTCACGGGCGAAGGTTTCGGGATCCAGGTAAGGCACGAGGTTCGAACCTATCTCCATAAAATTGATGTGTTTCCAGAAATCTTCAATCTTTTCAGCGTTTTGCAACATCTCTACATCGCTAGCGTTGATAATCTTAGCCACATTGCCGTCCTCATCACCGGAGGCTTTTGGCATCACAAACAGCACTTTTACGCCGTTTTTAGCCAATCCTTGGGCTATACCCAAGCAGGCTGTTCCTAATCCCCCACTGATATGAGGGGGAAATTCCCATCCAAACATTAATACTCTTGCTTTCTTCATATGCTTTTATTTATTCCTCCTTCGCCCTCTCACATACTCTGCCATTGCGGACTTCTTCCCAAAGAGAGGAGAGAAGAGAGTATTTTTGTATTTCTTAAACCCGTCGATTTCGAAGGGGTTAAACTTTAATAATTTTTGAATATTGGTAAAGCTTGTTACTTTCTCAAAGTGTTGCAGGCATTTGGCTCAGTAGCCATTGAGCACGTAATATCTCAGCTACGTTCTTAGCTTTGGAGATACAACCGCGTGAGTGGAATGGCGGATTGCCGTCGTAAATATCCGATATAGTACATACGCCGTGTTCGTTGAGCTCTTCTTCAAAATTTTCTAAGATAGCTTGTGCCTCTGGCAGGTACTGTGCTCCAAAGATTTTCAGATAAGCCTCTATATAGAACCCAATAAACCAAGGGTGTGCCGACCCGTTGAAAGTGGCTTTGTCGCGCACATATACATTGCCTACGCTCACGCCTTCATAACGGGGGTTTTGAGGAGATAAACTGCGCAACCCGCGAGGGGTGAGCAATTCTTGGGTGACAATGTCCAACACTTTCTTCTTAGTCTTCTCGTTTATGGGGGCATAGTCGAGGGCACAAACAATGAGCTGATTGGGGCGTACATCGGTGTTTTTATTCGTGCGGTTAGCATAATCGGCAAGGTATTTCTTGTCCTCTATCCAAAAAGTCTCTACAAAGCTCTTTTCTATGGTTTCAGGTAGCGTAAACCACTCGCCTAAGAAAGCCTTGTCTTTTGCCTCTTCTGCTAAGACAAGGGCGTAACACACGGCATTATACCAGAGGGCATTCACTTCTACTACATAACCATTGCGTGGCACGATGGCACCGTAATCGCTTTGCGCATCAAACCACGTAAGCGGACGTGTAAGGTCATCACTCCAGATGAGCCCGTTAGCTTCCATACGGATATTCTTATGAGTGCCTTGCTTGTAGGCGTTTAAGATACTTTTGATTGTATCGCCATACTCCTTCCAGAGTTGTTTCTTACTCTTAATAGTTTCCTTTTCATACTGTTGAAGCGTCCAGAAGAACCACAACGAGGTGTCGGCATCATACTCAGGGTGTATATTGTGCGTACTGATTTCCTTAGCAAAAAGCCCTTCGTAGAAGTACTTTTGAGTAGAGGTGAGCACGTCTTCAAATATCTTGGCTGTACTGCCCGATAGAGCAATACCTGGCAAGGCAATAAAAGTGTCGCGCATATTGCTGTCGAACCAGTGATAACCTGCCTTGATACGGGTTTCGCCTGCCTTGTGAATAATAAACTGAGAGGCGGCGTACTGCAAGCATTCTTCAAACGAATTGCGGTCGGCGCGCTCTTTGAGGTACTTGGTAAAATCCTTAGCGAGGTTTTTAGGATTAGCTTCCTCTAAGCTGGCTGAAAAGACGATACTTTCTCCTTTTTTGAGGCTCACTTCGAAAGCTCCTACGCTGAGGAGGTCTTCTTGGTAGTCATACCCGCGTTCTTTTTCTTTGGTGTAATAGATGTTGCTATTCCAATAGGCAGTACCGCCGAAATTAGCGGGTTTGCTGAGTTGCATATAGAGATAAGGAAACTCGGGGTATAGTTTTACACGCACGCCACCACCTACTGCTTCGGCTTGGGTGTTGGCTACGGGGTTTTGCTTGCTAAGCGAATGGATATCGCGGAAAGCCAAGAGAGGGTTTAGGCGCAAAAGGGTAGCCGAATGAGCTTCTAGTAGCGTATAGCGTATCAATACTTGGGGAGCATTGTGCATCATCAAGATTTCTTTTTTCAGCAGTACACCACCTACTTGGTAGGTAACGGTAAATGCTTTTTCGTAGGAAATATCTACGATATACTTATGCCCGCGCGGTTCATAGGTGCCTTCGTATTTATGAACGCCGAAATTAAAATCGCGTCCGTGCTGAATGATACTTTCGTCTAAGGAGGAGAGCATCACGTAGTTTTTGCCTCTGAACTTTTCAATAGGCACTACCAGTAGCCCGTGGTATTTACGGGTATTGCAAAAAACGAGAGTAGAGGAGCAGTAACCTCCCCCTCGGTTCGTACCGAGAAACTCTCTATCGAGAGAGTATTCAAGATTAATAAGTTGGTCTTTTTTGAATGATAAATAACTCATATTTCAATTAACAATTTACGATTAATAATTTACAATTTAGGTTGTAGTATATACTTTGCCAGCTTTGCTGGAATATCTCACACAGATTTCACGAATCTCACAGATTTCTTCACGGATATTTCTTTTTATAATGTTTATTTGTGCTACGGATTACAGCAACAAGTTGCTGAGATTTTCACAGATTACCTAATTCAGCTATGCTACCAATCTAACAATACCTTTATTAATGTCTACTTCATTGAAATTTACTAAAAATCCTACTTTTTTATGAGTAAGTTTTAAATAGGTTAACAGTTGTTTCTTGTATATAGGTTTTATCTCCTCTACTGATTTTAACTCTAAAATAATTTTATCCTCTACCAATAAATCTAATCTAAAAGCAGTTTTTAACATAACTCCTTTATAAACAATAGGAATAGGTACTTCTGAAAGTACTTTCAAACCTTTATTTTCTAGTTCGTATTTTAAAGCGGTAGCATAAACACTTTCTAATAAAACTGTACCTAATTGGTTATACACTTCATAAATAGCTCCTCTTACTTTATAACTAAGCTCTTCTTCTACTATCATTTTCTATCTTATTTATTGTTGGTTTTTTTTCACCTTCACTAGGGTGCTTTAGTCTGTGCTATCTCTCACCGAAGGTGAGTAATCAGTGGAAAAGACATACAAAATATAAGAACTCTTATACATATAAATCTGTGAGATTCGTGAAATCCGTGCGAGGCTTTTAAAATCGTTAGTTTGCTAATTTCAATATAAAGCCAATTCTTGCGGGTATATACAACGATAGCAAATTCTCTTTGCCGGTGTACTGCGTAAAATGCTCTACGCTTTCATCGATGCGGTTGTCGCCTCCAAAGGCGGGGTTATCAGTATTCAGTACCGTTGTGTATTTACCCGCTGGCACATCAAACTGATAATCGGTGTAGGAGGTGGTGGGGTTGAAGCTGAAAACAAATAAGTAACCACTGCGCTCGAATATGAGTAGCTGTCGCTCGATATCGCGCACCAATATGTGGGGCTCTCGGTCTAGGAACTTACTATCGGTGGCAAAGTGTATCATCGCGCTATCAAAAGCGTTGAGGTATTTAAACTTCAAGTTAGAGTCGTCTACCAAACTCCATAGCCTGCGTGCGTGGGCATAGCTCCAACCATTACCTTGGCGCGGAAAGTCAATCCACTCAGGGTGTCCCCATTCGTTGCCCATAAAGTTGAGGTATCCCCCACCTGCGGTACCAAGAGTTACCAAACGTATCATCTTGTGCAAAGCCATCGCACGGTCGATAATCAGACTGTGGTCGAACACGCTCATACCGGTATACACTTCCTTATCGGTGAGCCAGAAAAATATCGTTTTATCACCCACCAAGGCTTGGTCGTGGCTTTCGGCATAACTAATGGTGCGTTCTTCGGCGCGTTTGTTAGTCAGTTCGTAATAGATATCGCCTACGTGCCATTGCTCATCGGGTACTTCTTTGAGGAGTTTAATCCAATAATCGGGAATACCCATACTCAGTTTGTAATCGAAGCCTACGCCTTTTTCAGCAATAGGCGAAGCAAGACCGGGCAATCCGCTCATCTCTTCGGCAATGGTCAGCGCTTCGGGGTAGAGCTCGTGAATAAGTTGGTTAGCCATAGTGAGATACACCAAAGCGTCGTCGTCCTCATTGCCATCATAATAGAAACTATAATTGGTAAAGGCTTTGCCTAAACCGTGATCGTAATAAATCATACTGGTAACGCCGTCGAAGCGGAAACCGTCGAAGCGATATTCTTCTAACCAATACTTACAGTTAGAAAGTAAAAAATTCAGTACTTGGGGCTTACCATAGTCAAAACAGCGGGAGTCCCACGCAGGGTGTTTACCGCGCTCACCGCGGTGGAAGTAAAGATAGTCGGTACCGTCGAAGAGGCTGAGCCCTTCTGCCTCGTTGCTCACCGAATGTGAGTGTACAATATCAAGCAGTACACGTATGCCCAAGCCGTGGGCAGCATCGATGAGTTCTTTGAGTTCTTCGGGGGTGCCAAAGCGTGAACTCACCGCAAAGAAGTTAGCCACCTGATAGCCAAAAGAACCGTAGTAAGGGTGCTCTTGTATTGCCATCAGTTGGAGAGTGTTATAGCCCAAGGCTGCGATACGGGGCAGTACATAGAGGCGAAACTCTATAAAAGTGCTCACGCGCTGGTGCTCGGTACTCATCCCTATATGTGCTTCGTAGATAAGCGGGTGTGGAACAGCTTTGGGGCGCGGGTGTTGCCAGTGGTAGGGGTGCTCGGGACACCACACTTGGGCGGAAAACACTTTGGTATAATCGTCCTGCACAGCGCGGGTAGTATGTGAGGGGAGGCGTTCGCCACTGCCTCCTTCCCATTCCACAAGTAGTTTGTAGAGCATTTCGTGGCGGAGGATATTAGCAGGAAGACGCAATTCCCAGTCTTGGTCGTTTAGTTTAGTGAAAGAATAGTGTTTGTTTTTTTGCCAGTCGTTGCTATCGCAAAGAAGAAAGATAGCCGTTGCATTTGGAGCCCACTCGCGTAGCACCCATTCTGTATGAGTACGGTGCAGACCGTAGTAGAGGTGCGAATTACAAGCATCAGCCAGGCACTTAGCGTCCCCTTGCACTCTATGAAGGACATCGATAAAGTGCTGATGCCTTCCCTGAATAACAGGGAGGTATGGTAGCAATAGTGGGTCGTTCATAAGGTTTGGTATTCTGGCTACGGAAAAGTCAAAAGATTGGCTTTTAGGTAAGTCAATTAAATTCGCCGTAAAATTAAAACAATATTTTGATAACTGCAAATTTTTTTGCAATTATTTTACAATAATTTTATAGTCTGTTATGATAAACTTATGTAGTTTAATAGAATACAAACACTTATAAAGTAGAAGACATCACTGTTAATGCTCTGTAAAAACAACTTTTTTATTACTTTTTACCCACATAAATATACCCCAAAGTGCCTATCAGCAGTAAATGTAAGTAAATAGCATACATCACCAGTTGGGGGTAATCTATCGTATCGGCAAATTTGTATAGGGCAATTACCTGCGCTCCATACGGGATAAGCCCCTGCGCATAACAAGAGAAGATATCCAATACCGATGCCACACTGCGCAACGGTATTTTAAACTGTTCAGCAATCGTTTTGCTCGTTTTCGAAGCGATGAGAATAGCCACCGTGTTATTCGCCACACACACATCGGCTACTGTCACCAAAAAGCCCATCCCTAAAAGAGCCGACGAGCCACTTTTGATGCGCTGAGTAATGAGGTTCATCAAAAACCGAATCCCGCCAAAATGCTCCACCAAAAACGCCAATCCTCCTATGATAAAGTATAAGAAGAAGGTATCAGCCATTCCCATAAAACCTTTGTGAATATCAGTAGCAAACTCCAAGAAATGAGACTTGCCGTACGCAAACCCTATCATCCCCGAGATAAGAATACCTAAGAAAAGCGACACAAATACGTTTACCCCAAAAAGCGCAATTATCACCACTGCCACATAAGGCAAAATAAGCACAGCGTTAAAATCGCTATACAACTGATTGTGAAGGTGATTTTCGGCGTCAGGATTTCCTATGAACAGCAGTATGATAACCGCCAGAATCGCCATTGGTATTGCTATTTTAGCATTCGCCTTCATCTTTTCGTTCATCTGACATCCAACCGACTGCGTGGCGGCAATCGTCGTGTCCGAAATAAGAGATAGGTTATCGCCAAACATCGCCCCCGATAGCAGTGATGCGCCTATGAGTGCCGTGTTCGACTGGCTTTGGGTGGCAAGGTCAAACACTATCGGCGAAAGCGTCATAATAGTACCCACCGAAGTGCCCGTAGCAAATGAAAGAAACGATGCAATGATAAAAATCCCTACCGGAAAATACTCTGGCGAGATGTAATACATACCCATATTCACAATACTATGCGTACTTCCCAAAGCATTAGCCACCGAAGCAAATGCCCCAGCCAAAAGTGCAATCATACACATTTGTAGCACATTGCTATCACCCGCCCCTTTAAAGAACAATCCTATTTTCTCTTTCATAGGAGCTCGGTAGATAAGTAAAGCCACTACCACCGAAAAAAGTGCAATAATAGGAGCAGGTAGCGAGTAGAAGTTGTCGAAATACAACCCACTACCTAAAAATAATGCTACGAATACGAGCAGAGGAATAATACTGATGATAGTTGTTTTCTGCATAGTTATTGTCTGTTTTATAGCAAAACAAAATTGATGTTTATCAAAATTAGGGAGGGTGTTTATTAAAATTAAAAATCCCAAAAATCACCACCCTTCTTTATCTTTACCCTACCATAAAAATAAAAAAGCCTTAATTCACTACTGATGAATTAAGGCTCTTGTGCGGGTGAAGGGACTCGAACCCCCACGCCGTGAAGCACTAGATCCTAAGTCTAGCGTGTCTACCAATTTCACCACACCCGCAAATGATGAACGTTTCAATGATTGACGGCGCAAAAGTACAACAGTTTTTTTTAACTGCAAATTTTTTCCGTGTTTTTTTATCCTTAATCTCACCTTAGCCCCACCAATACATTAATTATCAGTTAAATTTATCAACCAAAAATCATTCCTTCATCTTGCCTTCCTCTTGTTATCGCTACCCCTCTTTTTTTTCCGTCACTACATTCCCCTTTGAAGATAGCCAGCGACAGCTGGGTATGTGTATCGCGAGAGCGGAGTATGTGTAAAAGGGGAGGTTTGTTTCCTTTTCCAGCTTGTCCCCCTTCGGGGGTTCGGGGACTTACCGAATAAATGACTCGCCACAGTTCCCCCTTTGAATGGAAGTCCGCGATAGCGGAGTATGTGAATAGGGGGATGTTTCTATTACACTTTTCCCTTATTGCCTATGACCTAAGACCTCACACTTCCCCATTTACTAATTTTCTAATTTGCTAATTCCCTAATTATCCCTTCTCCTTTCGGTCTCTACATTCCCCCTTTGAAGATAGCCAGCGATAGCTGGGTATGTGTATCGCGAGGGCGGAGTATGTGTAAAAGGGGAGGTTTGTCTCCTTTTACAGCTTGTCCCCCTTCGGGGGTTCGGGGGCTTACCGAATAAATGACTCGCCTTTGAAGGGGGAAAGGGAGATGTTTCTATTACACTTTTCCCTTATTGCCTATGACCTAAGACCTCACACTTCCCCATTTACTAATTTTCTAATTTGCTAATTCTCTAATTTCTCTTCCTCTTTACTGTCGCTAGATTCCCCCTCTCCTTGGGAGAGGGACGGGGTGAGGATTCTCTTTCTTTCGCCTCGAAACCCCGTTTTCACTATTTTTTACATCGCTGTATTACGCTATCATCCAACCACTTATACACCCTTTCTATACCAATCGTCCAAGATTCGTATAAGCTTCCTATAAGCTCTCTATAAGCTAACCTCACCCTCCTTACACCCTTTTTTCACCAAAACTTCTCTCAGCTCTCTTCCGAACTTTTCCGTTTCCTTCCGAGCGCTCCTAACAGTCCTAACACATCGCTTTTGCGGTACGCACTTTGCCAAAGTTTCAAACTTTGGCAAAGTTAATTCTCTCCGCAGGCACTTTTCTTGTAGCTCGCTCCTCATTTTCTCATTCTCTCATTTCCAAATTTTCTCATTTCCAAATTCGTCCTACGACCTCTCTCTAAATATTTTTCTTCATTATTTATTGTCAATTACTAATTATTTTGTACTTTTGCACTTTCTAACACAACAGCAACAATTTTCAACAACAAAAAAATGATTAAAATTACACTACCCGACGGCTCTGTAAAAGAGTACCAAAGTGGGATTACTCCCGCCGAAATCGCAGCCTCTATCAGCGAGGGACTGGCGCGTAACGTCCTTTCTGCCAGCTTCAATGGCAAAACCATAGAAACCGTTACCCCCCTGACGACCGACGGTAGTTTAATATTATACACTTGGGATAGTCCCGAAGGTAAAAAAGCTTTCTGGCACTCCTCAGCGCACATCTTGGCACAAGCACTCGAAGAGCTCTACCCCGGCATCAAGCTCACCATAGGTCCTGCCATCGCCAATGGTTTCTATTACGATGTCGATTTCAACGGCAAACCGATTTCCGAAAAAGATTTCCCTGCCATTGAAGCTAAATTCTTGGAAATCGCACGTGGCAAACACCCTTTCAAAATGCGCCCCGTGAGTAAAGCCGAAGCCTTGTCGTACTACGCAGGCAAAAATGAGTACAAAACTGAACTCATCGAAGCCCTCGAAGATGGTACGATTACCTTCTGCGACCACAGCACCTTCACCGACCTTTGTCGTGGGGGGCATATCCCCAACACAGGCTTTGTAAAAGCCGTAAAAGTACTCAGCGCTGCTGGGGCTTATTGGCGTGGTGATGAGCACAACCCACAACTTACTCGTGTGTATGGTATCTCATTCCCTAAACAAAAAGAACTCACCGAATACCTCGAACTGCTTGAAGAAGCTAAAAAACGCGACCACCGCAAGCTCGGTAAAGAACTCGAACTCTTTACCTTCTCTAACAAGGTAGGACAAGGCTTACCACTCTGGTTACCCAAAGGAGCTGCCTTGCGCGAACGTCTCGAAGCCTTTTTGCGCAAAGCCCAAAAACAAGCTGGTTACGAGCAGGTAGTTACCCCGCATATCGGTCATAAGAATTTGTATGTAACCTCAGGTCACTGGGATAAATACGGAAAAGATAGTTTCCAACCCATTGCCACCCCTAACGAAGGCGAGGAGTATTTACTAAAACCGATGAACTGTCCGCACCACTGCGAGATATACAACTCACACCCTTGGAGTTATAAAGATTTGCCAAAACGTTTTGCCGAGTTCGGTACAGTATATCGCTACGAGCAAAGTGGCGAATTGCACGGCTTAACCCGCGTGCGTTGCTTTACCCAAGACGATGCGCACATCTTCTGTACTCCTGAGCAGTTAGACGACGAGTTCAAACACGTAATCGATTTGGTGCTCTATGTATTCGGCTCTCTTGGATTCGACAATTTTACCGCACAAGTATCGTTGCGCGACCCCGAAAACCCCACCAAGTATATCGGTAGTGATGAGAATTGGGCAAAAGCCGAAAATGCCATCATCAACGCTGCGAAAGAAAAAGGTTTGAGCTATGTAATCGAAACAGGTGAAGCTGCTTTCTACGGACCTAAACTCGACTTTATGGTGAAAGATGCCTTAGGCAGAAGCTGGCAACTCGGTACCATTCAGGTAGATTACAACCTCCCAGAGCGTTTCGACCTTTGGTATAAAGGCGCTGATAATGAAATGCACCGCCCTGTAATGATTCACCGTGCGCCTTTCGGAAGTATGGAACGTTTTGTAGCCATTTTATTGGAACACACTGCCGGAAACTTCCCATTATGGCTCAACCCGAGTCAAGCTATCGTACTATCATTGAGTGAAAAATATGAAAATTATGCTCAAAAAGTTTTGAGATTGTTAGAAAATTCCGATATTCGCACCCTGATAGACAATCGTGCTGAAACTATGGGCAAAAAAATACGCGAAGCCGAAACTCAAAAAATCCCGTATATGCTCATTGTAGGCGAGAATGAAGAGAAAGAAGGCACCGTATCAGTGCGCAAACGCGGTGGTGAGGATTTAGGAAGTATGAGCGTAGAAGCCTTTGCTAAACTCATCAACGACGAAGTCGCTAAGTCAATTAAACAATTTGCTAATTAGCAAATTAGAATAGTGAAAGTAATTTTAAATTTAAATAGCCATCATAAAAAAAAGTAACACACCGGGCAGAGATGACAAACAACCTCATCGTATCAATCGCGATATCCGCGTTCCTGAGGTGCGTTTGGTAGGGGAAAACGTCGAAGGAGGCGTATACCCCACTCGCAAAGCATTAGAAATTGCTAATGAATTAGAACTCGATTTGGTGGAAATTTCACCAAACGCCACGCCTCCTGTTTGTAAGGTAATCGATTATAAGAAATTCCTTTACGAACAAAAGAAGCGTGAGAAAGAGATGAAAGCCAAAGCTACCAAAGTAGTAATTAAGGAAATTCGCTTTGGTCCTCAAACCGATGACCACGACTATGAGTTTAAGAAGAAACACGGCGAGAAGTTCCTCAAAGAAGGCTCCAAAGTAAAAGCCTACGTATTCTTCAAAGGTCGTTCTATCATCTATAAAGACCAAGGAGAAATCCTCCTCTTGCGTCTCGCCACCGACCTCGAAGACTATGGCAAAGTAGAACAAATGCCTAAACTCGAAGGAAAACGTATGACGATGTTCCTCGCACCCTTACCCAAGAAAAAATAATCCCCTCCCTAACCCTCCCCCAAGGGGAGGATAAAAGTGAGGGCAAAAATAAACTCCCATAACTCCCCTCCTTGGGAGGGGCAGGGGGAGGACGGAATTATATCAATAAAAATCTAAGCAAATGCCAAAAATTAAAACTAAATCTGGAGCTAAAAAGCGCTTCAAGCTCACCGGCTCTGGTAAAATCAAGAGAAAACACGCGTTTAAAAGCCACATCTTAACTAAGAAAGCTAAAAAACGCAAGTTAGCACTCACCCACGCTACGCTCGTTCACTCTAACGACGAAGCAAGCGTGAAGAAACAATTAGGCTTAAAATAATTGTTTAAATAGTAGGAAATTAATAACCGTGGAGTAGGTACCCCTAAGCGTTTGTTTTAAGCACAAACCACCTGCTACAAAAATTAAAAAAAAGGAATTTATGCCAAGATCAGTAAATGCTGTAGCTCGTAGAGCTCGTAGAAAAAAAATAATGAAGCAAGCCAAAGGTTTCTTTGGCCGCAGAAAAAACGTTTGGACGGTAGCCAAAAACGCTGTTGAGAAAGCAATGCAGTACGCTTACCGCGACCGCCGTAACAAGAAGAGAACCTTCCGCGCTTTGTGGATTGTGCGTATCAACGCAGGGGCTCGCTTGCACGGATTGTCTTACTCTCAATTTATGGGTAAACTTAAAGCAGCTGACATCCAGCTCAACCGTAAAGTTCTTGCCGATTTGGCAATGAACCACCCCGAAGCGTTCAAAGCTATTGTAGAAAAAGTAAAATAAACGTTTAACTAAAGATATAATTCCGTATAGAAAAAGCGACTCCCCAGGAGTCGCTTTTTTATTTTTCTTGTTACGGTCTTTCTGATATTCCTTTCCTAACTGCCTGTGCACTCATTTCGCCCATTTCCTTTTGTAGTCAAAGCCGGCGTTTAGCAATATTTTTTCCTTGTGCAGGTCTTCTAAATAGGCTAAATCGTTGTTGTAAAGAGGTTTGCTAAGGCATTCTACAGCTACGGGCCTGCCTTCCTTGGGTTCTAACAAAATATCGATAGTATAACCACCAAACTCGTAGTCCATTGTAATACGCTGGTCGGGGTATTTTTCTTTGAGCTGACGGTAGGTTTGTTCTTTAAAAGCACTTTTACTTTGTTGGTCGATATCGTTATGTTTGTGTCCGTAGAGGTCGAGTTCCGATAGGATTTCACGGCGAATAACATCATTGCCGTCGCTTACAGCACGGGCGTAGGCGAGGTAGGCGTAGAGCACAGCGCGGCGGTTGTTAGCCCCTTCTTGCGCTAAAGCCTCTTTATAGGTTGCTAACAATTCTTCGGGGATAGAGTTGCACACGTATATCTGTTCCTTGGCGCGGGTGATAATCACGTTCAGCAGTTTGTAGCCTTTGGAGAAGTTCAGCGGACCAAAACTCTGTACGAACTTGCCCCCTTTCTTCTTGCCATAAGTTACCGATAAGATGATGATATCGCGCTCGTCACCTTGTATGTTTTCCAAGTTCTTGATAAAGAGTCCTGCTTGCTCTAAGGCGTTGATTTTCTCTCGAAAAGCCGTTTGCGTAGGGTCGTTTTGCTTTTGGAGTATTTGTTTGCGTATGTAGTTGCGCTGGGTGATATTGAAGGTCGCAATCCCCACCGATGGGTAACTACCGTCAGGACGAGGTTCTATTTGTGAGAGGATACGCAATACTTCGGCGGCTTCCTCACGGTTGATATGCTCATCGAATGTGCCATTTACCTGAGTGAAATGGATAGGGATACGACTTTCGGTGCTGGGTAGCGGACGCAATCGGGCGTTGTAGAAAGCGTGGTTAGAAAAATCAATCAGATAAGGGTGTTTAGAACGATAGTGAAAATCTAAATGGTTCTTACTGAATTGGTATTCCAAAGCGTAATCCAAGAGCGACTCTATGTTCAGCATTGCATTTTTGTAGGTGAGCACTTCATCTTCTTCCTCGTTATCGTCATCATCTTCGGCAGTACCGTCGAATACTTTGCTAAAGTAGTTAGACGGTGGCATTTGGTGTTCATCACCTGCGATGATAATCGTCTTACCTTTGAGCATAGCCGGCAGGTTGTCTTCAAGTTTCAGCTGACTTGCCTCGTCAAACACCACATTGTCGAAATAGAAATTCTTGCCCTCAAACAGGTTGCAACAAGCATCGGGGGTGGTGAGGATAATAGGGAAGAAACTCGTAAAGAGGTCGGTGTCCTTCATCGCTATTTGTCTCAAAGTGAGTCGACTGTGCTTTTCACTTTTGCGCTTGTTGTAGAGGTTGGCCACAGTGAGTTCCTTGTTAGCTTCTTCAAACGTTTTTACTGCTTTGCGTTGCTGGGCATTCCAGTAGCCCTCGATAAAATCTTTTTGGGCAGAGGCGAAGTAGTGTACTTTCTTTTTTAAATCGGCGTAATCGCGCTCGTTGAAGTTTAGCGTATCATCGGCATATTGTTGCAAGAGCAAGGTGTAGTAAGCGTAGAGGAAGGAGGCTTCCCAATGCGTTACTTTGGTAAGTGATAAAACGATGCGCTCTTGGAAATCGTTGAGTGATTGGAAGAATGCAAACCATTCGTATTGAACTACCAAAGGTTGTGCAGGGTCGGCTTGATAGCTGTTGTAGGTCGCTAAACTGCGAGCGATAAAGGTTTCAAACTCGGCAAAGGTATTGCCAAAATTGAGGGTGTCGAGCCAACTATCAGCTTCTATACGGTTTTTAAGCGATTTTACTTCGCTTATGAGCTTGTCTAAATCAGCGTTCACAAACGAGCGTTCGTAGTAATTGAGTAGGTCTAAGGTAGCAAAATCAGCATTGGCTTTGCCGTCGAAATCAGTTTGTGCTTGGGCAATGGCAGGAGTGTACTCGGCGATAACAGTTTTGTTGAGCAATAGGTTATCCGAAATAGCAATTGACGAAAAATTGCGGTGCAAACTGAGTGCTTTAATCGCAGTACAGAGTTCTTGCAAGCGTTTTTGGGTTTTCAACACCTGCTTTTTCTCAGAAGAAAAAAGTGCTGAGAGTTTATAGAAAAATCCTTTGGTTACCTCTGGTTGATACACAGGTGAAGTAGGAGGGAGGGTAGCAGTAATCAGCTCATACTCATTGCGGTATTGCGCTAAGGTATCCAGCTGCTGTATAAATTCTTCTTTGCGTTTGTGCAAGTAATAGGCTTTATAAACAGCTATTTGTTGCTGGATAACCTCCCACTGTTGTGCGTATTGCTTGAAGGCTTCGGCGAGTTGTTGTTGGGTGTTAAACAGATTGGTAGCGGTGAGTTTTTTGGGGTTGAACAGATGATTTTGGGCGTAGGGTGCATATCGCTGATAGAGTGCCTCACCTTGTTGCCAAAGGGGTGCGAGAGAAGCGAATTCTTCATCAGTAAATTGAAAGGAAAAAGCCGAGAGATCGAGTTCTTCTCTATCTGTTTCGTAGCGCATTAACTCCGCCATTACATCTGTCCACGACAGTTGGTTGAGGAGCGGTTGGTTGAGTTTGTGGTGAATAGCATTGATATCTGTTGTGATTTTGCGCATTGCTTGCACTTGTTCGGCAAGGAGATTTTCGAGGAAGGCTGGTGTTTCTTTTTTAAACTCGGCATTATCTATATGGTTACGCACAGCATCTACAATAAACCTACGGTCGGCAATAGCATCTTTTATCATTGTACAATACCTGCCCAAACCTTTGTTTTGCAAGGCGTTGTAGAGCACTTCGAGGGCTGTTTGTTTCTCGCAGACTACTAATGTTTTCTGTTTGTTTTCCAAAGCATTGATGAGAATTGCCGTGAGCGTTTGGCTCTTGCCCGTACCTGGAGGACCTTGAATGAGTATTTTCTGCTGACTTTTCAGCGATTCCAAAATCGACTGTTGAGAGGGGTCGGTTTCAATAGCACTTAGCGATTGGAATTGTTCGTTGGCTGTTGTCTGCAAAGGTACAAATTCCTTTTTCAGCGATTCGTAATCGTTGATGATGTTCTGTTTTTGCACTTCAAAGAGGGAGAGAATACCGCTTTTTTCTATAAAAGCATCGCCCTTGTTAGGTAAAAGTTCCTCGTACTCCGCTTTGGTTTTTAGAGGGAGAATCTCGGTATAGTTGTTCAGCAAGAAATCCAAGTTTTGGGTAACTTTCAGTTGGTTGAGGATATCCGAACAAAGAGAGTGCAGTTCAGGTTTATCGATTTTACCGTCTTCTAGCATCTCATCGGGGATAGGTTTAAGGCTTACGCCCGAATCGTTTTGCAGGTGGTTGGTGAGCACCTCGTTTAGGTAGATAGGGTCGTCCTCATTGCGACTTATCACCCACGTATTCATTTGGTTAGCTGGCTTTATCTTCACCGACCAAATTAGGATAGGCGCAGCCGTGAGTTGTCCGTCGCCCATATCCCGACGCAATAGTATGGGGAAGCCAAAACCCAGTGTGTTCACCCCTTTTTCGGAAGTGATAACCTCGCTTTGGAACATCAGGTTTTCGATGCTATCTACGAGTTTTTCTAAGGTTGCCTCACGTTCTTTAGGTATATTTTTAGAGGCTTGTCCCCCTTGGGGGGAACGGGGGATATCTATATCCGTACTTTCGGTATCGTGAATAGAAAACGAAAAGTTGAGGTTGCGTAAGGTGAGTAAGTCGAGGATAAAGCGTTCGGGCAAGCTCTTGAAGATAGCCGAAAGTCGTGCAATATCAAATTTATAGCGCGAAGCACCAGGAAGTGCATTGAGGTGCACGCCACGACGGTTACCCACTTTCAGTTTGTTTTGCAGAGCAGTAAATACTTCTTGGTTCATTTTTCAGTGCTAAAAGAGGAAGTGTTTTATTTCTTGTTTTTATAGAAAAGTTCAGAATGGCTACCTATTCTTTGAAGTATAATAGCCATATTTTCATCGTTTTGTTCCCAAATCAGTAACAAATCAGACTCTATATGGCATTCCCAACAACCTTTGTAATTTCCTGTTAAGAGATGTGGAAGGTTTTTCTTGGGAATACCTTCAGTTCCTTTGTACATCAGGATTTTTATAATTTCTTTTATAGCCTTTTTCTTAGCTTCCTGATTAGAGAATTTTTTGTATTCTTTTTTATAGGTAGTTGTTATAAAAATAGAATATTTAGGAATTTCTTCTTGCTCCGTATTATTCATTGTCTAAATCACTAAATAATTCATCAAGATTTTTATAACCTTTTAGTAGTCCTTCTCTAAACTCTCTTCTTCCCTCCTCAATAGCTCTTATAGTTTCCTCGTTAGGAATATACTCCTCTACGGGTTCTGCTACTACAGTAGGTTCGGCAATTACGTTGTATTTCTTGAAAAGTGATTCAAACATAGGAGCATTTTCCTTAGGAATACTCACATTATAATTAACCATTTCGTTATATTTTACAGTTCTCATATTTCTTTTTTTGGCAAAGATAATGCATAATTACCAAATCACCAAATTACTCTCCTTAGTCCTTAGCCCACTTCATTTCCTAAATTTAAATAAAAATCCTTTGTGAGCGACTTGTACGCCTCAGTATAAACCCCACGTTCCTTCTCAATAATAAGCACATCGATAGGGTAGGAGGAGAGCTCTTTTCTACTCAGTAGTAGCATACTCCGTTTTAGTTCAGCCGTAGCATTGCCTCGCGTATGAGTGATTTTCTGAGGAAAAAGACCATAACCCGATGCAAGAGCGATAAATCCTTCGGTTTCGCTATATGGCAAAATAATACTAAAAACACCCTCGTCCGACAGTAATTGGCTTACCCCTTCTAAGAGCTCCGAAAACGAAAGCGTATCAGTAAACCGAGCCGTGTTGCGCGCTTTTTCAGCTGTTTTATAATCAGCGGTATAGAAAGGCGGATTAGAGATGATAAGGTCGTACACTTCATCTATCTCCAAAGCAAATTCCTGAAACGAAGCGTGATAGCAAAACAAGCGGTCGCCCCATTGGCTCTCTTCGAAGTTCTCCGTGCATTCTATATAGGCTTTTTCGTCTATTTCCACGGCGTCAATCACAGGAGCGTCAGAGCGTTGAGCTAACATTAGCGACAATAAGCCCGTTCCCGCCCCAATATCCAGTATACTTTTAGGATTCTCAACAGGCGTCCACGCCCCCAATAGCACCCCATCAGTGCCTATCTTCATCGCACTTTGTGCTTGCTTTACGTTAAATTGCTTAAACTTAAATGTCATATTCTCTTTGCTCCTTCCTCCGAGGTTATCAGTTTTTAATACAAAAAAGTCGTTCTACCCCTTTTTCAACCTCTTTTTTTTAATTCAAGCAAAGATACAAAATAATTACCAATCAGCAACCCCCTTCTGAATATTTTTTTGACTTTCAGAGTTGGTACCAGTCACATAGGTAATATATTCTGCCTATCTACCAATAAAGCAGAATATATTACCACAGAAACTTCTTTTTATAGATTCCCACCTTTCAAAAAAGCACCTTTTATCCTATACCAATCGTCCAAGATTCGTTCAAGGTTCGTATAAGGTACCTATATCATAGTATATTTTTCTTTTTGAAAATCCCTATTTTATTCTTCTTAAAAACTACCCGTACGACTCACACAAACTGCCCGTGCGGCTCACACTTTCATTTTCTAATTTCCCAATTTTCAAATTTGCTAATTTTCAAATTTGTATATTAAAAATTGTTTTTGTAGTTTTGCACCCTCAGTGAAGAATTATATAATAAAATAACATACAATGATATATTATTCTATTCTCGCAATAAGCGTAGCCTACCTCATTTATATACTTGTAATGCAGGGAACTACCAACTTAAAAAGAGAAAAATCCATTGAAGAAAAACGCCAAAAATGGCAAAATGCTTTGGTAGACGAAGAAGATACCAAAGACAGAATTATGGAGCTCATCAAAAGTGAATACGGTGAGCCCACCACAAGTTCCGTCGAAAAAGGCGTATATACCGAAGGTATGCCCGACTTTTTGGTGAAAATGGCGCTCGGTAAGCCGTTAGAAGTCCAAAGTGCAGGATTCAAAGGCTCTACTACCGAACGTTGGCACTACAAAACCCTTACCCTCACATTCCAAAATAACAAACTCATCGGCTGGGAAAGCCACGATAACACCTCTCAAAAACCAAGATTATAATGTTAAAGGATTACTACGAAATATTAGGAGTTAGCCAAAAGGCTTCTGACGACCAAATACGCGATGCCTACAAAAAGCTCGCAAAAGCCTATCACCCCGATAAACATCAGGGCGACGATTTCTTTGCCGAAAAATTCAAAAGCCTACAAGAAGCTTACGCAGTCCTTTCCGACCCCGAAAGTCGTAAAGACTACGACGCCGACCTCGCCGCTGAGTTAAAAGGACAAAAGAAAACCGAAGAACCTAAAAAACAAGCTAAAAAGAAAACCTCACAAAAAAATAGCGCCTCCTCAAAAGCTCGTACCGTAAAGGATTTGCCCTCTTTGATAGATATTTATTTCGAACAGAAAATCGCTACCGTAAAAACCCGAAAAGAGTACGACACTTTCTTAGCATCTCCCAAAAAACAGTACTCCTCTTGGGTGAAAATTGTGCTTGTAGCCCTTGTCATCATTCTAAGCACCATCTTGCTAAACCCTTCTTTTGGTCTCCTAAAAGGACTTTTGCCTTAATTAAGCACAGTTGATAAATATAAATTGAATAATCAATAAAATTTGCGATATACACTTTGCCAAAGTGCTAAGCCTTTGATAAAGTCTATCAATGAGTCAAAAACTTAATTTTTTGATTAATTTCTATAGCCCAAGCGATACTTCACTTTAACGAACGACAAAATTCAACTATCAGCAAACATAGATTTTACAGCTGTTGCCTTGGATACTTTTCGTTATCAATACGAAAACAACGAGGTATACCATCGCTTTTGTACCCTATTGAACTGCCTTCCTAATAAGGTAAACACACTCGAAAAAATACCTTTTCTTCCTATCGAATGTTTTAAAACTGAAAAAGTGTATTGTGGCAATGCGCCTCACCAGCAAATCTTCACCAGCAGTGGTACAACAGGCGCACAAACCTCCCGACACTATGTGAAAGACCTTAGCTTGTATGAACAAAGCTTCCGTAAAGGCTTTGAACATTTCTACGGCAACGTTGAAGATTATGTAGTTTTAGCCCTTCTTCCCTCGTATTTAGAACGCACCGGCTCTTCCCTCATCACTATGGTAGCCGACCTCATTGAGCGCTCTGGTAGCCAGTACAGCGGTTTTTATCTCAATGAATACGACCTCTTAGCTGAGCGTTTGCAAACCCTTGATGCTTCGGGCAAGAAAGTACTGCTCATAGGGGTATCCTTTGCGTTACTCGACCTTATAGCCAAGCATACTTTCTCTTTAAAAAATACGATTGTAATGGAAACTGGCGGAATGAAAGGTCGTCGCAAAGAACTCGTGCGCGAAGAATTGCACGCGCTCCTCTGTAAAGGCTTTGGTGTCGAAATGATTCACTCGGAATACGGAATGACCGAACTGCTTTCGCAAGCCTACTCTGCTGGTAAGGGTATTTATAAGTGTGTACCTTGGCTGAAAATCCTTATACGCGATACGAATGATGCGCTAAGCTATCTGCCTACCGGCAAAACCGGCGGAATTAATATCATCGATTTAGCCAATAGAGAATCGTGTAGTTTTATTGCTACTCAAGATTTAGGGAAGCTATACCCCGATGGTACTTTTGAAGTATTAGGACGCTTCGACAACGCCGATATCAGAGGTTGCAATTTGCTCATTAGTTAATTTGCGTCGCTACACTTTGCCAAAGTTTTCTGCCCGTACGGCTCGCACCTTTGGCAAAGTTGAATACCAATTATACATTAAATTAAGGCAATTTATCTCATAAATACTCGTTTTGTCAATTGTTCATTGTCAATTGTCAATTGTTTTTTTCATTTTTTCAATTTCTTTTTGAGTCTCTTCTACAATTTTAGTATCTACACCTGCCTTCTCAGCACCGCGTTGTATTTCAGTTTTAATCTCATCGGTAGCATCGCGCAGTTGGCGCATTGCCTTTCCTAAACCACGCGCAATACTTGGGAGCTTATCAGCCCCAAAAAGGATTAAAACCATAAAAAGTATGAATATAATTTCTGAAAACCCCATAAAATCAATTAACAATTGATAATTAACACTATGGCCTATGACCTACTGCCTATGGCCTATTCACTGCAAAATTACATTTTTTTTGTCATAAAACAGCAAATATCATATTTTTTTTATACTTTTGCCCGTATGAAAAAGGTAAAATATTATTACGACCCCGATACGCTCTCGTATAAACGCATCCTCTCCCGAAAGCGTACAAAGGTGCGCAATGCTTTAATTTTTCTTACAGCTGCTGCACTCTTCGGGATTTTATTCTCTTTTATAATGATTAACTCGCGCTTGTTTTTCACCCCCCGCGAGGTGGTATTAGCACGCGAGATTAAAACCTATGAAACCAACTACCAAATCCTGAACAAAAAGATGGAATTGGCGGAAGATGTGCTTGCCGACCTTGAAGAACGCGATAATAATATGTACCGCCTTTACTTCAACGCTCCTATTATCCCCGATAGTGTTCGCAAAAGCCTCAAAGACCCTAACCGCTATAAAAACCTCGAAAAATACGGAAACTCCAAACTTGTTGCCAATACAAACAAACGCTTAGACGTATTGCGAAAACAGTTGGTCGTACAGTCAAAATCGTTAGATGAGATTGCTAAACTTTCTAAGGCAAAGGAAAAATTCTTGTCTTCCATTCCTGCCATTCAGCCTATTAATAATAAAGATTTAAAGCATATGGCATCGGGATATGGTTGGCGTATCGACCCTTTTACCAAAGCGCGTAAGTTCCATTATGGTATGGACTTCACTGCGCCCCAAGGCACTCCTGTATATGCTGCGGGCGATGGAGTAGTAGCACGTGCCGATAGCAATGCCTCAGGTTATGGTAACCACATTCGCATCGACCACGGTTATGGCTATGTAACTCTCTACGGACACCTTTCGGCTTACAATGTGCGTGCAGGACAACACGTCAAGCGTGGCGACCTCATAGGAAGGGTAGGAAGTACAGGTCGCTCGGAAGCTCCACACCTGCACTACGAAGTGATAAAGAACGGCGAACACATCAACCCGATACACTTCTATTATGGCAACCTCACCCCGAGCGAATACACCGAAATGCTACACGTTTCTACCCAAGAAAATCAATCGCTTGACTAAGATGATTGGAAATAGTATTTTGTTAATTAAACCCATATGACTCACCATAATCTTCCCCAGAATTGGGACTTCTTTATGTGCCATATCGAAGGCGTCCCAGCTTCTATACGCACCAATTTAGCCTTGTTTGAGCTTGCTCCTCTCGAGGGCTTATCGCAACGTTTACAGTTTTATATAAAAATGCAAAACCCTACTCCTGATGGATTTCCTTCAAAGGAGGAGTATCCTATCCTCTGTGATATAGAAGATGCCATAAGCGAGAAAGCCGAAGCCACAGGAGCAGTATTGGCAGGTGTGGTAAAATCCGAAGGCTTTTTAGAGCTTTGGTTTTACTGTAATAATGCGGAAGTTTTAGCACAGACTTGCGAAGAAGCGTTACAAGCTTTTGAGGGTTATAAATCGGGATATAATACCGCTGAAGATGCCCAATGGGAAGATTATTTCGACTTTCTTTATCCTGATGAGTTTTCTTATCAAACGATGCAGAACAGAAAAGTGCTAATGCAACTTGAGAAGAAAGGGGATAAGATGGAAGTCCCTCGTGAAATAGACCATTTTATCTACTTCAAAAGTGAGGCACAACAACAAGGTTTTGCCGAGAAAGTAGCCGAAAAAGGCTATAAAGTGCGTTTGAGTGATGAGAAAACAGTAGAGGAACGGAAATCCGAAGGACATACTTTTCCTTACACCGTCGAAGCCACACGTGAGGACAGCCCGTTAGATATCAATAATATCGTATGGGAACTGATAGAGCTAGCTTCTTCTTTTGAAGGAGAATACGACGGCTGGGGCTGTGTGAATGTAACTGATAACTGATAATTTCTTAGAGAAATGGATATTGTATTACCCGATAAACTATATTACACCATAGGAGAAATAGCAAAGGCTTTCAATGTGAATGCTTCTCTTATTCGCTTTTGGGAAAAGGAATTTTCTATTATCAGCCCGAGAAAGACGAGTTCGGGAAGCAGGAAATTCTCTCCCGATGATGTTAAGAAACTCCAGCTTATCTATCATTTGGTAAAAGAACAAGGCTACACCCTTGAAGGGGCGCGTCAACGTCTTAAAGAAGACAAGCAGAAACCTCTTACAAACCTTGATGTGGTTACAAAGTTAGAGCGTGTAAAGCAAATGCTTATCGATATCAAAGAAAATCTTGAATAATGTCAGTTCGATATATACAATATTGATTTACAATTATATTTGTATTACAATCTGTGTGAATCTCCAGTAGCAGAGCTACTAATCCGTGTGCATCACAACTGATAATAATAGAGATTTATCTGTGTCAAATCCGTGTAATTCGTGAAATCTATGCGAGACATTTAAAACAGCAAAGCTATCCATTTGTTTGATTTTTTTAAGATTTGTAAGATTTCTGTAGCGTAAGCTACACTTTTCTAACATCGAATTCACATCAAATAACAAAAAAGCTGTACGATGTAACTATACTCGTACAGCTTTTTTAGGAAAAAACATCAATATTAATTTGTGTCTATTTCCAAAGAATCACTAATGTCTCTTCGGAGGATAGGTGGGCGGTGTTAGCTGTTGCGCTTCCTCCCTTATCGGCAAAAACGACCGAAGGATTTACTCCTTTGGGGCAGCGCAATGCCACTGAGGTAGCTTGTGGGCGTTTGTTGATGAGAATAGTAAGATATTGATTGTCTTTTTGCATTGTATACATTTGCACTCCTTTTTGGTAAGTTTCAAACTGAAAAGGGACTGTAGCTTGCGCTTCGGCGAGTAGCAAATGCGAAAGAGCTTCCCCTTTGCCACTGCGCAAAGCACCCATACCCAATAGCGATGGAAACCAAAAAGTCTCTCCTTTTACAAAGCGATGTCGCGTTGCCAACACACTATTCCCCTCTTGGACAACTATTTGACCTTGAGTATTGTAGATACTTCCTTTCCAAAGGTGGGCAGGCAGAGGGGCGTTTTGGTAATTTACACTGAAATCGGTAGGGAGGCATTTTACTTCTTTCAGTGCTCCTCCTAATACATCTTGTAGCGGAAAGCCCGTGTGATGTAGGGCAAACATATTTTCGTCGTAAAAAGCACTGAGACCTTCCATAATCAGTTTGCCGCCATTGCGTACAAAGTTGCGCAGAGGTTCCCAATAACGCGATGGGAGGCTTACTTGTCCTGATAAAATAATTGTTTCGCCTTTGTAAGAGGGTTTGTTCCAGTTGAACTCATCAAAGCACTGAAACTGACTATTGATACCGTTTTCAAGTAGGGTTTCGTACATTGCAAACGCCGATTTCATAGCTCCTCCCGTGTTTCTGCCCTCGTAATTATTGTTGGTATTATCATTTAGTTGAGCTTTCTTTTCTACCCAAAGTGTTTCGCGGGTATAGAGGATGTGAATATTGGCTACTACGGGTTTAAATTTGCTGCTGTTGATTTTTCGGAGTGTTTTGGCAACTTCAGAGGCAGCAGTGAGTCGGTCGGTGGGTTGGTTTTGGAAATCTACGAGCGCCCATTCGCCTGCTTCATCACCCACAGCACGAGGGTTTAAGCACCAAAATAAGATGTGTTCAGCACCGTTGCCAATGCTCGTCCACAGCCATTGAGTGATTTCTTCTTTGGTAGGGCAGAAGGCTTTATAACCGCTATAGGTGTTGTTGCCTCCTTGCAATTCGGTTACCCAAAAAGGCAATTCGCCTGCTCCCGAACGTATGATAGCGCAATTTGCCCCCAAAGCCGTAGCGTACTGACTTCTGTGAAACATAGTGTAATGCCAACTGGGGTGAGCTGAAGCACCTAACGAATTGAGGAAGTTGCGCCAAGCAGGGAAATTGTATTCGGCAATATTGCTGAATATTTGGTGAGAATTGACGTGCAAATAGACATTAGGGTCGTGCTTTTTCACCTCGTTGGCAATCCATTGCAGATACCAAGTGTTGTAGTGTAGCAAGAACTGTTGAGGGGTGAAATCTACTATTTGTGGGTAGCCTTTGCTGTTGTAAGTAGTAGGTTGTAGTGTTTTGAGCCATTCATTTTTTTTGGTATTAGCAAAAGCGTCGTTAGGTACCCAACCCCCTGTGCCAGGTTCGTTCATCAGCACCCAACCATAGAGGGCAGGTGAGGTTTTGAAATGGGTTACTACTTGCTTGATATAGGTAGCAATTTCTTGTAGATGCGACTGCGAATAAGGGTGTTTAAAGCCTCCTAACGAATTGTCGGGGGCAGCGGGGAAGAGCGTGCCTACAATCTTCACATTGTACCGCTCTGCTGCTTTAAAAGCCTTGTCAAAAAGAGAGAAATCCCAAGTACCGTCGGGGCGCTTCATATAGTTCTCGAACATACGAATGCGGCAACAGTTCATTTGGTGCTCGCTGAGGAGTTTGAACCAAGTATTTATCTCCTCATCGGTTTGACCAGGCTCTATGAACACCTGTGCACCAATGGGTGATACATAGGGTTGCGCTTTCACAGTGGTAGTGATGGAGGCAATCCCAAGGCATAAAAGGTATATATAACTTCTTAAAAACATACAAATACTTTTTGGTGGTACATTTTGTGTTGCAAAGGTAAGGCAATAAAGTCTTTATCCACTTATCTTTTCTTTTAGAAAACTTATCAAATTAATAAGAAAAGTCTTTTTTGTATGTTTAATGTTACTCCACTTTATGATTTTCGTTATGTCCTCTATCTGTTACTGATATTTTTCCCCCAATAGCACAATTACAAGTACTCTCATCGGTAAGAATTTTCATTTCGTTTATAGTTGTATTTTTGGCAGTATTCTCCCATTTTATAAGACACGGCACACAAGGCAAATATCCTCCTGAAGTAGGTTTTAGTTTACACTGTCCAAAGGAAAGTATATTTACATTGGCTTGTTTGTCTTCTTCTGTGGCAATAGGCTTCTCCTCTATAGTTGTAAATGTTTGACTTGTAACAGTAAGATTACTTTTAGTACTACCTTGATTACAAATAAGTTCCGCTGTACTAGTGATTATATTTGGCATATATAAATTTAAATTATTAATTATAATTCTACCTCTTCTCTCTCGTCTTATCAGGTAC
>NZ_AKFR01000013.1:0-64999 GCF_000277665.1 Capnocytophaga sp. oral taxon 335 str. F0486 | reverse complement strand
TAGATGCTCAAACAGGAGAGATAATTTCGCACGTAGTTAAATACGTTCCTCGTTATGGTGCTATAAAAGTGCTAAAAGTAATCGTACCTGATAAGACGAAAGAGAAGAGGTAGAATTATAATTAATAATTTAAATTTATATATGCCAAATATAATCACTAGTACAGCGGAACTTAGTTGTAATCAAGGTAGTACTAAAAGTAATCTTACTGTTACAAGTCAAACATTTACAACTATAGAGGAGAAACCTATTGCCACAGAAGAAGACAAACAAGCCAATGTGAATATACTTCCCTTTGGACAGTGTAGACTAAAACCTACCACAGGAGGATATTTGCCTTGTGTGCCGTGTCCTATAAAATGGGAGAATACTGCCAAAAATACAACTATCAATGAAAAGAAAATTCTTACCGATGAGAGTACTTGTAATTGTGCTATTGGGGGAAAAATATCAGTAACAGATAGAGGACATAACGAAAATCATAAAGTAGAATAACAATATCTTTCTATACTTCTCCTTTCCATTATTAATTTCCTTGTTACTCACGTACCTAACATAGCCTTATCTCTTATCTCTTACCTAATTAAGTTATTGTAAGGGACGCAAGTATCAAAACCTTTGGAGGCAAAATAAGCGGGGGTATCTTCGGTTTCGGAAATGGCTAATACAAAATCACCACCCCAAGCGCCCAAACTCTTCACTGTGCCGTTGAAATCGGAAAAAAGGCGTTCTTTAACGGTGGGCATACTCAAGTAGTTGCTAATGAGAGTTTCGTGTTCGTTTAATATCTGGCAAACATCGGTTATGGTGTGCGCTAAAACAAACTGTTCAGTAAGGCGAGTAATGCTCTCAGCAAGTTTGCGTTTACTTTTAGTTACTGACCGATAACGCGCAATTCCGTCCTTGCTATTTTGTTTCTGATTGAGATAAACGAAGTAGATTTGATGCGTATGAGGAAAAAGAAAGCGCAAAGGGTAACTATGTGGTTTGCCTCCTTCTAACTTATACAACAATGGAGTATTGCTTTTGGCACAAGCGATATCGTAACCACTGCCACCAAAACTCTTAAAAAGCAGTTCGTATGGATTTACGGCTGCCCACTGCGCTATATTGTTGATGAGTGTAGAGGAAGTGCCTAAGCCCCACAAACGAGGGAACTCTAAATGAGTTTGCACTTGAGAGTGTAGCCATTTATCTTTGAAATTGGGGTTGAGGAGAGTAGCCGTAGTGAGAATTTTTTGCAATGTTTGTGCTATTTGTTGGTCGGTTTCAGTAGTGAGTGTCGCACTGTCGAACCACAAATCACCGTCGGCATCAAAGGCTTGCCATCGGCTTTCGTTTGCTCCTTCTATTACCTTCAATGTCTGTCCTTTCTGGGTGGGTAAAGCAAAAGCGAGCGCTCCGTCGAGCACCGCATATTCGCCCGTAATGAGCAATTTACCATTACTATGAAAAGAATAAGTTTGTGTTACTCCCATATTTTTTATATCTTTGCACTCTGAAAGGACAAAAGTAATAATTATTTACAGATAAAAAATAGAACAATGAAAAAAATAAAACAACTTTTATGCGTGTTTGCCCTCGCAATTCCGTTTGTTGCAGGGGCACAATCTATGCAAATAAGAATTGCCACTACCAGCGGAGATGAACAAAGTTTCAGGAGCGCTGAAGAGCTTATGAAGACTAACTTTGCTAAGCTAAAAGAAGTTAGAATTTATAGCAATTCAAATAATGAAGTGCAAGTAAGTGAGGCTTTATTGAGAAGGCTTTTCAGTGAAGCACAGCAACTTGAAGTATTGGAAATAAAGGAAGTGGGGATAGCTTCATTTCCTGAGCTAAGTGTTGAAAATAAAACACTAAAAGTATTGGTATTACGCCTCAATAACCTAAGCAAATTACCTGAGAACATCGGCAGTCTTTCGGCTTTGCAAACTATAGATATCTATAACCCGATTACCGAAGTGCCTGCCTCACTTATGAACTTAAAACAGTTAGAAAATTTGAAGTTTGAAGGAGCTGAATTTACAGATTTCCCAGAGCAAGTGTTTGCTTTACCTAAGTTGAAATCACTTATCATCAGTCAGTTTGACACGAAGAACAAAATAAAAGTACTTCCTGATAACTTCGATAGGTTGCCACTACTTGAAGAACTATCGTTGCGCAATGCTGCGCTTAGCGAAGTGCCTGCCTCAGTAGGACGTTTGCCAAAGTTAGAAAACGTATACTTCAATGCGAACAACCTCACTAAATTACCACAAGCATTGGCTGAAAATCCACGTTTAACTTACGTGAATATCAACGACAATCCGCTTGATTTCAAACAGTTTATAAAATCGATAGAGAAAATACAGTGGAAGGGTGTTTTGTACATCAACAACCGTAATTTCACTACTCAGCAATACGAAGAAGTAGAAAAACGCTTGCCCAGAATAAGCGTATTCTACACTCAGAGAGAAGAATAAGTACCTTAAAATGCATTTCATTTTATGAAAGAAAAACCCATAAAAGTAGGAATTTCCATTGGTGATATGAACGGTGTAGGACTTGAAATTATCCTAAAAACCTTTGAAGACCACCAAATATTGGAATTGTGTACGCCTATTATTTTTGCTTCGAACAAGTTAGTTTCTTTTCAGAAGAAACATTTCAATACCACTGCCAATTTTCAAGGAATTGAGAGCGTGGAAGCTGCTATTGACGGCAAGCTAAATGTGCTAAACTGCTGGAAAGAAACACCTACGGTTACTTTCGGACAAGAAACCGAAGAAGGTGGCAAATATGCCTTTTTATCATTACAAGCTGCGGTGGAAGCATTAAAAAACAACAGTATTGATGTGCTGGTAACCGCTCCTATCAATAAGAACAACATACAGTCGGACGCGTTTCACTTCCCTGGTCACACCGATTATTTGGCACAAGAGCTCAACGGCACTAGCCTGATGTTTATGGTGAGCGAAGACCTGAAAGTGGGTTTACTTACTGACCACGTGCCTTTGAAAGAGGTTTCTTCTCTTATTACAGAAGCCCTCATTATGGAGAAAGCGCGCCTGATGAACGAATCACTCATTAAGGACTTCCGCTTACAACGCCCTAAAATAGCCGTATTGGGCATTAATCCACATTGCGGAGATAAAGGCGTGATAGGTAACGAAGATGACGAAGTGTTACGCCCAGCCTTGAAAAAGCTGTATTTTGATGAGAATATATTGGTATTTGGACCTTTTGCTGCCGATAGTTTCTTCGGTTCACAAACCTACCGGAATTACGATGCGGTATTAGCACCTTACCACGACCAAGGGCTTATCGCGTTCAAAACCATTGCCTTTGGTAGTGGTGTGAACTATACAGCAGGACTTAGCAAAGTACGCACTTCGCCCGACCACGGTACGGCTTACGAAATAGCAGGCAAGGGCATTGCCGATCCTGAGTCGTTCCGTCACGCTATTTTCACTGCTTTAGATGTGTTTAGAAACCGTGAAGAGTACGCTGAACTGACCAAAAACCCGCTAAAAGTGCGCTCTTTAGAAATGGACAAAGACAAATAATTACGAAATGAATATCAAAAAATTAGGAGCGATAGACATAGGGTCGAACGGGGTGAGATTGCTCATATCGAACGTATTGGAAGAACCTAACGAAGCTCCGAAATTTACCAAAGCCAGCTTGGTGCGTGTACCTATCCGTTTGGGAGCTGATGTGTTTTTAGACGGGCTCATCTCAGAAGAAAACACCGATAGATTGGCAGACACGATGCAAGCGTTCAGTTTGCTGATGAAAGTAAACCAAGTGGAAAAGTATCGCGCTTGTGCGACCTCGGCAATGCGAGAATCTACCAATGGGCAACAAGTAGCCGATGAGGTATACAAACGTACAGGAGTGCGCATAGATATTATAGATGGTGCCGAAGAGGCGAGCATTATTGCTTCTACCGATATTTCAAGTTTAATACAAAAAGATAAAGATTACCTATACATAGACGTAGGCGGGGGTAGTACTGAGTTTACGGTCTTCTCGAAGGGGAAGGTAAAGAAGTCGCGTTCGTTCCCCATAGGTACAGTGCGTTTATTGGACAACAAAGTAAGCAATAAAACGTGGGAAGAAGTGGAGCACTGGATAAAAAAGCATACGAAAGACTGTGAACATATAGAAGCCATTGGTTCAGGAGGGAACATCAACAAGATACACAAGAACTCCAACAGCAGAGAAGGAGAACCACTGAGCTATCAGTACCTCACCGATTACCTTAACTATGTATCGGGATTTACTTACGATGAACGCATCAGGCTCTTAGGCTTTAATCCCGACCGCGCCGACGTAATTCTGTATGCACTTACAGTGTTCATCAATGCGATGAAATGGTCAGGAGCAGAAATTGTACACGTACCCCGTATTGGTCTTGCCGATGGGATTGTAAGGAGCATTTATAATGAAGAATAAGTGGTTTAAATTTTAATAGTTTGTAATAAAAAGTGAAAGAGCTTAATACGAATGATGTATTAAGCTCTTTCTTTTTACAATGAAAGTTAAACTAAACTCGGAAATTATTGCTTGGTAGAGGATAAGTACCCTCTACTAAAATACTACTATCTACATCTTGGAGGTTACGATGACCTGAAAAAGCCATAGTAGTATCCATTTCGTCATATAATATTTGCAAAGCACGTGTTACGCCTTCTTCGCCATAAGCACCGAGCCCATATACAGGAGCACGACCAAGCATAATACCTTTCGCTCCTAACGCCCACGCTTTGAGCATATTTTGTCCTGTATAGAAACCAGAGTCTATCCATACTTCGGTTTGGCTACCTACGGCGCTTACAATATCGGGGAGTGCTTTGATAGTGGAAATAGTATCGTCCATTTGGCGACCACCGTGGTTAGAGACAATAATAGCATCGGCACCATATTTCACAGCTTCGATAGCATCTTCAGGAGTCATAATACCCTTTAAGATGATAGGTCCCCCCCACAATTCTTTAATTTCGGCGATATCTTTCCAACTAAGACTTGGGTCGAACTGCTCTTTTGTCCAAGAGGAAAGTGAAGAGAGGTCGGATACGCTTTTCGCGTGACCTGCAATATTGCGGAATGTCCAACGGCGATTGCCAAACACATAGCGCAACCCCCAAGGAATTTTAGTAGAGAGGTTAATCATATTAGGGATAGTGAACTTAGGAGGGGTGGAAAGTCCATTCTTGATATCGCGATGACGATTGCCGAGCACCTGCAAATCTACGGTTATCATTAAAGCAGAGCATTTAGCATCTTTAGCACGACGAATAAGGTCTTTCATAAAATCGCGGTCGCGCATTACATACAACTGAAACCAAAAGGGCTCTACTCCTGCTTCTACCAAATCTTCGATAGAACAGATAGACATCGTAGAAAGCGTAAAGGGGATTCCAAATTTTTGAGCGGCTTTTGCCATATGGATTTCACCATCAGCCCACATCATTCCCATAAAGCCAACAGGAGCCGTCATAGCGGGAAACTTTACCTTTTGCCCTAAAAGAGTACTTTCGAGGGTACGGTTATCCATATCCACTAATATGCGTTGACGGAATTTAATAGGGTTAAAATCGGAAACATTTTCTCTGTAAGTTGATTCAGTCCAAGAGCCGGTGTCTACATACTCATAGAACATCTTAGGGACGTTGCGTTTACACACCACACGCAAGTCCTCAATGTTTGTCATTTTAGTTAAATCTCTCATTTGGATAAGTTTTTTAAATTGATAATCTTAATACTTTAAAAAAAATAGATATTGTTTTCTTTTTCTAATTTGGTCGCAAATATAAACAATAATTTTGATTTAGCAACTTTTTCTTTTGAAAAAGTAAATTTACAATCAAAAATATATTACAAATAATTCGATAAACTACAAATGAGAACCTCTTTGAAGCACGATAGAACTTTCAATTTGTGAATTGACAATTATTTTCTATCTTTGCACCTTTAATTATTAGTTCGTTGTCTCTCGGTACAGACAACTCACAACTCATCACTAAAAACTAAACACTAAGAAACAAATGAAGAACATACGTAATTTCTGCATTATTGCACATATCGACCACGGAAAGAGTACCTTAGCCGACCGTTTGCTCGACTTTACCCAAACCGTAACCGAACGCGAAAAACAAGACCAATTGCTCGACAATATGGACTTGGAGCGGGAGCGCGGTATCACTATCAAGAGCCACGCGATACAAATGGAATATGTGTACAAAGGCGAAACGTATATCCTCAACCTTATCGATACCCCCGGTCACGTGGATTTCTCTTATGAGGTATCGCGTTCCATCGCTGCTTGCGAGGGGGCGCTCCTCATCGTAGATGCTGCTCAAAGCATACAAGCACAGACGATTTCTAACCTCTACTTGGCTCTCGAAAACGACCTTGAAATCATTCCCGTACTCAACAAAATAGACCTACCCAGCGCTAATCCCGAAGAGGTGAAAGACGATATAGTAGACCTATTGGGGTGTTCGCCCGATGAGATTATCCCTGCCAGCGGTAAAACAGGTTTGGGCGTAGAGGCAATTTTGGAGGCTATTATAGAGCGTATTCCTGCCCCTACCGGCGACCCTAAGGCACCGCTACAAGCCTTGATATTCGACTCGGTATACAACTCTTTTCGCGGGGTAGAGACTTACTTCCGGGTGATGAACGGTGAAATACGCAAAGGGCAGAAAATCAAATTTATGTCTAACGGCAAAATTTATGATGCGGACGAGGTGGGTACGCTTAAACTCAACCAAGTACCCAAGCAAGTGATTGGCACCGGCGATGTGGGTTACCTTATCACCGGTATTAAGGATGCGCGTGAGGTGAAAGTGGGTGATACGATTACCTCGGCAGTAGACGGCTGTAAAGAAGCTATTGACGGCTTTGAGAACGTAAAACCGATGGTTTTTGCAGGAATTTATCCGGTAGATACCGAAGATTACGAAGAGCTACGCGTCTCGATGGAAAAACTGCAACTGAACGATGCCTCGCTAGTGTTTACCCCCGAAAGTTCTGCCGCTTTGGGCTTTGGCTTCCGCTGTGGATTCTTAGGGATGTTGCACTTAGAAATCGTACAAGAGCGTTTGGAACGCGAGTTTGGTATGACCGTGATTACCACTGTGCCCAACGTAAGTTACCACGCCTATACGAAAAAAGAACCTGAAAAAGAGATTATCGTAAATAACCCTTCTGACCTACCCGACCCGTCGAAATTAGACCGTGTGGAAGAGCCGTATATCAAGGCGAGCATCATCACCAAATCGGATTTCATAGGTCAGGTGATGTCGCTCTGTATTGAGAAACGCGGACAGATAACCAACCAGCACTACCTCACCCCTGAGCGTGTAGAGCTGAACTTTGATATGCCACTTGCCGAAATCGTGTTCGACTTCTACGACCGACTTAAAACAGTGAGCAAGGGCTATGCCTCGTTTGACTATTCGCCTATTGGGATGCGCGCTTCTAACCTTGTGAAGGTGGATATACTTATTAACTCACAGTCAGTCGATGCGCTCTCTGCCCTTATCCACGCCGATAATGCTTATAACATAGGCAAGAAGATGTGCGAGAAGTTGCGCGAACTGATCCCGCGTCAGCAGTTTGACATACCTATACAGGCGGCTATAGGGGCTAAAATCATCTCGCGTGAGACTATCAAAGCCCTCCGCAAAGACGTTACTGCTAAATGTTACGGAGGGGATATCTCGCGTAAGCGTAAGCTATTGGAGAAACAGAAAGCAGGTAAGAAACGTATGCGCCAAGTGGGGAATGTGGAGATACCACAGAGTGCGTTTATGGCGGTGTTGAAGCTGAATGACTAATTTTTTAAATTTACATTTATGATCAATAATAGTAATTTTCCAGACATAATTTCTAAGCAATTAGAAATTAGAGCTAGTTTTCCTGAATTATCTAATAAAGAATGTGAATATATAAATAAGGCAAGAGATTTGTTTTGTCTTAAATATTATGATCATTCCTTAATTGATTTTTGGAATGCTGCTATTTCTAATTTAAGAAGAAGAGTAGAAGCATATGGAGTTGAGCTTTGGTCAACTGTTCTAAAAGAAAACTCTGGAAGAAAAAAGTATGACCCAAACGGAAGTACACTAGCTGAAAGATGGAGCGGTGTAGAAGATTTTGTTCTAATTTCAGGAGCAAAGGACATAGGGCTAATAAGCAAAAAAACAGCAAAGTCTTTAGAGACAATCGACTGGATGAGAAATCATGCATCTTGTGCTCATGACTCAGATGATAAAGTTTGTGAAGAAGATGTTATAGCGTTAGTTCTATTACTTCAAGACCTATTTAAACAACCTTTACCAGAACCCAAGTATTCTATATCAGCTATTTTTGATCCTATAAAAACTAAGCTACTTAATTCAGAAGAATTAAAGACATTAGAAGATCAAATAAAGACTTATAACAATCAAGAAATTAGAACTCTTTTTGGTTTTTTATTAAATTCTCTAACTACAGAAAATGAAGAAACTAAAACTAACATATTTCACTTATTCCCAATAGTTTGGGAAAAATCGAATGATGATTTAAGAAAAACATTAGGTGTAAAGTATCATAACTTGATGATAGGTGGTGATATTGAATCTGCTTCAAATAATGATACCAAAACAACTATTTTTGAATTATTAGTTAAAATGAATGCTGTTGGTTATATTCCAGAAGGAACAAGAGCAAGAATTTATAGAAAAGCATCAAGTAATCTTGCAGAAGCTAAAAATACTGCCTATGGATGGGGCAAGGAAGAATCTATGAGTAAATCTTTACTTCAGTTAGGGATAAAAGTGCCTTCTGTAGCTTTTGAAGATGTATATCAAGAAATTTTATCTGTTTGGTGCGGAAATTTTTGGGGAAGGTCACAAAGTTATTCTATATTAAACCCTTTCATAGACTCATTGAGCACTGATAAGATAAGACTTATAGTAAAAATGTTTAAAGAAAATGATAGAGTAAAAGAAGAATTATACAATCGAAAGCCTAAGGAAAAAGCTATCGATTTATTAAAATCTTTTCAAGAGAGATTAACCCTTGAAGCACATAAAGAAGAGCTAAAAGAAACAATTAAATTTGTTCAGAATTTGTAAAATCAGCCATTTAAACTTACATTTTATACCTGTAAAATACAATGTAGTAGAGCGTAAGAATCTGTTAGACAAAACAGCAGCTCCTAATAAAAACTAATTTAACTATGGGGTATCATATCATTAATATTACAGAAAATGGTATTAAAAGTGAGTATGTTAATGATAAAAAAGCATTAATGTACTTAGATACAATTACCGAAGACTCTATTATCTATCAAGGGGAACCCCATTGGACACCTTTGCAGGTAAAAAATGGACAACAGAAGAAGATGATAAATTAGAAGTTCTTTATTGCGAAAAGACAAAAATCGTAGAAATTTGTAATATTTTGGGACGAAGTAAAACTGGCATTTTATTACGAATTGGTATATTAGAGCTAAGAAAAAAATATGATATTTAGGAAATAAAATTCTTTATGAATAACAAAATATAATCATACATCTATGGACTTTTTAACAGGAAAACCACTATCGGATACTATTTACGATACCCTTTTTAAGGCGGAAAAGGAGCTTATCATCATTTCGCCTTATATTCAGCTGGGAGATTACCTCAAAGACAATGTTTTTAAACAGCTTTTAAACAATACCAAACTGCATATACTCATTGGGTTTGGCAAAAGTACCTCTAATGGAGAAGAAAATTGTAAGCGTGAAGATATTGAGTACTTCTTGGGCTTCCCGAATATCACAATGGTGTATATTCCACAGTTACACGGACAATATTATGCCAACGAAAAGCAATCGGTGATTACCTCTATGAACCTTTTGGATTACTCGCTGGTAAACAAGGTAGAGTTTGGTGTACTTGCCGAAAAAGCCCTCACCGACCTTGTGAACAAAAACAACTTCTTCGAGACTTCTAAAAATACCATTATGAGTGTACTCGACAGCGGTTACACTATCTTTGCCAAACGTCCTAACTACAACAAGAAGTTTTTAGGTCTGGCGAAAGACTATGTAGGCTCTACCGTGCATTTGGATTTGGTAGACGATGTATTGTCTAACAGAGAGGTGAAGCCTATCCGCTACTCCTCTTTTGTACCCGAAAACTACGCAAATGCCGAGAACAGACCACTCGCAGAACGCGAGCCTTCCGCTGAAAGAGCTATAGAAACCGAAACACCTCAGGAAAATGCTGTACAAGAAGAGAAAAAAGGGCACTGTATCCGTTGTAATACCGCTATTCCTTTTGACCCTTCGAAGCCTTTGTGCGACAGCTGTTATGAAGCGTGGGTGAAGTTCGGCAACCGTTTCTACGAAGAGAAGTACTGCCATTGCTGTGGAGAGGAGAAGAAAGTAACGGTAGCGACACCTTTATGTTATAATTGTTTTTCAAAACAATTGTAAGCAAAGGAGACAGATATTTATTTTTTGGATATGAATAATTTTTAATACTTTTGCACATCTAAAAACAAAAGTAAACTTTATGGAAGAAATTAGATATGACGAGGATAGTATCCGCTCTTTGGACTGGCAAGAACACATTCGCACACGCCCTGGTATGTATATCGGGAAGCTGGGTGATGGCTCTTCAGCCGACGACGGTATTTATATCCTTCTCAAAGAGGTCATCGATAACTGTATAGATGAGTTTGTGATGGGAGCTGGTAAGACCATCGACGTAAAAATCACCGATAACCAAGTAGAAGTACGTGACTATGGGCGCGGTATCCCCTTAGGAAAGGTAGTAGATGTAGTATCGAAAATGAATACGGGAGGTAAGTACGACTCCCGAGCTTTTAAGAAATCTATCGGACTCAATGGGGTGGGTACAAAAGCTGTGAATGCCCTTTCTACCTACTTCAAAGTGGAATCGGTGCGCGATGGTCAATGCAAATCGGCTATTTTTGAGAGAGGTTTACTAAAAGAAGAAGGCGCTATCGAGGAAAGCCAGAAAAGGCGCGGTACTAGCGTAGCTTTTATTCCAGACGACACTATCTTTAAGAACTTCAAGTTCCGTAATGAATATGTGGTGCGTATGCTCAAAAACTACGTATACCTCAACCCAGGTCTTACTATCAACTACAATGGTGAAAAGTACTATTCTGAAAACGGACTCAAAGACCTCCTCACCGAAAACAACAATGAAGAGGATTTTCTTTACCCTATCATTCACCTTAGAGGTGAAGATATTGAGATTGCCATATCTCACAGCAAAACTCAGTACAGCGAGGAGTATTACTCTTTTGTAAACGGTCAGAACACTACACAAGGGGGTACACACCTCAACGCTTTCAAAGAGGCTTATGTAAAGACCATTCGCGACTTTTATAAAAAAAACTATGATGCCTCCGATGTGCGTAAGTCTATCATCGCGGGTCTCTCAATCAAAGTGATGGAACCTGTATTTGAGAGCCAAACGAAAACCAAGCTCGGTTCTACCGAAATGGGAGAAGGAATGCCTTCCGTACGCACCTATATCAATGATTTCATCAGTCGCCACTTAGATGATTTCCTACATAAAAACCCTGAGATATCCGATGTGCTACAACGGAAGATTATGCAGGCACAACGCGAGCGTGAAGACTTGGCAGGTATTCGCAAACTGGCAAAAGAAAGAGCTAAAAAAGCAAGCTTACACAACCGTAAACTACGCGACTGTCGCGTACACCTCACTGATACCAAAGACGAGCGTGCCCTACAAAGCACCTTGTTCATTACTGAGGGAGATTCAGCTTCAGGCTCTATTACTAAATCGCGTGATGTAACCACACAAGCCGTTTTCTCACTACGTGGTAAACCTTTGAATACCTACGGAATGAGTAAGAAAATAGTGTATGAAAATGAAGAGTTCAACCTATTACAAGCCGCCCTAAATATTGAAGACTCTATGGACGACCTTCGCTACAATAACATCGTTGTAGCCACCGATGCTGATGTAGACGGTATGCACATTCGTCTTTTGCTTATCACTTTCTTTTTGCAGTTCTTCCCCGAAATCATCAAAGAAGGGCACTTATATATACTGCAAACACCTCTATTCCGTGTGCGCAACAAAACGCAAAAAATATATTGTTACAGCGAAGAAGAAAAGGAAGCAGCCATAGACAAGTTAAAAGGCAAACCTGAAATTACTCGTTTCAAAGGATTGGGAGAAATCTCTCCCGATGAGTTTAAAGATTTTATAGGAGAAGATATACGCTTAGACCCTGTAATGATGGACAAAACTATCCATACCGAACAGCTCTTGGAGTTCTATATGGGCAAAAACACTCCTGACCGTCAAGAGTTTATCATCAACAATCTAAAAGTAGAAATTGATAACTTCGAGCAATGAAGATAACAGCTCAAATAAAAGAACCTATCCGTGAAGAAATGGAACTCTTTGAACAGAAGTTCCGTAGCTCGATGTCGTCTAAGGTTGCCTTACTGAATCGTATTACCTACTATATTGTAAATCGCAAAGGCAAGCAAATGCGACCGATGTTTGTGTTCTTAGTAGCCAAGATGGTATCGGGAGGTAAGGTGAGCGAACGCACCTATCGGGGAGCATCGGTAATAGAGCTCATACACACTGCTACCCTTGTACACGATGATGTAGTGGACGACAGCAACAAGCGCCGAGGGTTCTTCTCAATCAATGCCTTATGGAAAAACAAAATAGCTGTATTGGTAGGTGATTACCTACTTTCTAAAGGCTTACTACTCTCTATAGACAATGGTGATTTCGACTTATTGCGCATTATCTCGGTAGCCGTACGTGAAATGAGTGAAGGTGAACTCTTGCAGATAGAAAAAGCTCGTCGGTTAGACATTGTAGAAGAGGTGTACTACGAGATTATCCGTCAGAAAACCGCGACGCTTATAGCCGCTTGTTGTGCGATGGGAGCTTGTTCGGTACAGCCAGAACAAACCGAAGTGATAGAGAAAATGCGACTCTTTGGTGAATACATAGGAATGGCTTTCCAAATAAAAGACGACCTTTTTGATTATACCGAAGACGCAATTGGCAAACCTACAGGTATAGATATTAAAGAACAAAAAATGACCCTACCACTTATTTATGTACTTAATATTTGTTCCGAAGAAGAAAAACAATGGCTTATCAATTCGGTAAAAAAATACAACAAAGACAAAAAACGCGTAAAGGAAGTAATTGAATTTGTAAAGAATCATAAAGGGCTAGAATACGCTACGACTAAAATGAAAGAGTTCCAACAAAAAGCCTTAAATATATTGAATGAATTCCCAACCTCACCTTATAAAGAAGCCTTAACTCTAATGGTAAATTACGTGATTGATAGGAAAATTTAATTTAGGTAAGAGGTAACATTCAGTATATAGATAATATGTATAGTTTATCTATAAAAAAAGCGTTTTTCTTATGACAACTTTTGCTCTTGTGGGTCGTAATATTGGCTATTCTTTTTCTCGAAAATATTTCACTGAGAAATTTAAACGAGAAGGTATTAATGATTGTGAATATATCAATTTTGATATACAAAATCTCAATGAATTACCCGCTCTCTTAAAAAGCACTCCCAATTTACGAGGAATGAATGTTACCATTCCGTATAAGCGAGAAGTAATGAAGCTACTTACTGCCATTGATACTACTGCACAAGCCATTGGAGCTGTAAATACTATAAAAGTTACTCCTGATGGACTCGTCGGTTATAATACCGACTGCTATGGCTTTAGCAAATCATTATCTCTCTTATTGCAACCACATCATAATCACGCTCTTATCTTAGGCACGGGAGGTGCATCGAGTGCTGTTGCTTATATGCTCAAGCAACTAAATATTGATTATCGTTTTGTATCCCGCACACCACAGATAAATCAGTTTACTTACGCAGAACTTACCAAAGAGATTATAGAAAATTATCACCTTATTATTAATTGTACTCCTTTAGGTACATTTCCTAATATTAACGATTGTCCTCCTATTCCTTATGAATATCTCACTCCTGAGCACTTGCTTTATGACCTTATTTATAATCCTTCACAAACTACATTTCTACACAGAGGAGAAAAGCAAGGAGCTACTATTTGTAATGGGCAACTAATGTTAAAACTTCAAGCTGAAAAAGCGTGGGAAATATGGAATGAAGAATAAAAAGCAGAGAGGTTTTTATTTTTCTCCTATCATTATGCAATAAGGACGACGTATTTTCTTGCCACTCTTAGAAACAAGTGTTTCTTCAAAAGTATACTCTTTGATATTCTTAAACCCTATGCGGGAGAGTATTTTTCGCACTTCGGGAACAGTATAAAACTTAAAACCCACTTGTGCAAAAGGAGCTTTCTCACCTACTGACTTGTCAATAAAAGTAATCACTACCTTTCCCATAGGCTTGAGCAACTGATAAATATTGCGATAATAGCGAGTAGGGCTTTTGAGAAAGTAAAGTGTATTGACTGAAAAGCAAACATCAAAAAGTATATTAAATTCAAGTCTCTCATCGGGTTGTACTTGCAGAAAAGAAACAGATTGTTGCGCTACCAATTCGGGATTGCTTACAGCAGCCTCAGTTATCATTTCCGCAGAAGTTTCTATTCCTGTATAGTGAATGGTTGGCTCTTTTTCAAATAAATAAGGTAAATGGCTGGCATTGCCAAAGCCAATTTCTAAAACATTGCTATTGGGCAAAAGTGATAAACAATCAATAGTATTGAAAATCATAGTGCGATTGGAAAAGAAAGTATATTCACCTACTTCTTTTGCATATATTCCGCTAGGGCAACGCAATAACTGTCCGAAAAATTGCATATCGGTTACTGGAGGATTCATTATTTCTATTTAGTATTTCAAATAGTTAGACGGCAAAGGTACATTTTTTTCGCATAATAGTTTGCACAGTTATACAAAAGGAAGTACTTTTACCGCTTCAAAAATAACCACCTTTTGGTTATTAATATATCATTTTAATTATATTATCTATAAGATTATGAAGATATTAGTATGTATCAGTAGCGTCCCCGACACTACTTCGAAAATAAATTTTACTGATGAAAATAAGAAGTTCGACCCTACAGGAGTGCAGTTTATCATCAATCCTAACGATGAATTCTGCCTCACTAAGGCAATCTTACTTAAAGAAAAGTTAGGCGCTACTATCACCCTTGTGAATGTAGGCACCCAAGAAACAGAACCCGTATTGCGCAAGGCTTCCGCCATTGGTGCTGACGATATTATCCGTATTGATGCCACTCCTACTGATGCTTTTTTTGTAGCTACTCAGTTGGCTAAGGTAGCTAAAGAAGGAAATTACGACCTTATCATTACAGGAAAGGAATCTATTGATTATAACGGCGGAATGGTGGGAGGATTTTTGGCAGGATTACTAAATCTACCCTTTATCAACAAATGCATAGGTTTAGATATCAATGGGACAGAGGTAATAGCTGAACGAGAAATAGACGGCGGTAAGGAAAAACTCTCGGCAACTCTTCCGTTAGTAATTGCGGGACAAAAAGGACTTACCCAAGAGAAAGACCTTCGTATACCAAATATGCGCAACCTAATGGCAGCTCGCACTAAAGTAATCACCGTGTTGCCTGCTGAAAATACAGATACGAGAGTAACAACCATAGGTTTTGAGAAACTTCCTGCCAAAAAACCTGTAAAAATGGTATCGGCTGATGATTTAGATACTCTTATTGATTTATTACACAACGAAGCTAAAGTAATTTAATAAAAAATGTCCATACTCATATATATAGATTCCGAAAACGGAAAAGTAAAGAAAAGTAGTTATGAAGTGGCTACTTATGCCAAAACTCTTGCTCAGAAACAAAATACCAAAATAGTAGCAGTAGCTATCAACATTGATAATCCTGAAATGTTAGGCACTTATGGTATTGATAAAGTATTGAACATAGCCGATGAAAAGCTACAACACTTTTCGGCGAAGGCTGTAGCACAAATATTACAACAGGCAGTGAAGAAAGAAGGAAGTACAACGGTGCTTTTCAGCGCCTCGTCGCAAGCCAAGAATATTGCCCCTTTATTAGCCATTTCTCTACAAGCAGGTTATGTACCTAACGCCATTTCACTCCCTGAAAACGATTTTACTATTAAGAGTAATGCCTTTTCTAACAAAGCCATAAGTTTAAACAAAATCACAACACCTATAAAAATAGTAGGATTAGCTCCTAATGCCTTCGGAGTAAAAGAAAATCCTACTCCGGCAATTGTAGAACCCTTCTCCCCTACCCTTTCAGATAGTGATTTCGATATAAAGATAATCGCTACCGAGAAGGCTACAGGAAAAGTACCGTTAGACGATGCCTCTATTGTGGTATCAGGAGGACGCGGATTAAGAGCCGCCGAGAATTGGCACATAATCGAAGATCTTGCCGAAGTACTCGGCGCTGCCACCGCTTGTTCTAAGCCTGTTGCCGATATGGGTTGGCGTCCACACGCTGAGCACGTAGGACAAACAGGGAAACCCGTTGCGCCTAACTTGTATATTGCCATTGGTATTTCAGGGGCTATACAACACTTGGCGGGGGTTAATGCCTCAAAAGTAAAGCTGGTTATCAACACCGATGCCGAGGCTCCTTTCTTCAAAGCTGCCGATTACGGCGTGGTAGGCGATGCTTTTGAAGTTGTTCCCAAGCTTATAGAAAAACTAAAAGCTAAACTTTAATATTTGTAATAACTTTTCACGGCTGGGAAATGCCCAAGAAACTGTGAAGATTTACAACAAATACAAAGACTGCTATGCAGATAGCAAGAGAGACTTTTCAATAAACTAAACTGATGAGTTAATGAGTTAATTTGTTACTATAGTAATTGACTTTTTAGCTCATCACCTAATCAAAAAATTGAACAATGCCTTTATTTAAAAAAGACCCTTTCGGACATACACTTTTCGTAAAACGATGGCTCATCCGCGTTTTTGGTATCCTTACTCACAGCAGGTATGATGGTTTTAACCAACTGAAGATTGAGGGTTCGGACGTTATTCGCGAATTGCCACCACAGAATGTACTGTTCATTTCAAATCACCAGACTTATTTCGCCGACGTAACGGCTATGTTTCACGTGTTCAACGCAAGTCTTAAAGGTCGTAAAGATACCTTGGATAATATGGGCTATCTGTGGAACCCAAAACTTAACATTTATTACGTGGCGGCTTCCGAGACTATGAAATCAGGGATTCTGCCCAAAATATTAGGTTACGCAGGAGCTATACCGGTGAACAGAACTTGGCGCGAAAAAGGGAAAGAAATACATCGTGAAGTCCGCCAAGCCGACGTGGAAAACATAGGTATCGCCCTTGCCGATGGTTGGGTGATTACTTTCCCGCAGGGCACTACCTCGCCGTGGAAGCCTATCCGCAAGGGTACTGCACACCTCATCAAGCAATACAAACCTGTGGTGGTGCCCATCGTAATCGATGGATTCCGTCGCTCGTTTGATAAAAAGGGAATAAATATCAAAAAGAAAGGAGTGCAACAATCGATGATTATCAAATCGCCTTTGCAAATAGATTACGAAAATGATACGGTTGAAGAAATTGTAGCTAAAATAGAAATGGCTATCGAACAACACGAATCATTCCTTAAAGTTAAGAAATTAGATGGTGAAGAAGCTCCTAAAACAGTAACAACACCACAACCCTAATTACTGATGATGATAGGGCTCATTACGGAGAATCGTAAAAGCACGGTAGAGTTGTTCTACAAAAAATAGGCGTATCATTTGGTGTGAAAAGGTGAGTTTAGAAAGTGACAACTTGCCATTAGCACGGTCGTATACTTCTTTTGAAAAACCATAAGGTCCCCCAATCACAAAGGTGAGCTGCTTGATGCCGGCATTCATTTTCTTTTGCAATTCATCGGCGAAAGCCACTGAGGTAAACTCTTTGCCACGTTCGTCTAAGAGTATCAGGTGATGAGACGAGGCTACATTGCCGAGGATAAGCTCCCCTTCTTTTGCTTTTTGTTGCTCTTCCGATAGTGATTTGCTATTCTTAATATCGGGCAAGAGTTGCAATTCAAAATTGATGTAATACGAAAGTCGTTTTTCATACATATCAATGAGCTGTTGCAAAGCAGGATTATCGGTCTTGCCCACCGCGAGAAGTTTGATGTTCATTATTTTTCAGAATAAAAGCTAAAAGGTAAAAAATAAAAATAAGGTTATAAATCACAAACTAATACTTCGATGTTTTTCCTTAAAAGTGTTTGCCTTATAAGTTTCTCAATTCTGTCCCAAGAGCCTCCTGCCAATCCGCAACCTATGCGAGGCATTTGCACTTTAGCATTTATTTCATAAGCAAAATCGGCTATTTGTTGCAAACCTTTTTCCACTGCCTCGTAACGAATAGGCGGGTCACCGTTTTTCATCTCTATATATATTGTGTTGCCCAATGAGATTTGCAACCCATATCTTCTCTTCTACCGACACAAATTGTACCTCTCCCAAAGCAAAATTTCCCCCTTCTTTATACCATTGTTTGTATTGTTTTTCGGGGTATTTCCAGCGTTTGGAAAGTGCTAACACAAATCCCTTCCCCCAAGCGCCTATATCATTACAAATATGGGCGATAACAATGTTCCCTTCGGCTTGTGGCACCGTAGCATCTGCTTTTAAATAGTGTATCATCGCTTAAATCTTTTGTTATTTTGGCAAAGATAACTAATTTTTATTAACACTACAAAAACAATTTTTTATTACTTTCATCACAATAAACAACTCTTTTTTTACTATTTAAGGCAAATTCTATATTAAAAACTTTTATAAGGGAACAGAATACTTATAATAAATTATACAAGTACACTATTTAGATTCATAAAAAAACTTTGTCAAAGTACTTAAACTTTGACAAAGTTTGTGATGTGAAGGAGATTGGAGACTTTTCTCATCTCTTTTTTATAATGCAAGAGTGATTATCATTATTGTTTTACCATTAGAAAAAGAATCTTTCTTTTTCTCCTCTTTCGTTCAGGAATTCTAACGAGTTGCGATTACGTGAAGAAAGGGTAGACATTATATTTTTCAATTCATCTACATCTTTAATGGTTTTTCCATTCACTGAAAGCAACACTTTTCCCACTATATTGATATTATTGTACTCATAGAACTGACCTGCAGCAGTAACCTTCACTCCATTTTTAGTTTTAAATCGCTTGTGGTCAGCATCTGAAAGGTTTTTCACTTCCAAACCCAAGGATTGTATTACATAAGTAGTGTTTTTCTTAAGTGTGATATTGGTAGTGCGTTCTTTACCTTCGCGTACGTAAGTTACTTTTAGCATATCACCAGGACGTTTAGAAGCGATGTGACCGCTAAGGTCAGAGTATTTATGTATCTTCACATTGTCAATTTGCTTGATGATGTCACCTTTTTTAAGTCCGGCAGCTCCTGCTCCTGACTCATCATCTACAGAATCTACATAGAATCCTTCTGTTTCTTTGATATTGAGTTTTTTGGCTACTTCGGAGTCTAATCCTTGTCCGCGTACGCCCATAACCCCGCGTTGTACATTCCCGTATTCTATCAAATCCTCTACCACTTTCTTAGCGATATTGCTAGGCACAGCAAACGAGTAGCCCATATACACACCCGTAGTAGATGAGATAGCAGTATTGATACCAATGAGATCACCATTGAGGTTTACTAAAGCTCCCCCACTGTTCCCCATATTCACCACGGCATCGGTTTGTATGAATGATTCTATTTTATCGCTACCGCGCTCGCTGATGTTACGCGCTTTCGCACTGATGATTCCCGCAGTAACGGTAGAATTTAAGTTGAAAGGATTCCCTACCGCGAGCACCCATTCGCCTACTTGTGTGTTATCGGAGTCCGCAAAGGTGAGGAAAGGTAGTTTTTCGTCGGCTTCTATTTTCAGTAAGGCAATATCCGAAGAAGCATCTGTGCCTATGAGTTTAGCAGTATAAGTTTTATTGTTGTTAAGGGTAACCTCCAAAGTAGTAGCATTGGCAATCACGTGATTATTGGTTACTATATAGCCATCGGGGGTAATGATAACGCCAGAGCCTGTACCTACTTGGGTCTGTTCGCCTCCACCATTACCGTAAAAAAGGTCGAAGATAGAGGTAACACCTCCTTGTGATTTTACAGTGTTCTTCACGTGCACTACGCTATTCACCGTTTTGTTAGCCGCTTCCACAAAGTTGGTTTCACCTGCTACCGTTCTTTCAGGAGTAGTGTGATTAGTTTGTACCAAAGCAGGACGTGAGAGCAAATCAAGCGCCTCTTGTTTGGCATCGTGTTTATCTATAAAGAGTTTATACCCTCCTAAGGTCATAGCCCCGCCGAGAAAGGCAGCAGCTATCATTGTTGCATAATTTTTCATCATATTCTTTGTTTTACTAATTTGTTTTATATCGTAAAACGATTAGGCAACAACTGTGCCATTTTAATGACCAACGGTAAAAGCTTCTTTAATTTTCTCTACTTCAGCACCTATATCGCCTGCTCCTACGGCAAGTAATAATTTTGGTTGTTTTTTAAGCAATAAAGGTATCAATTCTGCTTTGCTCACCAATATTTTCTGTTTAGCCGTCACTTTGTCTAACAATACTTGTGAAGTAATACCTTCAATAGGCAGCTCTCGAGCTGGGTAAATGTCCAATAAAACTACATCGTCAAACTGTGATAGGCTTTTTGCAAAATCGTCTAAAAAGTCACGTGTCCGAGTGAACAAATGGGGTTGGAAGACAATAGTTTTAAAAGTTTGGGGGTACATCTCCTCTACTGCTTGGAACAACGCATTAATTTCCGAAGGGTGATGTGCATAATCGTCTATAAAGGCAAAGTTGTCTTCCTTGATAATATACGAGAAACGCCTTTTCACACCTTTGAATGTAGCCAAATGAGGGAGTAACTTTTCAGGGGCAAATCCTGCTTTTACCGCCATCGATACGGCTGCTAAGGCATTGAGTAGATTATGTCTTCCTGGCTTCAATAAAGTATAGTCTTTATAGACGCCTCCTTTATAATGAAAATCAAAATGGTAAATACCGTTCTTTACGGTTATATTTTGGAAAGTATAATCGGCATTATCTTCCAATCCGTAGGTCTCACCTTCTATATCTAAACCATTCCGTACTATAAGACTTCCTCCTGGTTTTATCTTACCTGCAAACTCTCTAAAACCTTCTATCAAGTGTTGTTTATCGCCATAAATGTCGAGATGGTCGGCATCCATAGAGGTGATACAAGCTATATTGGGCGAGAGTCGCAAGAAGGAACGGTCGAACTCATCGGCTTCTGCCACAGTGTACTCACTGCCTTTCAGTACTAAGTTGCTGTTGAAGTTTTCAGCAATCCCTCCTAAAAACGCACTTACCGAAGCTCCTGCTTCTACCAATAGGTGGGCGAGAATACTTGAAGTAGTGGTCTTACCGTGCGTACCTGCCACCGCAAGACAGAATGTATTTTTGGTGATAAATCCTAATACTTCCGAGCGTTTTACTACTTCGTAGCCATTTTGCTGAAAATAGTTTAATTCCTTATGGTCTTTGGGTACAGCAGGTGTATACACTACCAGCGTAGTGCGCTTGTCTTTAAAAGAGGCGGGAATAGCATTCACATCATCGGTAAAATGTACTTTTATACCTTCTTTTTCGAGCATTTCAGTAATTTCAGTGGGGGTACGGTCATAACCACACACCTTTTTGCCATTGGCATTAAAATAACGAGCAAGGGCAGACATTCCTATGCCCCCTATGCCTATAAAATAAACGTTCTGTATAGGTTGTAAATTCATTTGTATAAAATGCGAAGTAAGAGGTAAGAGTTTTTAATTCTTCACTCAATTACCTCATAATTTTTTAGTTTCTATTAGCTTTTTTGAAGCATCGTATTTGCGAACTTCCTTTTTCTTAGTATCAGTTACAGTATAATTGTCTAATTTTCCATTCTTGTAGATGGAAACAGTAGTCTCTTTTGTACTGCGGTCTTCACAAGTTTTTTGGCTAATTACTCCTTTGTCATAAGTTTCACGACAATTGCCGTTTTCAGTAACATACCATTTTTCAGTAATTTTCCCAGTAGGGTCATATTTAGTAGTGATTTTGCTATCCACTTGGTCTAATTTCAGCTTCCCGTTTTGGTAAAATTCCTTTGTAGTACTCTTGATAGTATTCACTTCTTTGCTAGGATTGCCATTCTTGTGGTAAGTAGTAACTATTTGGTCAGCTCCTTCCTTCAAGTTGGTGTGTATTTCTATCTTTTGGGCGAGCTTACCAGCGTGGTCAAACACGTGTCCTTCAATAATGTTCCCTTTGAAGATGTTTTTCTTGCGCAATCTACCTTCGGTATTGAATATGTGTATTTCGGATAGCTTCCCATTGGCAAAGATATAGGTAGATTTTAGGTTTTTTTCCTTGTTTTCAAACTGCCCTTCACCTACAAACTGCCCGTTGTTGCCTATCTCGAATTCAAAGCGCTGTTCATCGTTGTCAATAACGTAATTCCCTTTCGGCAGAGCTACCTTTCGCGTCATATACGCTTGCCGAATCATATCGCTATTAATACCTGCCGAATTGCCCGATTTAAGGTTTCTTTGTAACTGCAAATATGCTTCGTAATTCACGTATTCCTTCACTTCCACGATGCCTCTTTTAAATTCATCGCTTTTAGTATCTATAAAAAACTGTTTTCCCAATTGGTTTTGCGCAAAAGTAAATGTGGCATACCCAAGTGCTATAAATGTAAAAAGTCTCTTCATCTGTTTTAATTTCTATTTTCTAAGATAATGTTTACTATTTCTTTAGTAGCATTAGGCAAAGCCAACGTCTTAATGTGTTGCGACAGGCTCTGCTGTTTTGCCTCGTCATTTATGAGTTCGGTAAAAGTAGTAGCAAAAGTAGTGCCTAAATCTGTTTCGCGTATCAAAATAGCAGCCTGTTTTTGCTCAATAGCTCGTGCATTTTTGGTCTGGTGGTCTTCTGCCACATTAGGCGAAGGAATAAATATCACAGGTTTTCCCACTACACACAATTCGCTCACCGAGCTGGCTCCTGCGCGAGAGATAATTACATCGGCAACAGCATAAGCCAACTCCATTTTGTCAATAAAAGCTAAAACTTTCACTCGCTCGCTTTCATATTTCTTGTATTCTTCATAATACAGTTTGCCACACTGCCATAACACTTGCACCCCAAGTTTTTCAAATAAAGGCAACTGCTCTTCTACTAGCTGATTGATACGCCTAGCTCCCAAACTACCCCCTAATACCAACAACGTTTTTTGCTCAGGGTTCAGCTGAAAATATGTCAGTCCTTCTGTGCGGTGCTTTGCTATATCCAAGAGCCCACCGCGAATAGGATTACCTGTTTTTACGATTTTCTCTTTGGGAAAGAACTGTTCCATTGCATCGTAAGCCACACATATTTTTTTTGCTTTTTTAGAAAGCATTTTGTTGGTAATACCCGCATACGAATTCTGTTCTTGAATGAAAGTAGGAATACCCATTTCGCCTGCTACCTTCACCACAGCACCGCTAGCAAAACCTCCGGTACCTATTACGGCATCGGGTTTAAAACGCTTGATAATGCTCCGAGATTTCAGCAAGCTACTGATGAATTTTAGGGGAAATAGCAGGTTCTGCAAGGTAATTTTACGCTGAATGCCCGAAATCCAAAGCCCTTCAATAGGATAACCCGCCTGTGGTACCTTTTGCATCTCCATACGGTCTTTGGCGCCCACAAACAGAATGTCGGCATCTGGAATACGTCTTTTCAATTCATCGGCAATAGCGATAGCAGGAAAAATATGCCCGCCTGTACCTCCTCCTGATATGATAAACTTTTTCATTTCTCGTTCTAATTTGGTGCAAAGGTACGCAAATCTTCACAAAAAGCAATATTATTTAAGCGTTTGCTTAATACTGCTGTTGATAGCCTTAAAAACTTCACTGTTTTGATGAGGCACACAGTCCTGCACCCAATACCACCAAAAATAACCGCCCACGTAGTTCTTTACATATTTAGGCATCGAATAATAGTGCTTAGCTCTTTGCACTTTACTCTGTACAGAGTACTTCTTATAATCGTTATTGCCACACTCCCCTATGCCTAATTTAACACTCGGAAAAATAGACTCTAAATTGTTAAATACCTCTTGCCAATTAGGCTGGTAATTGTCGTTATCATCTTCGTAATAGCTTACTAACACGTAATCCAACTGCTTTTTCATATCTTCGGGGATATATCTTTTTAGCCAATCCTCCATCGTCACCTTTTGGTCACCTGGTTTAAAATAGTAGCTCACAAGCACTGTTTTCGCATTTTTACTGCGGATAAACTTATAAGCACCATAGGCTTTATCGGCAATAAACTGAGGGTTGTCACCCATCCAACCTTCTCCGTTAATTTCATTGCCCACTTCCCAAAAATCCGTATATGCCGAGAGTTCTTTATACGAATCTTGAAATCTCTTTACATAACTATCCACAGTTTTGTAACCCTTCATATCTTCTGAATCGGCAGGTGTTGCCATCACATAAGCTACTTGATGAACAGCCGAAAAAAGCGGTTTGTAATTAGCTATCGCTGTACCCTTGGACATCACAATGCGCACCGTAGGCTTTACAGGCATTGCCTTGATAGCGCTTACAATCTGCTGAACAGTAACTCCGGTTTTATCCCAACTGTCGTCTATAGTAATCCCATACAAATAGGCATTCGTAGGGGTATTAGGTTTGGGGTTATCAGGCTTGGGTTTGTCTGGAATTGGCTTATCAGGGGTAGGTTTATTAGGGTCTGGTTGGGGAACTTCGTCATTGTTTTTATGGCAAGCTATAAAAACGATTGCCATACATAGGTATAATATTCTTTTCATTTGATAAATAATTTAATTTTGAAAGTGCAAAGGTACTATTTTTATTGCAAACTGCTTCAAAAAATCATCTGAAAAATCAAAATCTACCCTTTCCCCCTCAGCTTTCGCATTTACCCCATTCTTTCTTTGCTTTAGTGTTATGAACTTTACCAAAATTTGAAACTTTGGCAAAGTTGAAAGCTACTAATAACATTCTTCTTATTTATATTTTAGTTTTAACATACCTTCACTTTTTCTCCGCCTTTTGTTCGTTCTTTGTTCGTTCTTTGTTCGTTCTTTGTTCGTTCTTTGTTCGTTCTTTGTTCGTTCTTTGTTCGTTCTTTGTTCGTCTTTTCTTCGTTCATTGTTCGTCATTTGTTCGTTCATTGTTCGTCTTTTCTTCGTTCATTGTTCATTTGTCCGTGTGGCTCGCACCGTCATTTGTTCGTCATTTGTTCGTCATTTGTTCGTCATTTGTTCGTCATTTGTTCGTCATTTGTTCGTCTTTACGTCGCTGTAGTTCCCCCTTTGGAGGGGGTTAGGGGGAGGTTTCCTTCGTTCTTTCTTTATTTGCCCGTGTGGCTCGCACCGTCTTTTGTTCGTCTTTTGTTCGTCTTTACGTCGCTGTAATTCCCCCTTTGGAGGGAGTTAGGGGGAGGTTTTCTTCGTCATTTGTTCATTATCTGCCTATGCGTCTTTTCATTATCTGCCTGTCGTGCTACGACTGCCCGTGCGGCTCGCACCGTCTTTCCTATAAGCTTTGTATAAGCCTCCAACTAATTAACCATTAACCACTAATCATTAACCACTAATAAAAAAACCTCCAAAAAGCTATTCACTTTTTGGAGGCATTCTTATTTTTATCGTACTTTTTACTAATAAAACAGTTTATTTGATAGGCGTTTTAGGCAAGGTAACTTCTCCTGGGTCTTTCCAAAGCCCATCTTTGATAGCTCTTTTTTTAGCCGCTTCAGCACGTTTCTCGCTATCAGGGTGTGAGCTCATCATCTTTTGAAATTTACTTTGGGTCGCTCCACCTGAAAGCAAAGCCAATTTCTTAAATGCTGTATAAACAGCCACCACATTATAACCGTGTTTCTTCATAAAATTGTAAGAATATTCATCGGCTTGTGATTCTTGTTTTTTGCTGTGTTTAGCATCAAGAATAGCATTAGCCATTTCACCCAATTCAGTGTCGCTTAGTTTTCTTACAACCCCCGAAGCCGAGCTTGCAGCATCTTGTGCAGCAGCACGCATATAAGCAGATTTGATAGCATCTTTAGTGTCCTCATTCTTCACGTGACCTATTTCGTGACCGATAACTGCCAATAATTCATCATCAGTCATCAAATCCATCAACGATGAAAACACACGCACACTCCCATCAGCACAAGCAAACGCATTGATATCGGTTACCAGATACACTTTGTAATTGAGCTTCAAACCGTCTTCATTTTGGTGTTTCCCAAACACACGATTCAAGCGTTTAGTATACGGACTGTTTTTGCCTGCTACCGGATTATGAGCATCCATCCAGTCTACTGATTCCTTTGAAAGCCTTTTAGCATCTTCATTAGTAAATGATAAAGCTTGTGCTCCTTTTGTAACAGCACTTGCGGCTTTCCCTAAATTGATTTTTTGAGCTTGTCCCATAGAAAATAGCCCTATAGACATTGCAATTAAGATAAAATTTTTCATTTGAAATTCTTTTAATAATAATGGCGCAAATTTATGCTTTTCTATGGTTAAAACAAAATATTTTTATATTTTTCTTTCGTATTAATATTTTTTTTCGTACCTTTGCCCGCAGTGTAGAAGACTGCCTTTTTTCCTGATAGGGAGAAATGGAATAGTTTTTGTTACTACACAACTATTTAATACAAAACAAGAGGAGATTTATGAACGATAACTTTTCACCAAGAGTTAAAAGGATATTCACATATAGCAAAGAAGAAGCCATTCGCTTAGGGCAATCTACGGTAGGCACTGAGCACTTTGTGTTAGCCATATTGCAAGAAGGTGAAGGTAGTGCAATCGATTTAATGCACAGTTTAAATATCGATATGGAAAGACTGCACCAAAACATCCACACGCTCACTTCTGCACGTGGTCTCAACCCTCCTAACTTCAATGCCGTTCATTTCACCGTACAAGCCGAAAGAGCAATGCAGGCTACTTACTTAGAAGCAAAACGCTCCCAGAATGATATGATTAATACAGCTCATCTATTACTAAGCATTTTGCGTAACGAAAACGACCCTACTACTAAAGTTTTCAACAAGCTAGGCGTAAATTATGAAGTAGCAAGAGATAAATTCCAACCCATACGCGACGATAATTATCAAGTCTCATCACCCACCGATGAAGTTGACGAATACGACCGAGACTATAGTTTACCTCACGAAAACAAATCGGGTTACAAAGGTCAGCAACCCAATCAAGGGGGGCAATATGGGCAACGAAAACTCACTGTGTTAGATAATTTTGGTAGAGATTTAACTGCTTTAGCCGAACAAGGTAGTTTAGACCCCGTAGTAGGTCGCGAGAAGGAAATAGAACGCGTATCCCAAATATTGAGTCGCCGTAAGAAGAATAACCCAATACTCATCGGTGAACCTGGTGTTGGTAAAAGTGCCATCGCCGAAGGATTAGCTTTGCGCATTATTCAGAAAAAAGTGGCACGAGTATTGTATAACAAACGTGTGGTAACACTCGATTTAGCTTCCTTAGTGGCTGGAACTAAATATCGCGGACAGTTTGAAGAACGCCTTAAAGCCATAATGAGTGAACTCGAAAAGAATAAAGATATCATTCTTTTTATTGATGAAATTCACACCTTAGTGGGAGCTGGTGGTGCCTCAGGTAGCTTAGATGCCTCTAATATGTTTAAACCTGCCTTAGCACGTGGTGAAATACAATGTATTGGGGCTACTACCTTAGATGAATATCGTCAATCTATTGAAAAAGATGGCGCCTTAGAACGCCGTTTCCAAAAAGTAATCATCGAACCAACAAGTGTAGATGAAACCATACAAATCCTTCGCAATATAAAAGGAAAATACGAAGAACATCACAACGTAACCTATACCGATGAGGCTATCGAGGCTTGTGTAAAGCTCACCAATCGTTATCTTACCGACCGTTATTTGCCCGATAAAGCTCTTGATGCCTTAGACGAAGCTGGTGCAAGAATACATATTATGCAAGTAAAAGTTCCGCAATATATCGTGGAATTGGAAGAACGTTTAGAACAAGCTACTCAAGCCAAAAACAGAGCTGTTTCACGTCAGCAGTTTGAAGAAGCTGCCCGTTTGCGCGATAACGAGAAAATTATCGAAAATTCATTAGTCGAAATGAATAAGAAATGGGACGAAGAATCTAAACAACACCGTGATGTAGTAACCGCCGACCATATTGCTGATGTAGTCTCAATGATGAGCGGCGTACCTGTAAACAGAATTGCTCAAACTGAAATGAGCAAACTCTCAGGATTATCCGAGATAATGAAATCCAAAATCATTGGTCAAGATGAAGCGGTAGAAAAGGTAGTGAAATCTATCAAACGCAATCGCACAGGCTTGAAAGACCCAAATAAACCTATAGGCTCTTTCATCTTTTTAGGACAAACAGGAGTTGGGAAAACACAACTCGCTAAAGTGCTTGCCAAAGAACTTTTCGATTCAGAAGAAACAATGGTACGCATTGATATGAGTGAGTATATGGAGAAGTTTTCAGTTTCTCGTCTCATAGGAGCTCCTCCAGGGTATGTAGGTTATGAAGAAGGCGGTCAGCTCACCGAGAAAATACGTCGCAAACCTTATTCTGTGGTGCTTTTAGATGAGATAGAAAAAGCACACCTCGATGTTTTCAATATGCTTTTACAAGTGCTTGACGATGGTTTCTTAACTGATAGTTTAGGACGAAAGATTGATTTCAGAAATACTATCATCATTATGACCTCTAATATAGGAGCTCGTCAAGTAAAAGATTTTGGGCAAGGTGTTGGTTTTGGCACTTCAGCAAGAATAGCCCAATCTGAAGCTAATGAGAAATCTATTGTCGAAAATGCTTTGAAAAAGGTATTTGCTCCTGAGTTTCTAAACCGTATTGACGATGTGATTACTTTCAATCCTCTTAGCAAAGAAGATATCTTTAAAATTATCGATATTGAGCTTTCTAAACTGTACTCACGTATCAACGATTTAGGCTATGGAGTACAACTTAGCCAGAAAGCAAAAGAATTCATTGCAGATAAAGGCTATGACAAACAATATGGTGCTCGACCTTTGAAACGCGCTATTCAGAAATATGTAGAAGACATATTAGCCGAAGAAATAGTATCTAACCAAGTGCACGAAGGCGATAGCATTCACTTTGATTTAGATGAGAAAGGAGAAAACCTCATAATAACGCAAAAAGAACTTATTTAATAACATCAACCTTTTGAACTTTTAGGTGTTTCCTCAAAGTTCAGAATTTAAACGCTCAAATTACTATGTACGTATTAAGAATTTTAGGTTTATTTACACTACTACTCAGCTTATCTTCCTTTTCAGAGGCAGTAAAGAATACCGAAAAGAGTGTAGTTGTAAATACAGCTACCACAAAGGCTGTGGAAAATAAGAGCAAGCCTAAAAAGAAAACATTTTCTCCTCCTAAGAAAGGGAAAAAAGCTACTACTAGAGTGGCTACAACAACTAAAAAACGTCATAAGTTACCTCCTAAACGCAGTGTAGCTCATCATTCTGCCAAAAAGTCTGTAAAAAAAGCTCCTGTTAAGAGAGCTTTAGCTATAACTGATAAAAAGAAAAAGCCTGTAAAAGCAGATATAGCTGTTGCTAAGAGTAAGAGATATGCTCCTAAAAAACACACCGGTAATAAAGCCTTAAAACAATACGCTGAAAATACTCTCGCAGACACTGAATTGGAAGACGACTTAGAAGACGAAGAACTATTTGAGGAACCTGAAAGCTATGAAACTACCGATATAGCGCTTACTGCACTCTCTAAAAGTAAAGCAGATACCAAACAACAGAAAGTATTATTAGATACAGCTTTCTCATATTTAGGAACTCCTTACAGACACGGAGGTGTTACCCGTAATGGTATGGATTGTTCTGGTTTTGTAAGTACTACTTTCAAATCTATTTCAGTACCATTATCTCGCTCCTCACAAGAAATGGCTACACAAGGAACTAAAATTGACTTGGAAGATGTAAAAGTAGGCGATTTACTTTTCTTCAGAACGACTAGGAAAAGCAGAATATCACACGTAGGTATGGTAGTAGATATAGATGGAGATATTAAATTCATACACTCTTCCTCTAAAAGAGGAGTTGTGATTTCTTCATTAAGTGATGAATATTACAAGAAAACATTTCGTATGGCAAAACGTGTAATGTGAGATTTGTAAATACTCCCATATTAACTATCTTATTAGGACTCATAGGAGGGATTGCTATTACTGATGTAATAGCTCCCTCTTTTTTATTTGCAATAAGTAGTTGTATATGCTTACTGCTCACTTTGGCAATACATCAGTTTTTAGCTACCAAACAATATACTTTTCGTCACGGAATTGTAATACACGTAGGTCTCACTTCCGTAGCAGTGGGTATACTGATAACTATCCTTCATACCCCCACCTATAACTCTAAGCATTACACACAAAAACTAAATGCCAATGAGTATTACACTTTAGAAGCTGACATAATAGAGCAAACTTCACAAACAGATTACGGTACTACCTTTAAAGCTGAACTCTTAACGGCTAACCATACAAGTACAGAAGGAAAAATTCTGTGCTTTTTCCCTTCTAAAACAATTACCGATGATGTGAAAACATTAGCTCCAACGGATAGATTGGTTTTTGTAGGTAAATATACTCCTATATCTCCTCCTAAAAATCCATATCAATTCAACTATAAACGGTATATGGAGCGAAAAGGTGTATATGGGCGAACAGAAGTAGTTGCTTTTTCTGTTGTAAAAAATAATACAACAGGTTTTATGGGGAGTATTGCGAGAACACGCTCTCATTTAGCTATTGTAATAGACAAATATTTTAATCAAGAGTCTTCTGCTCTGTTAAAAACACTACTCTTAGGAAAACGCACTGATTTAGATAACGAAGTCTATCAACATTATGTTGATGCGGGAGCGGTGCATATCTTAGCTATTTCGGGATTACACGTAGGGATTATTACTGCTATACTCCTTTTATTACTACAAAAGATGCCTAATTTAGGTTTTTATCGTCCACTGCGATACTTTATACTATTAGCAGGCTTATGGGCTTTTGCTTTCATAGCAGGCGCCTCTCCTTCGGTATTGAGAGCTACTGTAATGTTCAGCTTTGTAGGATTGAGTACTCTCATGCGAAGAAAACAAGGCAGGTTTGATGCGTTAATGCTCTCAATGTTATTTCTGTTGCTTATCAATCCTTACTATTTGTATGATGTAGGCTTTCAGCTGAGTTATGTAGCGGTATTTTCTATAATGAAATTCTACCCTGTGATGCGCAAATGGTGGCAACCTGAGAATAAATACCTACAATGGATATGGTCACTATTTTTGGTAGGATTATCTGCTCAAATAGTAGTTTTACCTATCAGTTTGTACTATTTTCACCAATTTCCCATATTGTTTTTCGTTTCTAACTTGGTAGTAGTACCTTTATTACAACCTATACTCATAGGAAGTATCATTGCCTTATGTTTGGGAAGTTTTGGTATTTTGCCTTATGCCATAGTCTTCGTCTTAGAAAAATTAATCGCTTTGATGAACTTTTTGGTAGCATTTATAGCCCATCAAGAAATGTTTATCATACGAAACATACCTTTTACTACTCCCCTACTTCTTTCTTCTTTATTGACGGTGTTCATACTCATTGTTTTTGTACATTATAGGAAATACAAAGTATTGATAGCACTTCTCTTATCTGTTATTTTATTTCAAGGGGTACTTTTCTATTACAAATATCAATTAGAAACTACTGAAGAAATGCTAGTTTTCAGCAAATATAAACAGAAAGTAATCACTATTAGACAAGGTGATAAACTAAGTATCTATCAAACAGATACAATTTCTCCTGACCCTGTAGTAATGAACTACATAAAAAATAAAGGTATCAGCAATATCGAGCTTAAGAAGATGCCTTATATATTACGTTTCAAACAAAAAAACTACTTGCTAATGGATAGTTTAGGGGTATACCCAAAATCCAAGCAAGTAGTTATTGATAGTGTTATTTTCTTACAAAAACCTAAAATCAATTTGGATAGAATGAAGCGAGATTTATCGCTTAGGTAGTAAGGAAAGAATAATGTACAATAAAATAATTAGCGGAATAGCGATTATTTTTAAACTTAGAAGTAAAATGACGCAAAGTGCTAAGAATATATATTTCAACGCATTATTTTTAAAAGAATAATCGCTAAACTTCAACGCAAAGAGTGCTATTTCAGCATTCAACAAGTAAGCACTCAACAAAGTAATCCCTAACAAGACCCACATATTATGCAATAAACTATCGAATAATTCAGTAGGCTGATATTGTAATATAAGAGGCAAAGAGAGAATAAACATTGTATTAGCTGGGGTAGGAAGCCCTATAAAGCCAGATGTCTGCCTTGTATCTATATTAAAATTCGCCAATCGATAGGCAGAAGCTAAAGTAATAAGGAAACCAACATAAGGCAACAACATAGCAAAAGTCCCCTCAGTTTGCAATACATAGGTACTATTATTCAACAGCTGAAACATCGCAATACCAGGAACTACTCCAGAAGTAACCATATCAGCTAAGGAATCTAACTGTAAGCCCATTTCGGATTTTACGTGTAGCAAACGAGCAAAGAAACCATCAAAAAAATCGAGGAAGATGCCTATTGCCACAAACAAAGCAGCCCAATCAATCGTTCCTCTTACGGCAAAGACAATCGCTACTGTTCCGCAAAAGAGATTGGATAAAGTGATAAGATTAGGGACATACTTCTTCATTCTACTTACAATCAGCATCTAAATAATCTGGAAGGTATGAAGTATCCTTATTAGCATCACAATCAGGATAAGTTACCACGCCATATTCATTACGCACAATCTCATTTATAGAGGGTTTACCATCGTGATCGTGGTCGGCACGACGTGTAGCAATAAGTCTTACTGTAAAAATTAAAGGTGAATAAGCAGGTATTTTAGCTTGACTGTTATTGAAATAGCCTAAACCTGAAGGAATAAAGAAAACTCCAACTCCTCCATCAGTAGGAGCATTTAGAGTACCATCACTATTATTTGTAAGTCCTGTAGCCGATGCTCTTAGTTGAGCAACACCCTCTCTAAAACCTCTAATAGTACCTGAAGGCTTGTTGGTAACAATATTACCTATAAGATCCATCCAATTAGAAGTAGATTGTGTTGTTGTTTCATCAAATACACTTAAATCTAATAATTGTCCTTTATAATTCACATATACTGAATCAGCAATAGTAGTGGTAGTTCCTGTCCCCTCTTGCAAAATAAGATAGTAAAGCGTATGACGTACAAGAGTATTATTAGCATCATAAACATCTAATTCCAATCGTTTTAGCTTGCTATCATTGAAGATAGACGCTGTAGTATTAGAGGTTGTTGCAAAGGTAACCGTTTCAGAAATAGTAGTTGTTGCTGAAAAAGTGTAAGTATGCGTTTTCAAGAATGTTTCAATACTTTGATTATTCTCATTTCTCACCTCTGTAACATCACGTGGAGGTGTTACATTAGAGTTTTCATTTTTCTTACACGAAACAGCAAATAGTAAACCTATTGTGCTAATAGTAAATATAAATTTATTCATCATATAAAATTTCTTTATTTCTTAGTATAAGATACAATTATTTATTATTTTTGCACTTATTATTTTTCTAAAATCACAAAAGAATGCGAATTGATAAGTACTTATGGTGTGTGCGTTACTTCAAAACACGTAATATAGCTACTGAAGCCTGCAAAAAAGGACACATCAAGGTGAATGGTGAGACTGCAAAACCCTCAAGGGAAATTTACAAAAACGACCAAATAGTAGTGCGTAAGAACCAAATCAACTACCAAATAGAGGTCTTAGATATCCCTGAGAGCCGTGTGGGGGCTAAGTTAGTAGACCTTTATCGCCAAGACAACACGCCTCCTGAGGCTTTTGAACAAGCCGAAATACAAAAACTTGCGCAAGACTATTATCGCGAGAAAGGTGAAGGTCGCCCTACTAAAAAAGATCGCCGTGCTATTGATAATCTCTTGAATGACTTTCAAGAAGATAATGAATTATAACAAGGTTGGATATTTTTCAGGATTAGCTTCGTGCATTATACTGTATATCTTCTCAATAATGCTATCGGCATTAGGTTTAGAGAAATAATCACCATCGGTTGCGTATGCAGGGCGATGATTACCTGCTGCTAAGGTTTGTGGCGCACTATCCAAATACTGATAAGCATTTTGCTCTTCTACAATCTTCTGCAAAATATATGCCGAAGTAGCTCCAGGCATATCTTCATCTACAACCAACAGTCGATTGGTTTTCTGTATACTCTTCACTATATCGTGACGCACATCGAATGGTGCTAAGGATTGTGCATCTATAATTTCTATATCAATACCCATAGAGGCTAATTCATCGGCAACTTCACATACGATACGCAAAGTAGAGCCATAAGATACGACCGTAATATCTTTTCCTTCACGAAGTGTTTCGACTACTCCAATAGGCGTTTTGAACTCGGCGAGATTCGTAGGCATTGGTTCTTTCAGGCGGTAACCATTAAGACATTCCACCACTACCGCAGGTTGATTACCTTCTAAGAGTGTATTGTAGAACCCTGCTGCCTTCACCATATTGCGAGGAGTAAGAATACACACACCACGAAGAGCGTGTAAAAGTATCCCCATAGGTGAACCAGCATGCCATATTCCTTCTAAACGGTGCCCTCGTGTTCTAACAATCAAAGGGGCTGATTGTCTACCAAAGGTACGATAATGTAAGGTAGCTAAATCATCACTAAGAGTTTGAAGACCGTAAAGAATATAATCTAAGTACTGAATTTCGGCAATAGGACGTAAACCACGCATAGCCAAGCCTATTCCTTGTCCTACGATAGTCGATTCACGAATACCTGTATCAGCTACTTTTATAGCTCCGTGTTTCTTTTGTAAACCTTCCAAACCTTGGTTTACATCGCCTATATTACCTACATCTTCGCCAAATATCAAAAGGTTAGGGTACTTGGTAAGTAATGCATCAAAGTTCTCACGTAAGATCAGTCTTGCATCAACAAGTTTAGCATCTGATTCATATATAGGAGCTACTTCTGCTATTTTCATAACATTATGAGTTCCTTCAGTATACAAGTGTTTGCTATACTTAGGTTCATTAGTTGTTATATAGTTAGTTATCCAAGTACGCAAGTTCGATACTTCTTTATTCTCTTTTAAGAACTGTCGTAATGCTTTACGTGCTACATTCATTATTACCTTACGAGAAAGAGTTGGAATCTGAGATAGTTCAGTAGCAAAGATACTTTTAGGTTGTATGCTATTGAGTAATTGCAAAAGTTCCTTGCGTTCTGTTTCCATAGGTTTCATATACGCTTCCCAAGCTTTTTTCTTGCCATCACGTACACGCTTTTTAGCTGCTTCTTCTATTGTCTGCAATTCCTCTTCAGTAGCATATCCTTTCGCTAATATCCATTCACGCATTTTGGTAATACAGTCAAAATCCTTTTCCCATTGCAAACGTTCAGCACTTTTATAACGTTCGTGAGAGCCTGAAGTAGAGTGCCCTTGGGGTTGTGTAAGTTCTTTTACGTGTACCAACACAGGCACGTGCTCTTTACGAGCAATTTTAGCTGCTTTTTGATAAATATCGTACAAAGTGGGATAATCCCAACCTTTAGCAACGAATATTTCAAATCCTTTGTGGTTGGCATCTCGTTGGAAGCCTTTCATCACTTCAGAGATACTCTCTTTGGTAGTATGGTATTCCTTAGGGACTGAAATGCCATATTCGTCGTCCCAAACCGAAATTACCATTGGCACTTGCATTACGCCCGCAGCATTAAGAGTTTCAAAAAAGTGTCCTTCACTGGTGCTTGCATTACCAATAGTACCCCAAGCTACTTCATTACCGTGATTTGAGAAGCCTTTACTTTCAGCATTCGGTAACTCACGATATACTTTAGAGGCTTGCGCTAAACCTAATAAACGAGGCATTTGTCCCGCAGTACACGATATATCGCTACTACTATTCTTTTGTTTTAATAAATCTTTCCAATTTCCCTCTTCATCTAAACTATGAGTAGCAAAGTGTCCACCCATTTGACGACCTGCACTTGTAGGGTCTGCCTCTATATTAGCGTGAGCATACAGTCCAGCAAAGAAATTTTCAACTGTATGTACCCCAAGAGCCATCATAAGGGTTTGGTCTCGATAATAACCACTCCGAAAGTCTCCATACTGAAAGGCTCTCGCCATTGCTACTTGGGGGACTTCTTTCCCATCACCAAAAATACCAAATTTTGCTTTACCAGTAAGCACTTCTTTCTTTCCCATCAAGCTACATTCTCTACTGAGAACAGCGATGCCATAGTCTTCTAAAACATCTTCTTTTTTCATTGGTTATATCTTAAAATAATATTTGTTTTATTTCACAATCGTTTTTGTTTTGTTATAAAAAACTCGGGCAAATGTATTACTTTTTTTTAAATATACAAACATAATACAGTTTTTATTTTTACTTTTGCAATCTATAAGCTATATTTCAGTAATGGGAAATCATTGCATATGAAGCGTATTCTTATCACGATAAACTATTTTTTAAATTGAACAAATAGGTGTTTTGTTACTTTAAAACCTCTCACAGATTTTATAAAACTTTTCCCAAAGGGAAGAAAACCAAATTATAAATAATAAAGAAAGGTGCTCTTTGCCTCATAGACCTTATTCCTAAGAAGGAATTGTAACAACGTAAAAGCGATTGAAAATAAGTATTTTTATATCAAACTCACATTAAAATAAATATGAAAATTATTTGTATAGGTAAAAATTACCGCGAGACTATCAAAACATTTGATAAAACAACGGTTCAGCCCATAGTGGTATTTATGAAGCCTGATACGGCTATTCATAACCTCGAAATTCCTTACTACCTTCCTGATTTTACACAGGATTTGTATTACGAAATAGAATTAGTACTCAAAATCAACCAGAATGGAAAGTGTATTTCGGAAAAATTTGCACATAAGTATTACGACGAGATTGCGGTGGGCATTGACTTTACCGCTTGCGACCTGCAAGCGGATTTGAGTCAAAAAGGACTATCGTGGGAGCTAGCGAAGGCTTTTGATGGCTCAGCTATCGTAGGAAAGTTTGTCTCTAAAGAAACATTTGAGAGTTCTTCCTCTATTCAGTTTCACTTAGACAAAAATGGCTCTACTGTACAAAAGGGCAATACAACACAAATGCTTAGAGATTTTGACGTTATCATCTCGGAGGTATCGCAGTACTTTACCCTTCGCAAGGGAGACCTTATCTTTACGGGAACACCTAAAGGTGCAGGGAGAGTTACAACAGGTGATGTGTTAGAAGGATTTTTAATGGGAGAGAAAGGATTTAGTTTGAAAATTAGATAATTTGGAAATTAGCAAATTGACGATTAGCCCTAGAAGCCCCAAAGCCAATGAATGCTTGAAGCTCGCTATCTGAAAAAGGTTGTAGCGCAACAAGCAATTAAAAATCGGATTGTACAGCTTTGATGAGTTCATCGTTATTCTTGAACTTTACAAAGGCGCCATTCTTGAAGTAGGAAATGTGTCCGGTTTCTTCAGAAACGACTAAGGCAGTAGCGTCTGTTTTTTCGGTGATAGAAATGGCAGCACGATGACGTAAACCATAGCGTTTAGGCAAATTGATTTCACTTGCAACAGGCAGTATTACCCTTGTAGCTACGATGTGGTCACCCTTTATCACAATAGCTCCATCGTGTAGCGGACTATTCTTATAAAAGATGCTTTCGATAATAGGCTCGGAGAACTCTATATTCACCTTGTCGCCAGTTTGGGTTACAAAGTCGAGAGGCATATTGTGTTCCAAAACGATAAGCGCCCCTGTATTGGTACTGGCTAACTTCTGACACACATTTATCAAACTCTCAATATTAAGCAGAATTTCCTTCTCTTTGAAAAAGTGAAAAGCACGGTGTAGCTTGTTGCGTGCAGTGATATTGGTAGAACCAATGGTGAGCAAGAAGCGACGTATTTCCTGCTGGAATACAACTATCAGTGCGAAGACTCCTACCCCAATGAACTGACCTAATATACTACTAAGCAACTGCATTTGCAAAGCTTCGGTAATCTTCCATATCAAGTAGATAATCACAATACCCATAAAAATATTAATGGCTACCGTGCCTCGAATCAATCGGTAGAGGTAGTACAGGAGAGCTGCAAACAGCACTATGTCAATCGCATCGACGATTGTAAAGTCTAAAATATCGAATAGTTTCATTGTATTTTTTCAAAGAGTGTTACACATTCTTTAGCTTCTTTTACATCGTGTACCCGCAAAATGTGTGCCCCTTTCATCAGGGCTATGGTATTGACTACTGTCGTAGCATTCAGCGCACCAGCAGGGTCAGTGTTTAACAATTTGTACAACATCGACTTGCGGGAAAAGCCTACCAATAGCGGACAACCAAAGCTATGGAATAGCTCTAAGTGCTTCAACACTTCATAATTCTGGTCTAAGGTTTTAGAGAAACCAAAGCCTACATCTACTATAAAATCGTTAATCCCCGCTTGCAAAGCTTTGGCTTTGCGCTCAGAAAAATAGTAGCGCATATCACTGATAATATCCTTATAATCAGTGTGCTGTTGCATTGTTTGGGGTGTACCTACGAGGTGCATCGCAATATAAGGCACCTGAAATTGCGCTACTGTAGCCAACATCTGCTCATCTAAGAGTCCGGCAGAAATATCATTGATAATACAAGCCCCTTCTAAGAGCGATTGGCGTGCTACCTCACTGCGGAAAGTATCTACCGAGATACGTATCTCGGGGAAATGTTGCACCAAAGAGCGCACTACGGGCACTACCCTACTGAGTTCTTCGGTTTGTGAGACTTCGGGTGCATTGGGGCGGGTACTATAACCACCCACATCAATAAAATCTGCGCCGTGAGCGAGCATTGTTTCTGCGCGTTGTAAGAGTGTTTTTTCGGTTACACGACTTCCTTCGTAGAAAGAGTCGGGGGTATGATTAAGGATTCCCATCACTCGCGGGGTATCCATAGAGAGAAGCTCTCCTTTACAGTTTATTGTCATTAATTGTTAGTTATTAGTTGTTAGATTAGCAGTCCGCCATATTTACAGCTACCGCTAAGCCCCCTTCTGAGGTTTCTTTGTATTTAGAGTTCATATCTTTGGCAGTTTGCCACATAGTATTGATAACCTTGTCTAAGGGTACTTTCGCATTCTTAGGGTCGGTTTCGATAGCTAATTCGGCAGCGTTAATTGCTTTGATTGCCCCCATAGCATTGCGCTCGATACAAGGGATTTGCACCAATCCGCCAATAGGGTCGCAAGTAAGCCCCAAGTGGTGTTCCATTGCTATTTCGGCAGCGATGAGTACCTGCTCTGGAGAACCACCCAAGAGTTCGCAGAGCGCACCTGCCGCCATTGCGGAAGATACACCTATTTCGGCTTGACAACCGCCCATAGCTGCTGAAATGGTTGCCCCTTTTTTGAAGAGACTGCCTATTTCGCCCGCTACCAATAGGAATTGCTGGATTTGCTCCTCAGTAGCTTGTTGGTTTTCGATGGTTATGTAGTAGAGCAACACGGCGGGAATCACCCCTGCACTACCATTGGTAGGTGCCGTAACTACACGCCCCAACGAAGCATTCACTTCATTAACTGCTAGCGAAAAACAACTTACCCATTTAAGGATTTCGCGAAACTTGATATTCGTTTTCTTGATAGAGTTCAGCCAATTCTCTGGACTATCGTAGGTGACTACCCCTATGAGGTTCTTGTGGATATCATAAGCACGACGGCGCACGTGTAAACCGCCTGGGAGTACACCCTCGGTATGACAACCTATATAAGTACATTCCAACATAGTATGCCATATACGCATCAGTTCGCTATGGATTTGCTCCTCAGTACGCAAGGCTTTTTCGTTTTCATAGACGATTTCGGATATTTTCTTTCCTTCTTGGCAACAATAGCTAATGAGCTGCTCAGCTTTATCAATAGGGAAAGGGAAATTTCGCTGAGTATCTTCCTTGACTGTTGCTTGTTCTCCTTCTTTTACTATAAAACCACCCCCTACTGAGTAGAAAGTAGAAGCATAACTGAACCCCTCGCCTTCAGCTGTAAAAGTAAGACCATTGGGGTGAAAAGGCAAAAAATCTCTATTGAAAATAATATCTTCCTTAGGATTGAAGCTAATGATGCTCTCATTACCTAAATAGAGCTCTTGATTATTAGTAATAGCCGTAATAATCACATCTAAACTCTCAATAGGCACATACTCAGGGTCGGCACCACTGAGACCTAACATTACTGCCAAATCGGTAGCGTGACCTTTGCCTGTGAGAGAGAGTGAGCCGTATAAATCTACGTGCACTTTGGTTGTGCGGGTTAGGAGGTGCTTCTCTCTCAATTCTTTGAGGAAAGCCTCAGCAGCACGCCAAGGACCCAAAGTGTGAGAGCTGGAAGGACCTACCCCTATTTTTAGCATATCGAATACACTTATCTGCTCCATTTTTTCGTTATAAGACTTTATAAGAATGCAAAAATAGAGAGAAATTAGCAAATTAGCAAATTTGAAAATTAGCATATTAGATAAAACACACTAAATTAGTGAAGTAAAAGAAGTATAGCTTGGGTGTAGAATTTGAACAAAAATGATTAATAAAATTTCCTCTAAACCTCTAACGAAGAATCAGCGGACAGAATATCTACTTACAAGGAGAGGGAGTATAATAACGGAAAAAGTAAGACGAACAATGAACGGTGCGAGCCACACGAGCAGATAAAGAATGAACGAAGAAAAGACGAACAATGAACGAACAATGAACGAATAAAAGACGAACGAATGACGAACAAATGACGAACAAAAGACGAAGAAAAGACGAAGAAAAGACGAACAATGAACGAACAAATGACGAAGGAAGAGTGGCGTTAAAGCAAAGGGAAGTTAAAGCTAAGAGAGAGTAAAAAAAGAGGATGTTGGTGGATTTCAACTTTGGTAAAGTGCAAGATGAAAATCCGCAGACCAATTCTGGTAGACTATAAAAACAAAGAACAAAATAATTATTTCAGAATTTATTGCCAATTGTTAATTATTTCGTATCTTTGCACTCAGAAAACATAATTGCTAAAACACGAATGAAAATAGCTAAAAAAATACTGAAATGGGGAGGTATAACCCTACTGCTCCTCATCATCGCAATGATTGCTATTCCTTTTTTCTTTAAAGATACTATCAAGGAAAAGGTTATTGAGATGGCAAATGAAAACTTAAAGGCGAACATCGGATTACAAGATGTTGATATTAGTCTGTTTAAAAACTTTCCTAAGGCACGCGTTACCCTCAACGATTTTGTTTTGGTAAACAAAGAGCCTTTCGTAGGTGATACACTTTTTGCTGCTAAACACATAGATGTAACGCTTAGCATCAAAGATTTATTAGCGGGCAACTACAATTTGCTAGGAGCTAATGTGAAAGATGCTTCGGTGTATATACACCTTAACAAGGAGGGAGAAGGCAACTATGATATCGCTATTCCTTCGGATAAACCTGAGGAAGAGTCAGCACCTATCAAGCTAGATATTCAGCGGTACAATGTAGAAAATCTGAAATTTACTTTCAAAATGGACGACGGCAACCTCTTTATGGAAGCAGCCGATATTTACCACAGCGGGAAAGGAAACTTTGCCGAAGAGGTATTGGACTTAGACACTCAGACAAAAGCCAACCTAACTTTTGCAATGGGTAAGAGCACTTTTATGAAGCGAGTGCCTATCACCTTGCAGGCTATTTTGGGTATCGACCTCAAAAATCAGAAATATACTTTCAAGCAAAACAAAGCTACTGTAAATCGTTTGGATTTGGTATTCGATGGTTTTATTCAGTTATTGGAGGAAGGACAACATTACGACCTTACTTTTAGCACCCCTACCAATTCATTTCAAAACTTTTTAGCGCTCATTCCCGAAGAGTACTCTAAAAGCATTGAGAATGTAAAAACCACAGGAAATCTGACCCTGAAAGGTTTTGCCAAAGGTGATATGGTAGGTGATAAAATCCCTACTTTCGGACTTGAAATGTATGCAGACAATGCTTCTTTTAAATATCCGAACCTGCCTAAAACGGTGCGTGACATCACTATCGACCTAAAAGTAAACAACGCTACGGGTATTACCAACGATACCAAAGTGAACCTCAACAAATTTACGATGAGCATTGACCAAGACCATTTTTCGGCTCGTGCCAATGTGAGCAATGTGGTAGTAAACCCGTTTGTGGATATGGCAGTAAAAGGGACTATCAACTTGGCAAACTTATCGCAAGCATACCCTATTTCGTTAAACAAGAAGTTGGCAGGAATCTTACGTGCTGATATAGCGACACAATTGGATATGAAATCGGTAGAGGCTAAGAATTATCAAAAAATTAAAGCGCAGGGTAATTTGTCGCTTTCTCAGTTTGTATATGCAGGCGAGGAGTTTGTAAAACCTTTCCATATTGATAACTTAAACGTAGCCTTTAATCCGTCGCACATTGGGCTTTCAAAATTTGATGCTCGCACAGGTGATAGCGACTTACACCTTACTGGAACGATAGATAATCTGTACGGTTTTGCTTTCAGAAAAGAAATCCTCAAAGGAAACTTTAATCTATCTTCGAACAAGTTAGTAGTAAACGATTTTATGCAACCCGCAACAGAATCGTCTGCTCCTGCAAAACAAGAAACCAAAGAAGCACCTAAAGCTAATAAGACCTCTACAAAAGAAGCGGCTATAAAAGTGCCTGCTTTCTTAGATTGTGCGCTTACTGCAAAAGCCAATACGGTGTTATACGACAATTTGAAATTAAGTAATGTATCGGGTAAACTGATTATAAAAGACCAAAAAGTAACCTTAGAGAACTTAAAATCGGATATTTTTGGAGGAAATATAGCTCTTACAGGAGATGTATCGACCAAAGAAAAAGTACCTACCTTTGACGTAGACTTGAACCTCAACCGCCTTAACATATCCGATGCTTTTACGCAAATTACTATGCTCGAAAAGATAGCGCCTATTGCGAAAGCTGTACAAGGGAAAGTGAATACGGTTATCAACGTAAAAGGTAATTTGAAAAACGATTTAACTCCTCAAATTAACAGTATCTCGGGCGACCTATTCGCAGCACTTATCGACTCCAAGATTGACAGCCACGGTTCTCCCCTACTCTCAGCTTTAGACAGCCAATTTACAGGTTTAAATTTAGCCAATCTCAACCTAAAAGATGTGAAAGCAGCGGTTGATTTTGAAGATGGAAAAGTGAAAATCAAGCCTTTTACTATCAAATATAAAGATGTAGCCATAGAGGTAGCAGGTTCTCACGGATTTGACCAACAGATGAATTACAAACTCACCTTTAATGTACCGCCTCAAATGTTGGGTAAAGAAGCAGAAGGTTTGTTAGCAAAACTGACTCCTGAAAACCAGAAAAAGATAAACAACTTGCCTGTGGTAGCAACCGTAGGTGGAACTTTCAAAAAACCACAAGTAAGCACCGATGCTAAAGCCGTAGTAAAAAATTTGGCTACTCAAATAGCTAAAAACCAAATTAACAACCTTACCGCTAAAGGCACTGACGCACTACAAAAGGCTTTAGGAGGTAAAACAAGTTCGGGTACAGCAGGCGAAATAACCAAAACCGTGGGAGGACTGATGAAGAACAAAGACAGCACAATGACTAAAGTGAAAGAGAAAGCCAAAGAAGAGGCTAAAAAAGAAGCCAAAAAACAAATAGGCAATTTCCTAAGAGGTTTGGGTAAAAAAGAAGGAGAAGAATAAAAATAAAATTAATTAAATATATATGTATAAAGTAGTACTTTTACGCCACGGGCAAAGTGAATGGAACAAGCTCAACTTATTCACAGGGTGGCAAGATGTAGATTTAACAGAGCAAGGCGTACAAGAAGCACGTGAAGCAGGACGCGTAATGAAAGAAGAAGGCTTCAAATTTGATGTTGCCTATACTTCAGTGCTCAAAAGAGCTATCAAAACCTTGAACAATGCTTTGGAGGCGATGGGCGACCTTTGGGTGCCTACACACAAAAGCTGGAGACTCAATGAAAAGAGTTACGGAGCGCTACAAGGTTTGAACAAAGCTGAAACTGCTGCTAAATACGGTGAAGACCAAGTACTTTTGTGGAGACGCTCTTACGATGTTCGCCCTCCACTTATTGAAGAATCAGACGAACGTCACCCTTCACACGACCGTCGTTACGCTTCACTTACCAAAGAAGAAAAAACAGCAGGCGAAAGTTTGAAAGATTGTTATGACCGTATGTTGCCTATATGGTTTAACGAAATTGCGCCAGACATTAAAGCAGGCAAGAGTGTGATTATCGCAGCACACGGTAACAGCTTGCGTTCTTTGGTACAATATCTCGACGGGCTTTCAAAAGAAGAAATCTTAAAGCTCAATATCCCAACGGGAGTACCTTTGGTATATGAACTCGATGCTAATTTAAAACCTATCAAACATTATTATTTAGGCGACCAAGAAGCTATTGCAGCCGCTATCAACAGCGTGGCAAATCAAGGTAAATCAAAATAAAATTTGCTTGATATATTGATAGAAGAAGGAGGTTATTTATTGCAGATAACCTCCTTTATTCCTTTAAAAATGAAACTTTAACGTCACGCTTTTTGTATATTCGAGTAAAATAATTACCTTTGCACCAATTTTAAGCAGAACATATATTAATGAAATTTATATACATTCTTCTTTTTTCACTATGCAGTAGTACTTTTAGTCTGTTTTATGGACAGAAGAACCCTGTGTTTAAAGTAGTTTTAGATGCGGGTCACGGAGGTAAAGACCCCGGTAAAGTAGTACAGAAAAACATCTTTGAGAAAGATGTGGTGCTGAAAATAGTATTATTAGTAGGCAAAAAGTTAGAGGCTTACCCTGATATAAAGGTGATTTACACTCGCAAAACCGATGTGCTAATTGACCTTTATGAGCGTGGAGCTATTGCCAACAGGAACAAAGCCGATGTATTCGTTTCAGTACACTGCAACGCTCACGAAACACAAGTAGACGGTGCGGAAACATATGTATTAGGGCTACACGCCAACCAGCAGAACTTTGAGGTTGCCAAAGCCGAAAACTCAGTAATCTACTTGGAAGATGATTACAAAAAGAAATACGCTAAGTACAATATTAACTCACCTGAATCGGTAATAGGGCTATCTATTATGCAAGAAGAGTTCTTGGAGCAGAGCATTCAGCTAGCTAAGTTAGTGCAAAACCAACTCACAGGAGTGATGAAACGCACTAACAGAGGCGTACGCCAAGCGGGATTCATCGTCTTGCACCAAACCTATATGCCCAGTATTCTTATAGAAACAGCATTCCTTACTAACAACGAGGAACGCAAATTCCTCACCTCGGCTAAGGGGCAAGAAGAGTTTGCAGAGAACATTGCCGAGGCGATACTCGCTTACAAGAAATGGATAGAAGACAAAAGTTCTTATACTACCCCTGACGACAGTATTTCACAAGTAAGAGAAAAAAGTAATACCCCGAGACAAAGTACAAGTAATAGCACTATTAACAACAGCGATTTGAGCTATAAAGTACAGATATCATCAAGCCCTAAAAATTTAGAAACAAAGGCTTTTAATTTCAAAGGACTCTCGCCTATATCGGTTGAAAAAGACGGGCGTGTATATGTGTATTACTATGGTGATACTTCGAAGCACAGAGAAGCCCTTGAGCTACTGAACAAAGCAAAAAAAAAAGGGTATAAAGATGCTTATATCGTAGCTTTTTACCAAAAGAAACGCATTACAGTAGAAAGAGCTAAACAAATAGAAAAGTAAACTTATTCAAATAGAAACTGATGAAACTATCCAGAGAAATAAAAACAGCTATTATAGTTGTGGCGGGTATTGCCGCTTTTTATATAGGCTTTAACTTCTTGAAGTCTAAATCATTATTTAATAAAACGAATACTTATTACGCTTATTTTCCTCATTCAGGAGGGTTAAAAACAGGTACACAAATCACTGTAAATGGGGTGAAAGTAGGGAGTGTGGAAGCAGTGGACTTAGAAGAGAAAAGTGCCAAGATAAAAATCACGATGGAGTGTTCAGACGATTTTAAGTTCTCTAAGAATAGTGTAGCGGAGCTTTACAACAGTTTGCTTGGAGGTGCAGGACTGCAAATTATTCCCGCCTTCGATAATGCTCCTATAGCCGTATCGGGAGATGTATTAGAAGCACGTGTACAAGAAGATATGCTCGCCTCTATCTCTTCGTCAATCAAACCTACACAAGACAAACTCAATCGTCTTTTAGGACAAGCCGATACCACTCTTACAGGAGTGAACAGTGTTTTAGATGCTAAAACTACTAACAATTTAAAAATTGCCATTGCCGAACTGAGCGCGACAATGCACAACCTAAATCAGGCATCAGTAAACCTCAATAAGATATTGGTAACTAATCAAGCCAATTTGAATGCTACTTTAAGCAATGCTAATAAAATCACTACTGATCTATCAAAAGTATCAGGACAGCTTTCGGAAGCTGAACTCAATAAAGTAATTGCCAATGCACAAACAACTCTTAACAACCTCAATACTCTTTTGGCTGAAGTAGAAGGAGGCAAGGGTACTATTGGAAAATTACTAAAAGACGAAACGCTCTATAAAGATTTAGACAAATCGGCTAAACAGCTCGAATTGCTCTTGCAAGACCTTCGTTTAAATCCTAAGCGTTATCTTCATTTCTCCGTTTTTGGTAAGAAAGCTAAAACATACGAGCCTCAAGACGAAGAAAAAGGAGAATAAACTGTATTGATGAGCTTCTTTCCTAACATAGTATTTACAATACTTCTCTGTATAGGAGGAGGCTTTTTTATTTATAATCTACGGAAACTCATTAGGAATATCCGTTTAGGCAAGCCGGAAGACACTTCTGGCAACCGCAAAGAGCGACTCAGAAATATGTTGTGGCTCGCTTTAGGGCAACGAAAAATGTTGGTACGCCCCATAGTGGGTGTGTTACACATTATTGTATATGCAGGTTTCCTGATTATCAACATCGAACTTTTAGAGATTATTACTGACGGTATCATAGGAACCCACCGCATATTTGCCTCCTTAGGGGCGTTCTACAACTTCTTGATAGCTTCTTTTGAGGTATTGGCTCTCTTAGTGATTGTAGCAGTAACTGTATTTTGGATAAGGAGAAACGTTCTAAAACTACCACGCTTTCGCAAGGCAGAAATCAGAGGGTGGGCAAAAAAAGATGCAAGCAATATCCTTTATGCCGAAATGGTAATGATGAGTCTTTTCCTACTGATGAACGCTGCCGATGCTCAGCTACAAGCATTACACGTACCCCACTATGTGCAAGCAGGTTCTTTTCCTGTGAGCGAATGGTTACGCCCCTTGTTAGGAAACGCTTCGGTAAGCACTCTTATAGTTGTAGAACGCAGTTGTTGGTGGTTACACATTACTGGGGTTTTATGCTTTTTAAACTACTTGTATTACTCCAAACATCTACACATACTGTTAGCTTTCCCTAATACGTACTACGCACCTATTCGTCCGTTAGGAGCTTCTAAGGTAAACCCAGCGGTAACACAAGAGGTGAAACTAATGTTAGACCCCAATGCCGACCCTTTTGCAACACCACAAGACACAGCCCCTCCTGATAAGTTTGGAGCTTCGGACGTGACCGACCTCACTTGGTTACAGCTGATGAACGCCTATACTTGTACCGAGTGCGGGCGTTGTACCGATGAATGTCCGGCGAATCTCACTGGTAAAAAGCTTTCTCCTCGCGCGATTATGATGAAAACACGTGACCGCTTAGAAGAGGTAGGACGCAATATCGACAAACACGGTACTTTTGAGCCTGACGGTAAGCAACTTTTAGGCGACTACATTACTCCTGAAGAACTATGGGCTTGTACCACTTGCAATGCTTGTGTGGAGGTCTGCCCTGTGAATATCAGTCCGTTATCTATTATTATGGATATGAGGCAGTATTTGGTAATGGAAGAATCGGCAGCCCCTACCGAACTCAATGTGATGATGACTAATATAGAGAACAACGGAGCCCCTTGGGCGTATAGCCAAGCAGATAGAGACATCACAAATTAATTTTAATTTATTATCTAAATTAAATGAACTTACTATCCGTAGAAAATATATCAAAAGCCTTTGGCGAACGCATAATCCTTGAAAACATCTCTTTTGGTATCAATAAAGACCAAAAAATAGCCTTTATCGCTAAAAATGGTACAGGAAAGACTACTTTACTCAATATTATTGCAGGCAAAGACCAACCCGATAGCGGACAAGTAGTATTCCGCAAGGGCATACATATAGGTTTTCTCTCACAAAATCCCTCTTTTAACGAAGAACTAACGGTAGAAGAGACTATTTTTGCAACCGACAATTCTATTTTACGATTGATTCAGGAGTACGAACACACTTTACAGCACCCTGAAAACGAAATGGCTTATCAAAAGGCTTTTGAACAGATGGAACGCCATAATGCCTGGGATTTTGAAACACAATACAAACAAATACTCTTCCGTCTAAAATTAGACAACCTCCAACTGAAAGTAAAAAACCTTTCGGGAGGACAGAAAAAGCGTCTCGCCTTAGCCAATGTACTTATTAGCAAACCTGACTTGCTGATATTGGACGAACCTACGAACCACCTCGACTTAGAAATGATTGAATGGTTAGAACAGTACTTTGCCAAAGAAAACCTCACACTCTTCATCGTTACGCACGACCGTTATTTTTTGGAACGCGTATGCAATGAAATCCTCGAATTGGACAATGGCGAACTATTCAGCTACAAAGGGAACTACTCCTATTTCTTAGAGAAAAAAGAACAGCGATTAGCACAAGAACAAGCATCGGTAGAGAAGGCTAAAAACCTTTATATAAAGGAACTCGACTGGATGCGTAGGCAACCTAAGGCACGAACTACTAAGTCTAAATCGCGTATAGACGATTTTTATAAGATAAAGGAGGCTGCCCACAAGCGTCGGAAGGAGCACTCGGTACAGCTCGAAATCAATATGGAGCGATTGGGAAGCAAGACGGTGGAGTTTCACAATGTGAGCAAGAGCTTCGGAGACTTGTGTGTGCTCAATAAGTTCAATTATAATTTCTTGCGGGGCGAACGAGTGGGAATTATAGGTAAGAACGGCACGGGCAAATCCACCTTTCTCAACTTGCTCACCTCGTCTATCGCTCCTGATAGTGGTAAAATAGTAGTGGGAGACACTATTAAGTTCGGGTACTATACCCAAGATGGTATTGAGGTACAACAAGGGCAAAAGATAATAGAAGTGATACAAAAGTATGGCGATTACATTCCACTACTTAAAGGGCGTACTCTCTCAGCAGGACAGCTATTAGAGCGCTTTCTCTTCGACCGTAAAAAGCAATACGACTATGTAGAGAAACTCAGCGGAGGGGAACTCAAACGCTTATACCTATGTACTGTACTCATTCAAAACCCCAATTTTCTGATTTTAGACGAGCCTACGAACGACCTCGATATTGTTACTCTGAACGTCTTAGAAGACTTTTTGTTAGACTATCCAGGATGCTTGGTGGTAGTATCGCACGACCGCTATTTTATGGATAAAATAGTAGACCACCTTTTTGTTTTCAAAGGCAATGGCGAAGTAGAGGATTTCCCTGGTAACTACACCGATTACCGCGTGTACGAAGAGAGCGTTCCTCCGACAGACGATACTCCCAAGAAAGAAGCCACCAAAAACACTTGGCGCAAGGACGGAATGAAAGGTTTATCGTTCAACGAGCAGAAGGAATACAACCGATTGGAAAAAGAAATAGCGCAGTTAGAAGAGAAAAAAACTGCTATAGAAGCTACTTTTGCCGAAGGAAGTCTTAGCAGTAATGAAATACAAGAACAATCAGTAGCCTTGCAAGAGACACTTATTGCGATAGAGGAAAAGACCGAACGCTGGTTTGAACTAACGGAGAAGCTGGAAGAACATTAATATTTTACTTCACTGACAAGTTAGCATATTAAGCATATTTTCGCTTTTTACTTAATTTTATACATTACAATTTTCAAATTCTACTTTATTTTCGTATCTTTGCCCCCTCACTCACTATATAATGACTCATTCAGGAAAAATTGAACTAATGGCACCAGCTGGTAATTTTGAGTCGCTACAAGCGGCAATAGACAATGGTGCCGACTCAGTGTACTTTGGGGTAGACCAGCTGAATATGCGTGCAAGAGCAAGTATCAACTTTACGATTGACGACCTTGATGAAATAGCGCGTCGTTGTGCTCCTAAGGGCATTCGCACTTATCTCACCCTTAATACTATTATTTACGACCACGACCTATCTATCATCAAAACACTATTAGACGCTGCCAAAAAAGCAGGTCTTACAGCTGTGATAGCTATGGATCAGGCAGTCATAGCTTATGCTCGACAAATAGGAATGGAGGTGCATATCTCTACTCAAATCAATATCACTAATATTGAAACCGTGCGCTTCTACGCGATGTTTGCTGATACAATGGTAATGAGCCGTGAACTGAGCTTACGACAAATCAAGAAGATATGTGAGCAGATAGAAAAAGAGCAAATCAAAGGACCTTCGGGCAATTTGGTAGAAATAGAAATATTTGGACACGGGGCGCTTTGTATGGCGGTGTCAGGCAAGTGCTACCTGAGTTTGCACTCACACAATTCATCAGCCAATCGCGGAGCTTGCAAGCAAAACTGTCGCAAGAAATACACTGTAATCGACCAAGAAAGCGGTTTTGAAATAGAATTAGACAACGAGTATATGATGTCGCCTAAAGACCTCTGCACGATTGACTTTCTCGACCAAGTAATCGACACAGGGGCAAAGGTATTAAAGATTGAAGGACGTGGGCGCGCTCCTGAGTATGTGGCTACCGTTATTCGCACCTACCGAGAAGCAATAGATGCTTATTACGCAGGCACATACAGTAAAGAAAAATTTGAAAGCTGGATAGAAGCCCTCAAAACGGTGTACAATCGCGGTTTCTGGAGTGGATATTATTTAGGGCAAAAGCTCGGTGAATGGAGTGAGAACCCAGGATCTAATGCTACCCAAAAGAAAGTATACATTGGGCAAGGCAAACACTATTTTCCTAAGACTGGTATTGCAGAGTTTGCTATTGAAGCCTTTGATATAAAGATAGGCGACAAGTTGCTCATCACTGGACCTTCAACAGGCGTTCAAGAAATAGAGCTCACCTCAATGATGGTAAACGATACTCCTGCTGAAAGAGCTAAGAAAGGTGATTCTTGTACTATCAAAACCAATTTTAGAATAAGGCTATCAGATAAACTATATAAAATAGTAAAAACAAATATCAATTAGCAGATTAGCAGATTTAGTTTAATATGGTAATAGTAACCTTACAGCGTGAAAAATGCATAGGCTGTAACTACTGCGTAGAGATGGCTCCTGAGCAGTTCCAGATGTCGAAAAAAGATGGCAAGAGCGTATTATTACGTTCCACTGAAAAGAAAGGCTTCTTCACTCTAAAAAGTTATGACGATAGTATTTTTGAGGATTGTGAGAAAGCACAAAAAGCCTGCCCTGTGAAGATTATCTCTACCAAAAAATTATAGTATTAACAACAAACGACTAACATCTAAAAATAATAAACAATGAGAAAAATAGTATTATTAGCCATATGTTTGTTTGCTTTTTACAATGTAAAAGCACAATACATAGGAGTGAAAGCAGGGTACAATTATGCTACCTTAAAAGGAGATGTAAGTAGTGAGGCAAGTTTTAAACCATATCACGGTTATTATGCTGGGGTTACTTTAGAGTTTCCCCTATCTAAATTGTTCTCTTTACAGATAGAAGGTATCTACAATCGTCGTGGTGCACAAATAAAATCTGATAGATATGGGAATGCTACTTTGGCTCTTGATTATCTTTCGGCTCCTGTAATGGCACGATTCAATGTAGGAAAGGGTATTAATTTGCACGTAGGCCCTCAGATAGAGTATCGCATTGACCAGCCTAATTTCTACTTCAATGGTACAGAACCCGTAACTCGTGTAAAATCAGATGCCATAGACATTATAGATGTAGCTATGACTGCAGGGATAGGTTACACTACTGATGCAGGTTGGTTTTTCGAAATACGTTGGGTACAAGGACTCACTAATATCTTTGAAGGCGATGAGGCAAGTCTCATAAGTACGGGTATTGCTAATTCTTACGACTTTAAAAATAGAACGCTCTCAATGGGAGTAGGGTATCAATTTTAAGCTAAATAATAGGTAACAAAATGTATAGACTGATATATGTAATACTTTTGATTGGATTGTTTTCTTGCGAGAAAGAACGGCAAACGCGCAACCCTAACTTAGGAGAAGTACATTTCACCTATACTATCGATATAAGTTTACCTCTCTATAACAGCTTAAAAACACCAATGAATACTGTATTTGTTCCCTACGGAGGTATTAAAGGATTTTTTGTGACTTGTTATAGTAATGGAGGATATCGTGCTTGGGAGGCTACTTGTCCTAATCATAATTTACAAGAATGTCATAGTCGCCTGTTTGGCATAAGGGCTATAGAAGATGAAAATAGCTATGAGAAGACTGGTCACGACTATACTTTTGCCAAATGTTCTTGTGGTAAAACAGTTTACAATTTAATATCAGGAGCTCCTATTGCTATTGGACAAATTGCCAAACCTTATCCTTTACTAAATTATAATGTTTCAGTAGCTGGTAATATTTTAACTATTAGTAACTAATGCTATCAGTACGTTTTGAAAATACAAAGCCCATCACATTTATCATTGTGCTATTAGCACTATTGATAGGTGATGGGCTATTTCAATTTAAAATACTACAACTTCCTCTCAGTGACGTGTCTCATCTCACTGTTTTAATGAGTACTTTTGTATTACTCTTTCTTTCTTTATTATTACTTCACCAAATAGACCGGTGGAATGAACTTACTGACACCAAAAACTGCTACTCTATAGCTTTTTTTAGTATTTTTGTAGTGCTCTTCCCTACCCTTTTTGATAAAGTGAAATTAGTAGGTGCTAACTTACTTATCATTGTAGCCTTGTGGCGTGTACTTACTCTTAAAACAGGTGAAGGCATTCCACAAAAACTATTCGATACTTCTCTACTAATCATTTGTGCAGGCTTGTTGCACCCTTGGGCTTTAATTTTTCTGCTAAATGTATGGATTTCTCTACTCTTTTACGGAGCTGAAAAACGCCGTTATTGGTTTATACCTCTTTTAGCAATCATTACTGTTAGCATCTTATTAGGGGCTATTTTATTAATACTTCAAGAGCCTTTTCCTATTGATGATTTTACAAATCTCATCACTTCAGATATAAATAATCTTCTAAACTTTTCCTCTCATTCCATTGCTACAACAATAGCAGTATGTAGCTTAGCTCTCCTTCTTTTAGTGGCATTAGCAGTATACTATTTCAGAAGTGTTTATCACAGTATCAGCTCATTAGTAGTAATACAATTCCTCTGGATAGGGCTTATAGTAGTATTCCTTTCCAAAGAAGTGATATACACCTTTGCCCCTATTGCCATTCTCTTTGCTCTTTATGTAGAGAAAATACGTGTGTGGTGGCTAAAAGAAATCGTACTATGGTCACTATTATCTATGCCTGGCATAGGGCTTCTACTCCATTTTATTACCAAAAGCTAAATCACCCGCATCACCTAAACCTGGTACTATATATCCGTGGTCGTTAAGGTGAGCATCTATGGTAGCAATCCATAAATGAGTAGTCTCAGGAAACTTATCTTCCAAGTATTCTATCCCCTGCTGTGCCCCTATAACAGCAAATAAATGTATCTCTTTAGGTGTTCCTAAAGGTTTCAGCGCATTGAATACATTAGCAAACGAACGCCCTGTAGCTAGCATTGGGTCAGCTAAGAATAAGATTTTACCTTCTAAGGACGGCGAAGCCAGATACTCCACCATTATATCGAAATCAGTCTCAGAAGTGTGTTTGCGATAAGCCGAGATAAACGCATTATCAGCATTATCAAAGTAGTTCATCAAGCCTTGATGCAATGCCAAACCAGCACGCAAAATAGAGCAAATTACTATCTCGTCTTTCGGAAGTTGTACCTTCTTTTCGCCCAAAGGTGTAGTAATTGTTTCCGTTTTATAGTGTAGAAACTTACTCATCTCGTAACACAATACCTCCCCTATTCGTTCCAAATTTTTACGGAATCGCATACGGTCTGCTTGAATATTTACATCACGCAACTGGGCGATAAATCGGTTTAATACGGAAGGCTCTTCGCCTAAATGATGTATAATCATTGGTCTGTTAGCTTTATATTTTCACGCCACAAAAGTAGTATATAATTTGCTAATTTACAAATTTGCAATTTGGTAAATTATTTTTTTTGGCACACTATTTGGAATAACTATACCGAATCATTAAACAATAATTAAGCGTATGAAAAACAAAATCACTAAATTAACAGCTTTTATTGCGATAATGCTACTCACCACCGCTACCTATGCTCAAGAGTTTCACTTAGGAGTAAAAGCAGGTGCTAACTTAGGTAAAGTAGAAGGTGTAGCCTATGACAAAAACTTTAAATTGGGCTATCAATTAGGTGGTTTCGTCGAATTCGATTTCAATGATAGCTGGGGGCTACAGGGTGAAGTACTTTTTAGTCAAACCAATACAGAGCTCCGCGATAGCTACCAATCTGTTTGGAACGACAAGTTCGAAAAGAAAAAAACACTGAACTACGTAAGTGTACCAGTACTCTTGAAATACAACCCTAGCGGATTGATTTCACTACACGCAGGACCTCAATTTAGTTTCCTTGCCAACCGCGACCAAAGTACTTGGGAAAACGGAGAAAAGCTCTTTAAAGATACTGATTTTTCATTAGTGGCAGGAGCCGAAGTAAATTTAGGTCCTCTTTTTGCTTACGGTCGCTATGTATGGGGTTACAGTGATATTAGTAACGCCCTTAAAGAAAAAGCAACCACCCAACAAATACAATTGGGCGTAGGAGTGCGTTTTTAGAAAATAGGAATATTAGTTAATTAGAAATAGGGTTTAAGTGATTTATAAATCACTTAAACCCTTTCTTATTTTTTTAACAACCCTAATTATTCTTCGTCTTAGGTTCACCTTCTCTTCGTCATTTCTTTATCTGCGCGTACGGCTCGCACCGTCTTTTGTTCATTTATATATACAAACTTTGCCAAAATTTGAAACTTTGGCAAAGTTGAAATCTACTAATAACATTCTTCTTATTTATATCTTAGTTTTAACTTACCCCCACTTTTCCTCCGCCTTTTGTTCGTTCTTTGTTCGTTCTTTGTTCGTTCTTTGTTCGTTCTTTGTTCGTTCTTTGTTCGTTCTTTGTTCGTTCTTTGTTCGTTCTTTGTTTATCTGCCCGTGCGGCTCGCACCGTCTTTTGTTCGTCTTTTGTTCGTCTTTTGTTCGTCTTTTGTTCGTCTTTTGTTCGTCTTTTGTTCGTCTTTTGTTTATCTGCCCGTACGGCTCGCACCGTCTTTTGTTTATCTGCCCGTCGTGCTACGACTGTCTATCGTCTTACGAGCTCACACTTTACCTTCAACAATTGGTATTATTGGCATTATAGTATTAATTACGGATATAGTAAATATTTCTTTCTCATCTCCTTAAACTGCTCTATATCCTTTTGCCACGATTGGCGTATTTCGTCTTCGGTCTTCCCTTCGCTTATTTGCTTCTTTAATATATCATTACCAGCAATCTTATTGAACGATGAAGTAAAGAAAGGTGTTTTCACTCCTTTGCCTTGCTCAAAAGCTTTTTTAAGCCAAGTGAGATTTAGTTTATCCAAACGAGGTGTTTTTCTCAAGTCCTCACCGTAACATAGTTCACCGTTAAACTTCGGATTCTTGTCGCCTGCATTAGGGTGTGGCGTAAAGCTAAAAGCCGTCTTATCAAAATAAGGAGAGCCATAAATCTGAAACTGCATATCGGTACCGCGTCCCATACTCACATTTGTCCCTTCAAAAAAACACAAACTTGGGTACAAGTTCACCGATACATCATTAGGTAAGTTAGGCGAAGGTTTTACCGGTAAGCTATAAGACGTTTGATGTGTATAATAGGCAAGAGGAATCACTTTAAGGTCAGCAGTAACGCCTGCTTGCAACCACTTTTCACCATTTATCATCTGAGCATATTCGCCAATAGTCATTCCGTAAACCACGGGCACAGGGTGCATTCCAATAAAACTCTTAAAGGCAGGTTGTAACACCGCTCCATCAATATAATGCGCATTAGGATTCGGACGGTCGAGTACTATTACAGGAATATGCTGTTCAGCACAAGCCTCCATCACATAATGCAAAGTAGAAATATAAGTGTAAAAGCGCACCCCTACATCTTGCAAATCAAAGAGTACAAGGTCTACACCTTTCAGTTGCTCAGCAGTAGGTTTTTTGTTTTTACCATAGAGCGATACAATAGGCAAGCCTGTTTTAGAGTCCTTGCCGTCTTTCACTACTTCACCCGCATCGGCTTCCCCTCTGAATCCGTGTTCAGGAGCAAAAACCTTGCTGATAGATACTTTCTTCTTTAATAACGTATCCACCAAATGCACATAATTCCCTTTTTCGGCTTTCACAATCCCAGTCTGATTCGTAACGATAGCTATATTTTTAGCGCGTAAATCCTTAATGTAAAGATACATTCGGTTAGCGCCCACCACCACTTCTTTCATCTGTTTTTCAGTGTTTTGCACAGAAGCATTACCTTGTGTCTGTCCATTATTTTTGCACGATATAAGTGTACATAAGAAAAAAAGTGTAACTTTGGCACTTCTAAAAGGCATTATTGTTTTGAATGTTGAATATTTCATAGCAAAAAGAGTTATTTTTTCGAAAGGGGACAAAGGTACAATTTCTTCCCCAATTATCAAAATGGCAATAGCTGCCATTGCTGTGGGTATGGTGATGATGCTCATTGCCATTGCTACGGGTATTGGCTTGCAACGCAAGATTAGGGAGAAGTTGGTAGTCTTTCACGGGCACATTCAGATTTTTGATTATAGCAGTAATGCGTCACAAGTCACTACCAGACCTATTGCTATAAAACAAGATTTTTACCCTACTTTTTCAGCAGTACCCGAAGTTACCCATATTCAGGCAGTGGCTACCAAAGGTGGTATTATCCGTACTGAAACCACTTATGAATCGATTCTCGCTAAAGGTGTGGGGAAAGACTACAATTGGTCGCTTATTCGCGATTTTATTACCGAAGGGCGTACCCCTAATGTAGCGAGTGAAGAAGTAACCGATGAGGTGTTAATGTCTACCTATTTAGCCAACAGATTGCACCTAAAACTGGGCGACCGTTGCCAAGCTATCTTTTTAAAAGACGAAGCTGCCCAAGCTCCTAACCAACGTAGTTTTAAAATCGTCGGGCTTTACAATAGTGGCTTCCAAGAGTTTGATGCGTCGTACGTCTTCACTGATATACGTCATATTCAGAAAATCAATAAATGGCAACCTGACCAAATAGGCAATTTCGAGCTTTTTATCAAAGATTTTGACCGTATAGAAGAAGTAGGCAAACAAGTGTACGGCAAGGTAGGATCCTTCCTCGATTCGCAAACTATCATTCAGAAGTTTCCTTTTATCTTCGAATGGCTTGGTATGTTCGATTTCAATATTTACCTCATCATCGGGATAATGATAGTGGTAGGTGGATTTAATATGATTACGGCTATTCTCGTGCTCATATTGGAGAAAACACCAATGATAGGTACTTTAAAGAGCTTAGGTGCCTCTGACCGCAGTATCCGCAAGATATTTTTGTATAATGCTACCTATATCATAGGCTTGGGACTCTTATGGGGGAATGTTTTAGGATTCTTATTGCTCTGGTTACAACAGCGTTACAGCCTTATCAAGTTAGACCCTGCCACCTATTACGTAACCGAAGTACCGATTGCTTTCACTCCTCTGTGGGTGTTATTGCTCAATATAGGAGTCTTACTATTGTGCTTGCTAATGCTACTCATTCCTACCTATGTGATTACCAAAATATCACCTACTAAATCTATGAAGTTTGCGTAAATAGTTTGAAATAGTGTAAAAGTAAGTGTATAATTATTTAAAATCTTTGTTTTATTCAAAATAAAGAAGTACATTTGCCACAAATTAAAAAATGTGACTATATGAAAAGAAATATTAGCACTTTGGATAAGAATATCCGTTTGCTCATTATCGTTATCACTGCAATATTGGGTTATTTTAACGAGTTTTCTATTACCATTGCTTCCGTGTTATCAGGCGTTTCTATATTGCTTTTGGTAACCATTCTCATCAATTTCTCACCCATTTACGCACTTTTAGGTATCAGTACCTATAAGCCTAAAGAAAAATAATTATTATGACTTCTTTTTTTAACGAAACTCCCTTTGTCTTTCCTTTTAAGAAAAACGAAGTAAAACGTTGGGTGAAACGCGTAGCCCAATCCGAAGGTAAAGAGGTGGGCAATATCAACTATATTTTTTGCGATGATGAGTATTTGCATAAAATCAATGTAGAGTACTTGCAACACGACACCCTTACCGATATCATCACCTTTGATTATTCTGAGGGAAAGGTACTCCATTCGGATATTTATATTTCGGTGGAACGCGTAAAAGAGAATGCTAACATCTTTAAAGTACCGTTCCAAAAAGAACTCTTGCGGGTATTGGCACACGGCTTGTTACATCTTTGCGGTTATAAGGATAAAACACCGGAAGACAGTGCGTTAATGCGCAACAAGGAAGAAGAAAAGATGAACCTTTTTACGGTTGTTTAGGAAGAGTAGATTTGAGCTTTATAGTAAAACTCGCCAAATAACCATAAATAAGCAAAAGTAAGGTGCCTATGTAGATACTATTGTCAAAAGCATAGAAATTTACAAATGAGAAAACAACACTCATTCCGAGGAAGATTTTTATCTTCCTTTTTTTATAGGGTATCGGATAGTATTTTTGTCCATAGTAATACGAAATAAACATCATCGCCCCATAAGTGATAAGAGTTGCTAAAGCCGCTCCTTTATAACTAAGCCAAGGAATAAGCGCAAAGTTGAACACTACCGTAATAGCCATTCCTACTAAAGATACGATAGCTCCAAAGCTGGTGCGGTCGGTTACTTTGTACCACACCGAAAGACTATGGTAAATACCTAAACAAAGGTTAGCTAACAAGATAATAGGCACTATCCAAAGGGCTTCCCAATAAGCTTTGTTAGGTATCAAAATAAGTTTAAACACATCAGTGAATACGGTAATAAAGAGCAAAATAAAGCCTCCACACACAATGAAGTATTCGGTGATACGAGCATAAGTTTTAGGCGCATTCTTATCCTGTGCACTGCTGAAAAAGAAAGGTTCTATGCCAAGTTTATAAGCAGTGACAAAAAGGTTCATAAATACCCCCATTTTGTAACAAGCAGAATAAATACCTATAGTTCCATCGGCAGTATCAGCGGGAAGGAGCATACGCAAGAACACTCGGTCAAAACCTTCGTTTACCGCAAAAGCAATACCTGCCAATAATACAGGGAAAGCATAAACCATCATCTCTTTCCAAAGTCGATAATCAAAACGGAAATGTATTTTGAAATAGATGGGCAGTAAGACAATGAAAGTCGCTAAACTCGCTATTACGTTGGCTAAAAAGATATAATATACACCACCGTTGGTAGCAAGGGTTTCAGCAGGTAAATAGTTCAGGTAGTAAATGTTAAGAGCTAAATTCACTGCTGTATTCCCTATTTTAACAATAGCATAAAGTTTGGCTTTGCCTTTGTTCCTGAGCCACGCAAACGGAATCACCACTAAGGCATCGAGTACTAATATATAAATGGCAAAGACAATATACTGTACATCGTAGTTGAGCCAGGAGGCAATAAAGTGTCGCAATAAGTAAGCAATCAGCAGGAAAAACAAAGAACTGACTGTAAGAGAAGTAAGCGCGGTAGATTGTACCTTCTTCTTCCGTTCGCCTTTATTCATAAAGCGGAAGAAAGCTGTTTCCATACCGTATGATAGCAGTACGTTCCCCAAGATAAGATAGACAAACAACCCTGAATAGATACCAAAATCGGCAGTATCGAGTTTATTCACGTACAGCCTTGTGAGCAATAAAGTAAGCACACGAGGGAGTACAGTAGCAATGCCGTAGATAATGGTATCTTTAAAGAGTTTTTTCAACATAAGGCGTTTTTATTATCCAAATAGTTCTTGTATTGCATCTTCTATTTTGGCAACTTTTACAATCCTAATTTTAGTATTTTTAAGGGCTATTTTGTTATATTTTGATACAAAAATAGTGTTAAAGCCTAATTTCTCAGCTTCAGTAATGCGTTGCTCTACGCGTTGTACAGGGCGTATTTCACCGCCTAATCCTACTTCGCCGGCAAAACAGACGTCCTTTTCAATCGCTATATCTTCGTTAGAAGATAGGATAGCCATCGCCACTCCTAAGTCAGTTGCAGGGTCGTCGATAGTAATGCCTCCCGTAATATTTAGGAAGACGTCCTTAGCACCTAAGCGAAATCCTGCGCGTTTCTCAAGCACTGCCAAAAGCATATTGAGGCGTTTGGCATTGAAGCCCGTAGTACTGCGTTGTGGTGTACCATATACCGCTGTACTTACGAGTGCTTGTATTTCAATCATCAGCGGACGCATACCTTCCAAAGTGGCAGCTATGGAGGTACCGCTAATCGTCTCATCGGTTTTGGAAATGAGAATCTCCGAAGGATTATTTACCTCACGCAATCCGTTGCTAAGCATCTCGTAAATACCTAGTTCGGAAGTAGAGCCAAAGCGGTTTTTCAGTGAACGCAAGATACGGTACACGTGGTTGCGATCGCCTTCAAACTGCAAAACCGTATCGACCATATGCTCTAATATCTTAGGTCCTGCTATTTGTCCGTCCTTAGTGATATGCCCAATGAGTATTACAGGAGTGTGAGTAGTTTTAGCAAACTTAATCAGTTCGGAGGTACATTCTCTAATTTGAGAAATACTCCCTGCTGATGCCTCTATATAATCGGATTGTAGGGTTTGAATAGAGTCGATAATCACGATTTCGGGTAAGAGTTCTTTTATCTGCTGAAAGATATTTTGCGTCTTAGTTTCAGTGAGAATAAAGCAATTATCGAGCTTATGCGGAATGCGGTCAGCGCGCATTTTTATCTGTTTCTCACTTTCCTCCCCCGATACGTAGAGGGTACGATAAGGCAAGTTAAGAGCTATTTGTAGCAGTAGCGTACTCTTGCCTATCCCTGGTTCTCCTCCTAAAAGAGTAACCGACCCCGGTACAATTCCCCCACCCAAGACGTTATTCAATTCGTGGTTGTTGCTGTTAAGGCGCGCCTCGTGTTGTGTATCGATTTGCGAAATAGAGATATACTTAGGAGCTTTACTCTTGATAGGTGATTCTTTCTCTTGCCAAGCAGGAGCAGTGTCTTTCTGTACGACCTCTTCCACAATGGTATTCCACTGCTTGCAGACGTAACACTGTCCTTGCCATTTGCTGTATTGTGCTCCGCAATTCTGACAGAAATATGCTGTTTTTAGTTTTGCCATTTTTTAGGAGGTTAGATGTTAGGAGGCACGAGCTACAAGCTCGCGCCAGCATAGATAGAGGTTAGGTTTTAGCGTTAAATTATTTGGAAAAGCAAATTATCTATTGTTCATCGTTAATTGCAAAAGGTATTGCCCGTATTGGTTTTTGAGCATTGGTTTTGCTAACTCTTGTAACTTTTCAACGGTAATCCAACCCTTACGATAGGCTATTTCTTCCAAACAAGAGATTTTGAGTCCTTGACGTTTCTCTAAGGTTTCTACGAAGTTTGATGCTTCGCTAAGCGAATCGTGAGTACCCGTATCAAGCCACGCAAAACCGCGCCCTAAAAGTTGTACTTTTAACTCGCCGTCGTTTAGAAACTCTTGATTCACCGTAGTAATCTCCAATTCACCTCGTGCTGAGGGTTTGATACTTTTGGCTACTTTCACTACTTTATTGGGGTAAAAATAGAGTCCTACTACCGCATAGTTAGATTTAGGCTGTGTGGGTTTTTCTTCAATGCTAAGCACATTGCCCTCGGTGTCAAATTCAGCTACCCCATAACGTTCAGGGTCTTTTACGTAATAACCAAAGACAGTAGCTTTGCGTTCTTTCTTTACATTCTCTACCGCTTGAGCGAGCATTTTCGAGAAACTCTGTCCGTAGAAAATATTATCTCCTAATACCAGGCACACATCGTCATCGCCTATAAACTCTTCGCCTATGATAAAAGCTTGAGCCAAGCCATCGGGACTGGGTTGCTCGGCATAGCTAAGGCGAATACCGAAGTCGGAACCGTCACCTAAGAGGCGTTCAAAACCTGGTAAGTCCTGAGGAGTAGAAATTACCAATATCTCGCGAATACCCGAAAGCATCAGCACTGATAATGGATAGTAAATCATTGGTTTATCGTAAATAGGGAGCAATTGTTTAGAAACTCCCTTAGTAATGGGGTAAAGGCGCGTACCTGAACCGCCTGCTAATATAATTCCTTTCATCGGTTGTTAGTTTTTTCAGACGTTAGTAATTACTATAACTTTCATATTATATTGAGCTTTGCCCAAAGTTGTTATACGACAAGCTATCAAAAAACTTTGGCAAAGGTACAGTATTTATTTGAAATTAGCAAATGTGCTATTAATACCACAATGCCAATTGTTGAAGGTAAAAGATAAAAGATAAAAGGTAAAAGGTAAAGTGTGAGCTCGTAGCGCAACAGACAGATAAAATTAGTAAATTAGTAAATGAGTCAATTAGCAAATGGGGACGGGAGAATAAAATAATGTAGATGAAAGGCTTATTTAATGGTTAATGATTAATGGTTAATGGTTAATTTGGGAGAAGCTTATAGGAAAGACGAACAAAAGACGAACAAAAGACGGTGCGAGCCGCACGGGCAGATAATGAAAAGACGAAGAAAATATCCTCTCCCCAACTCTCTCCCAAGGAGAGGGAGTGTAGTAACCAAAAAGTGAGACGAACAAAAGACGAACAAAAGACGAACAAAGAACGAAGGAAAGACGAACAAAAGACGAACAAAGAACGAACAAAAGACGAACAAAGAACGAAGGAAAGACGAACAATGAACGAACAAAGAACGAACAAAAGACGAACAAAAGACGAACAATGAACGAACAATGAACGAACAAATGACGAACAAATGACGAACAAAAGACGAACAAATGATGGTGCGAGCCGCACGGGCAGATAAAGAAATGACGAAGGAAAAGTGGGGGTAAGTTAAAGCTAAGATAGAAATAAAAAGAAGGTTATTAGTAGATTTCAACTTTGGCAAATTTTGAAACTTTGGCAAAGTTCGTACATATAAACGGATAAATGACGGTGCGAGCCATACGGCAGATAGACAATGAACAAAGGAAAAGTAGAGACAAGGTGGTGAAAAAGCGAAGAGCAAACGGAGGAAAATGACTGGAAAAATTAATTAGAAAATAATTTTGGGTAAATGAAAATAAATTCCTATCTTTGCCAAATTAAGACATAAATAAGATTAAAGATTATGAAGAAATTACTAGCCTTAATAGCTTTTTTATGGGTAATGACTGCCTGTGAAAAATCAGGGGAAGATACGCCCCAAAATACGCAAACTCAAATACCTTATGATTGGGATTTTTATTTGAAACCTTCTCGGTTATATGCAGTAAAAAATGAAAAAAATGCCGAGTTGAAAAAACTGTATTACCAAGTATATGGTACGCCCTGCGGAGATTGGTATGATGGAATTAACCCAAACAGTAAGGATAGCGACCTCTATCTAAAGAATTTTGTTGAAGGAGCTGAACACGCTCGCAAAACGCCTATTGTGGTGATTTACGGTATCCCCAATCGCGATTGTGGGTCGTTCTCAGGAGGCGGACACCCTAATGCTGCTTCTTACAGAGCGTGGATAGATCGTGTAAGTGCCATTATTGGACAACGCCGTGCAGTAGTAATTATAGAACCAGATGCCATTAACTACTGCGGACATAAAAAGGGCTCGGCTGAATACAAAGAACGCGCTGATTTGCTTACTTATTGTGCAAGAAAGCTAAAAGAGAATAACCCTAATGTAGCGAGCTATATTCACGCTGGGAATTCTGATTTGGTCACAAAACACCCTGAAGCTGTTGCCAATGCCATTATAGATGGAGGCTTACAATATATGCGTGGTTTCGCACTGAATGTTTCGGGCTTAGGAGGCACTGCTGAAGAACAAGCAGGAGCCGAGAAATTTGTAACTTACTTAGCTTCTAAAGGTTTTGACAAAGTGCGTTACGTGATTGACACAGGGCGCAGTGGTATCAATAGACCTAAACACCAAAATGCAAATGCTCCTTATAACTCTTGTAATAACTTTAATGCAGCTTTAGGCCCGCGTAGCACTACCAAAACCACAGGTGCACACGCCGATGCTTATTTGTGGATTAACGGAGGAGGTGGCTCTGACGGTGAATGTAATATGGGAGCCCCAAAAGCGGGAAAGCCTTATCCTGAATATACGAGACACTTGGTGCAAAACGCTATGAGAGTAAAAAGTATAGAGATCTTGGAAGTACCTCAAAACTTAAAATAGTCGTAGCACGACAAGCAATTATAAAATAACCTTTATCATTGCAAAAATAAGAATAATACAGATAAATAAGATTAAAGATTATGAATAAATTACTATCCTTAGTAGCTTTTTTATGGGTAATGACCGCCTGTGAAAAATCAGGGG
>NZ_AKFR01000012.1:0-78358 GCF_000277665.1 Capnocytophaga sp. oral taxon 335 str. F0486 | reverse complement strand
GAAAGCTAAATCATTAGCAGATGAACTTATAGATATGACCTTGCCTTACAAAAACTATATAAAGACAATTACTGCTGACAATGGTAATGAATTTTCAGACTTTAAGCGAGTTGAAAAGAAATTGAACCTACAATTTTTCTTTGCTCATCCTTATAGTTCTTGGGAGCGAGGTCTTAGTGAACACACCAATGGTCTTGTACGGCAATACATACCAAAAAACACTGATTTTAAAGATATTACAGATAAAGAAATTAAAAAATATCAATATAAAATTAATAATAGACCAAGAAAAGTATTAGATTTTGAAAAACCTAAAGATTTATTCTATCAGAAAGTAATCTGAAAAATTGCACTTGATGGTGGAATGGGCGTACAAAATAATTGACAATCTACAAATTGGCTAATTGACAAATTATTACTACCTTTGCCCCTAAATAATTTTTCACTTTTCATTTCTCACTTTTCACTTATATGAATTGGATAACCGTAAAAGAATACGAAGATATTACGTATAAAAAATGTGACGGCGTAGCGCGTATCGCCTTCAACCGTCCTGAAGTGCGCAATGCGTTTCGCCCTAAAACCACTTCTGAACTCCTCGATGCCTTCAAAGATGCTTATGAAGATATCAACATAGGGGCAGTATTGCTCTCTGCCGAAGGTCCCTCCCCAAAAGATAGAGTATGGAGTTTTTGTAGTGGTGGCGACCAAAAAGCACGTGGTCATCAGGGGTATGTAGGCGACGATGGCTACCACCGCCTCAACATCCTCGAAGTGCAACGCCTCATCCGCTTTATGCCCAAAGTGGTGATTGCGGTAGTGCCTGGTTGGGCAGTGGGCGGCGGACACTCATTGCACGTAGTGTGCGACCTTACCCTCGCCAGCAAAGAACACGCTATTTTCAAACAAACCGATGCCGATGTAACCAGTTTTGATGCCGGTTATGGGTCGGCTTATCTCGCCAAAATGGTAGGACAGAAGAAAGCCCGCGAAATCTTCTTCTTAGGGCGCAACTATTCAGCGCAAGAGGCGTTTGAAATGGGAATGGTAAATGCCGTAGTTCCTCACGACGAGCTCGAAGCTACTGCTTTTGAATGGGCGCAAGAGATAATGGCAAAATCGCCTACTTCTATCAAAATGCTGAAATTCGCTATGAACCTCACCGATGACGGTATGGTAGGACAACAAGTATTTGCCGGTGAAGCCACCCGTTTAGCGTATATGACCGATGAAGCCAAAGAAGGACGCGATGCCTTCCTCGAAAAACGCAAACCTAACTTCGAAAAGAAATGGATTCCTTAACAATTTGCTAATTCAATATTATGACTGAAAAATTTACCTTAAAAGAAGATGCTCAAGGCAATAAAAATCCTATATTGCCAGAGGGAGTAAAAAACTACCTCATCGATATTGATGGTACCGTAGGCGAGGATATCCCCAATGAAGAACCCGAGCGAATGGCTACTGCCGAGGTATTTCCCGATGCCTTAGCACAAGTAAACAAATGGTATGACGAAGGTCACGTGATTTACTTTTTCACCTCACGCACCGAAGCTCACCGTAAGGTTACTGAGCAATGGCTGAAAAAGCACGGCTTTAAGTATCACGGCATCATCTTTGGCAAACCTCGCGGAGGCAACTATCATTGGATAGACAATCACATCGTAAAAGCTACCCGCTACAAGGGCAAATTCACCGATTTTGTCCTCAAAGAAGAAACCGTAGAAGTGTTTAATGATTAGTGCGAGCCGTCTTTCGCTGGCGCGAGCTTGTAGCTCGTGCCTATTCTGTCCAACTCGTCCTACAAATCTCTAATAACACCATAAAATGAAAGAAACTGTTAAAAACAAGATAAAAAAATGGTTACTTGAGATTGATCGTCAAGAAACCTTACCTAATGATATTGTTGCACTGAATTTCAACATCTCCGAACCTTACGAATTGGAGCTTATAGGCTCTTCTTGGTATGATGATGAAGACCCCGATTGGGCTTGCGAAGAAAATTTTGTGCCCGAAGACTGCTTTTTACCTTTAGATGAAATCTCTGGAGAGGTACATTGGGAACAAGCCCTCTCAATGATTACCGAAATCCTTAAAGAAATAGTAGCCGAGAACAGTATCAAACTTTTTAACGTACAACATATAGCCGTAGGTTTTGTAGACGGCGATTTAGTAATCGTAAAATAACCTACAGTTCATACTACTCATACCAAATTTGCTAATTTCCGAATTTGCTAATTTTCAAATTAGATTATTATGATCCCAACAATGGCAGAACTCTCAGCCCGTGGCGAAACCCCCGAGGTACTCTTCTGGGTAGGCTGTGCTGGTAGTTTTGACGACCGCGCCAAGCGCATTATCAAAGCCTTTGCTCACCTCTTGCAAAAAGCAGGGGTGCGTTTTGCCGTACTCGGCACCGAAGAGAGCTGCACTGGCGACCCTGCCAAGCGTGCAGGTAATGAATTTCTCTTCCAAATGCAGGCAATGACGAATATCAAAGTGCTGAACAGCTACCATATTACTAAGATAGTAACTGCTTGTCCACACTGTTTCAATACTCTTAAAAACGAATACCCTGCCTTAGGCGGACACTATGAAGTCCTCCATCATACCGAATTGCTCAAAACTTTGGTGCAGGAAGGCCGACTTACCATTGAGGACGGTGCTTTTAAAGGTAAACGCATCGTCTTTCACGACCCTTGTTATTTGGGCAGAGCCAACAAGGTGTACAATGCCCCGCGTGAACTCTTACAAAAACTCGATGCTGATTTGGTAGAGATGAAGAGTTGCAAGGCGCGTGCTCTTTGTTGTGGAGCAGGAGGCGCTCAGATGTTCAAAGAAGCTGAAAAAGGCGATAAGGATATCAATGTTTTGCGCACTGAGCAAGCCCTTGAAGTGCACCCCAATATCATCGCTACCGCTTGTCCCTTTTGTAATACTATGATGACTGACGGTATAAAGACAAAAAACAAAGAAACACAAGTAAAAGTATACGACATCGCAGAATTACTTGACAATAGTGAAAAATGAAGTTCCTTCTGCTCTATGAAATCCTCTACGTCCTACTGATAATTGCTATTTGTTTGCGCATCGTGTGGGACACCCGTTCGGTGAGTAAAGCCCTAGCGTACTTGCTCTTGGTTATCTTTGTGCCTATATTGGGGGCTATCTTTTACTTCTCATTTGGCATCAACTATCGCAAGCATAAAATATACCACAAAAAGCTCACTATCGACCAATCCTTTCGCCAGCGATTAGAACATATCTATCCGAAGATACGTGCCCATCTAAACTCGCTTGATACTGCCTTCATCACTCCCTATGAAAAGAGTTTACGCTTCCTGTCGAACATAGAAGAACGACTGTCTATTATCCCTAACGAAGAGGTGAAGGTGATATGCAACGGCGAAAACCTCTTCCCTGAACTACTCGATGCCCTACGCGCAGCAAAGCACCATATTCATATAGAGTATTACATCTACGAGAATGACCACATAGGCAATGCCATTAAAAATATCCTTATTGAGAAAGTGCGGGCAGGGGTAGAAGTGCGCTTTATTTATGATGATTTCGGAAGTCAGGGCATTCGCAAGAATATAGTAAAAGAACTCTTAGCCAATGGTGTGCCTGCTTTCCCTTTTTACAAAATCAACTTTGTAAAACTCGCTAACCGTATGAACTACCGCAACCACCGCAAGATAGTGGTAGTGGACGGTTATACCGCTTTCGTAGGAGGCATCAACATCAGTGATAAGTACAACAACGATGAGCCTAATGCTCTCTATTGGCGGGATACTCACCTAAAAGTACGAGGTTACTCAGCTCACGTATTGCAAGCGGTATTCTTACAAGATTGGAATTTTTGCAGTGAGGAAAACGTAGCTATCGATGCACCTTACTTCCCCATAGTCACACAGCCCTACCCTACCGATTATTTTACACAAATCGTCTCTAGCGGTGCAGATTCTGACCTATCTAACATTCTCTTCGCTACCGTACAACTCATCTACGCTGCCAAGCGTGAAATCCTAATTACTACTCCTTATTTTATTCCCGACACTTCGCTACAAGAAGCCCTCATCATTGCGGCACTTAGTGGGGTAGAGGTGAAATTATTTGTACCAAAAGAAGGCGACTCGGTGTTTGTGCATACGGCTAGCGAATCGTTTTTTGAAGAATTGCTAAAAGCAGGGGTAGAAATCTACCGATACGAAAAAGGTTTTGTACACGCCAAGACTTTTGTGATAGACGGCGAAGTAGCCTCAGTAGGGACAGCTAACCTCGATGCACGCAGTTTTGACCTTAACTTTGAAGTGAATGCCTTAGTGTACAACAAAGAAGTTGCAGGTGATTTGCGCAGGATTTTCTATAAGGATTTAGAAGACGCAAGTTTGTTAAGGTTAGAAGCGTGGGAAAAGCGGAGTAAGTTCAAACAACTCATAGAACGTATCGTGCGGTTGTTTTCACCCTTCTTGTAAGACAAAAAAGGCTTCCTTATAGGAAGCCTTTTGTTGGTCTACTAGGACTCGAACCTAGAATAACAGAACCAAAATCTGCTGTGTTACCATTACACCATAGACCAATCACATTTCATTTTTGCGGTGCAAAGGTACTGCTATTTTTCTAATCTGCAAATTTTTTAATAGTTTTTTTACGAAAAATAAATTAGAAACAAATAAAATACTTTATAATTAAGCAGTTAATTAGAGTTCTTTCCTAATAGTATTCTATTTTTTAACGAGTAAAAGCACTGATTCCTTCCCATTCTTCTTTCGTATTCCTTCATCTGAACTACACTCACTAAAAAGCCTCATTGCTGTGCAATGAGGCTTTTTTATAATATTTATCATTATTACCTATTAAAATAAAGTGTTAATATCAGAATTACTAATGAAGTAAAGAATCCTATAAGCCATTGTATAAAGATACGATTCATCTTAGCAAAACCGTCTTTCATTTCATTTTGTAAATCTGCTCTTAATGCTACAATCTCAGTACGCAATTGGGCAATATCTTGTTTGTATTCAGAGCGTAGCTCTGCAATATCTTGTTTGAGTTCTGAGCGTAACTCTGCAATATCTTGTTTAAGTTCTGAGCGTAACTCTGCAATATCTTGCTTGAGTTCTGAGCGCAACTCTGCTACCTCAGTATGTAACTCTGCAATATCTTGCTTGAGCTCTGAACGCAATTCGGCTATATCCATTCTTATTTCTGCTATTTCTTTATGAAATTCTGTTTTAGTTACTAAGTTATCAATATTTGCCTTTACGCGTTCATCAGTAAATTTAGAAAGATAACTGGCTAACGCTGCAGCTCCTTCCTTACCTATTTTTTCACTTACGGTATCGTATAATTGTATGAGTTCAGTTGTCATAATTCTGTGTGTATTATTTTCGGGCAAAGATAATAATTTTTATCTACATAGCAAATGCTAATTATCAATTCGCCACGTTTCTTCTACTTCCCAGTTGGCACGAAGCTCTATGAGTTGCGGGAAATACCAGACCCGCTCGGGCTGGCGTTGTTCAAGGAAACTACCTGTGTCCCACTCTCGATTAGCATTCTTATCCTCTATCAGCCGTAAGCGGAACTTACTGGGGTTTACGTTCTCGAACACATATTGCTCTTGTGGTTTTTCAACATAAAGCTCTCTCACTACTTCGGTAGCTTTTTCGTTGGTGAGTTGCAAAATAACAGGGTATTGCAGGGTCTTCTCATCGGTGTTGAGGTGTAGCTTAAAAATGGCTACTTCTTCGAGTTTTTTGGTATGTAGGTTTACTTTTAGCGTATCGTTCGTATGTCCAAAAAAGTCGGTGAGCGCATTAGGGAGTGCTTCTATGCGGTAGGTCTCGTCGTTCTTTTTATCGAATAGCACATAGTATTCTAAGCGATTAGGGGCTAATTGCGTTTTAAACGGAACAGCTATCGCCGTAGAATCTTTGCCTGCGAACACTTTTAGCTTAGTGCTATCGGTCTTTACTATGGGAATATTACTCCTAAAACCAAAGTCTTTGTACATCGGCAAATCACCTGAAAAAAGGTTCTCTATCTGCAAACTGTCGTTCTTCATTTCCTTTATACGGACTTTAAACGTATCAATTTTTTTCTGTTTTGCTACTGTAAATACCAAAGAATCCTTCTGTTTAGGACTATACCACAGGTTAAGCGTATCTTTCTTGGGGTCTTTGGAGACGATATACTTAAAATCTTTACTCACCGGTGATATGGGCTTGATGTTCACACTATCGGTTTTACCTTCGAAGCCAAACTGTATGTGGTTGCCCGCCACTTGTGTAGGGCGGTGTGCTTTATAAGGAGGCACTTCTTTAAACAAGCGCAATTTGGGGTAGAAACCTTGTGGATTCCCCTTTAAATAGGCGACGGTGATAGGTTCTTCCATAAAGGCAATTTTGTCGTCTTTGGGATTGAACAGATAGTTCGCACTCTTCTCTTTCAGCGCAATGAGTTTGTACTTGCCTTCTTTGAGGTATTCGAGCACAAAGCTATCGAGACTATCGAGCGTATTGGTGACGTAAGTAGGTTGCGTTTTGTACACGAGCGAATCGTTATACTGCTCATTATAAGGGTAGAGCATCACCGTTACAAAGTTATCGGGTTTAGGGGCAATGGCATCGGCAATATCACCTTCATACCAAAGCGAGTCAAGCGCATCGCCAGTGGAAAACACGTATTTAAAATCGGACAAAGGATTGCCTTCGTTGTAATCCTGAATACTATTACCAAAGTTCAGCACGTAGGTAGTATTGGGTTTTAGGGTATCGATAATGTTTATTTCCAACCATTTCGAAGCTGAAGTAGGCGAAATAGTAGGGAAGGTTTTCATCGGGGGGGAGATGATAAGCTGTTTGCGTACGTCTTTGGTAACCACAAACTCATCGAACTGCAAACGTATTTTCTTGCCGTGAAACTTCATTGCTCCCGACCTTGGCACCGACTGCAAAAGGACAGGTGCAGTAGTATCTTTGGGACCTCCTGTGGGCGAACCACGACGGGCGCACTGCCACAGCAGTAAGGCGATGAATATAGTGAGCAGTATAGGGAATCTATGTTTCATATAATGAGTTACAAGGTAATTTTTTGCAAAAGTAGTAAATAATTAGTGAATTGGCAAATTCAGGAAATAGAGCATTGACAAATCTATCCATTAATAAAAATGTTAATACTTGTTAAATGCTTGCGTTTTTTTCAGATTTAAGAGCTGAGTATCTTAAATCTTTTTAAAAACTATAAATATATAATAGTCAATATATTGTCTTTATTTTTATATTTTACTTTTTAGCTACTTTAACCGAAGGTAAGACGAACCTAAGGCGAATCTAAACCGAAGCTAAGGCGAAAGAAAGGCGTTAGAAAACTGAATATCAAACGGGTAAAAAAGGCTGATTTTTTTTGAACAAAATGCAGGTAAAAGTGTTTTTTTAACAAAAAAAACGCAAAGTATTTCATCTGCAAATTGTCTATTCTGTTAATTAGAAATTATTCTTACCTCGTTCCTCACAAGCTTTTCATTATTCAAATATTCAGTTTTACCTTTTAACTATGACGCTTTTGCCTTTAGAAAAACACTTTATTAAATATGTTTTTGATGAAACTGAACAAATAGCCAAACTCTGCTTATTAACGAGAAAAACCTCAAAAAGAAAGTGAGACTTGTAAGTAAAATTAGGGAGAAAATTATTTGTCGTTAGAAAAGTTCCACTAAAACCTGATAGTTAAACCCTAACCTCTCTTCTTCAACATTCCTTTTAAGAAGCTGAACAACAAATAGAAGAATAACATTGGTACAATCAGTTCGCCGAGTGACACTAAACTAATAGTAGCGTTCTTGTCCCATAAACTTTTGAGGAAATGATATAGGTTCTGTGGAAAGTTTAATATAGAATGTGGGTTTTTAAATAGCACATAATACACAAATAGTACAATAAAACTATAGCTTACTAAACCGTAGACTAATAAGAGAAAATCTATTTTCGTCCACTGTACTTTTTTACCTTTGATCATTCTGAAAACATCACCTATTTTGCGGAAAGAGTGTTGCAAAAGGTTAGGTTTATTTGTAATATCTGAGAGTATCCAATAGCCATCGCTTCTGAGAAATGGATTGAGGTTAAAAAAAGTATGTAAACAAACAATAATAGCAATGAGAGTCAGACTTATTTGTCCTAACAATAACCCTACTAATGAGAGCAAAGTACAGAAAATGATTTCAAAATACATTCCTGCACAATTTACTACCACCCGTTGCCATTTTTTGAGTCGCCATACATCAGTAACATCGGCAAAATAAACGGGAGTAAATAGGTAGAAACCACCGCCAATTCCTCCGTGTTCTGCTCCAAAATGGCTTGCTGCAGTAGCGTGCCCCAATTCGTGAAAAGTAACACTTATAGCCATTACCACCAAAAAGAAAATAACACTTTCTTGCACTTTAAAACTCTTATAGCCGTCTAAAAGTAAATAAAGCTCTGTACCTATCACCATTGCACAGACGAATAAGATAAGCCAAGCTATTTTCTTACGAAAAAGAAAATGTAGTGAAGGGGTGATTTTAGCAATAAAACGCTTGCTAAAAATGATAAAACTCAGTTTGAGATAGGAAGGTTTTTGATAAGGTTTTAGTTGTTCTTCTTCGCCTACTAAGAGTCCATACTTTGAGAGTTTGTCGTAAAAAAGAAAGTGCAGAGCGCTTACCGTAAGTTTCTTTTCAGATTGCTGGTTGTGTAGTTCACATATCTCTTGAAGAGAGCGCTCATTGTCTATGAGTGAAAGGAGGTTATAAGTGTCTTTATTGATTTTCAAATAATGCTTATGCAGAGTGTTACATAGAATAAACTCGTTATCACTGAGTTTATTGAAAGTAATAGAGGGATTAATATGTGGAATTTTGTTTTGCATTAGAAGCAAAGGGCTTTAAGAGCGTAAGCAGTAGTGAGTGTCTCGCTTTTATAAGGTTCGTACACTTTAGGTTTGATAAAGTTCATAGCTTCCCACCCTCCTGAGATATTTTGAGTAGCAAGCAATTGTTTTTGTAGGATTATAGCAGTTTCATCAGTGTTGAGCCCCACTGTTTTTAAAGTGAGTAAAGCCAATGCTATAGAAAGGGGTTCAGTAGGTATATGGTCTTTGATATGATTGACAGCACGCTGTATCTGGTTTGTATATTGCTCACCAAAGCATTGCAACAAGCGCACACAAACGTAGGTACCGTAATAATTGCCGTAATACCAACGACTCTCCCAATAACCTTCTTCTTTTTGTTGAGAGAATAAATAACTAATTCCTTTTTGGATAACAGACAAATAGGCTTTTGGGTCATAAAGATAGAGTGCATACAAGAAGTTAGCTACTACCTCCACATCGGGACCTGTCCCCCATTTGCTTTCGTTGAAATACTGTTGCTTTTGCTGTAGAGGTGTTAGGTTGTGCTTGGGGAGTATCCACGTTTCAATGCCTCCATTCGCACAACTTCTACTATTGATAGCAGTATCAATGGCTTTTTGACAGTGCTTAGCAATCTCATCTTTTTTGCCAATATGAATAAAGAACTGCATTATTTGCGCCAAATCGTCAATATCAGGAGCTATTTCTTGTACGGTGGGGAAGTATTGCCAAGCGCCTACTTCGGGATTGATACGCTCCATAAAGTAGTGGTATTCCTCCTCAAAGAAAGATGTAATGGGCAACTGGTATCTTTGAGCAATAGTGTACAAGCAATCGTCTAATAGTGCACGCTGGAAAGTATCGGAGGTATGTACCTGACAAGTGTTTTCAAAGCCTTCGGCATTACCTAAGTACATAGTATGTTTCAGCTCAGCGTAATGCTGACGGAAATCTTGCTCTATAAAATCCAAACCTTTGTGTATGCTCTCTTCTTTTACTGCCGAAAAATTGAAAAAAAGGGCAGTGTTTCGTTCTTTTTTAAGAGCAAGAGTAGTTTTTAGCACAGCCAAATAACCTTCGGTAGTTTCCAAATAGCTTTGTATAGTGCTAATCATCTGCTCAATAGTTTGCAACCACCCGCTGGGAATATTCAGCTCAGTTACTACAGCTTTTGCCTTTTCAAACTGCACAATAGCTTCTTTTAGCAAGTCTTGTCCCACGCCTTTTACAAACAAATATTTGTGAAGAGTGTTAGGTTCGTGTTGTGCTTCTGCAAAATCTACTTTTTGTTGTAACTGATAGACCGCCCAATTGAATTGCCCACGGCGTACATCACGTGCAAAATCCTTTACATCGTCATAAAGCTGAAACCCTACTGAAAAATAGCGATGCGATAATAATAATTTTTCGTACACAGCCTTGTTTTGAGTGTTGCTTTGTACCCAAAGGCTATCTATAGCTATTTTGCCAAAAGCCGACTTGTCATCTGCTAAGCTACTGTATTGTTCAAACGATACCTCAGGGGTAGTAAGCAGGCGTTTTTCGGTTTGTATAGTCTTAAAGTACTCCGCTTTACGCTGTTGCCATAGTTCCCAAAAGGACGATTTATAACCGTAAATACTCGTGAGGATTTTAATTGTTTCCTCTTGCAAGGCAAGCATTTCCACCAATGCTTTTGTATCGCCCTCATCTACTAAGGCGTCTAAACAAAGCACCGCATTGTAATAGGTATAACCTGCTTTGCAGAGCAAGCGCAAGGTTTCAGCACTTACAGTAGGAAAATAAGCGCAAAACAATGCAGGGTAATGCTTGTAAAACTCTGGAGATTTCTCGGTGGTGGGCATTATGGTTATTGGTTTATAAAATCTTGTTCTTCTTTGGTAAGTAAAAACTTGGCTTCACCTTGTTTGTGAGGAGTAACGTATTCAAAGAAAGGTTTTTCTACGTCTATTCTATCTTCTTTTTTGATATGTTTGTTTTGTATACCTGTGCGAAGAAAGTTTTCTTCAGAAAAATAAATATATGTTTTTTCTTCAAATTCAACTCTTACTTTTGCTTTTACTGCAAAAGAGCTGAATAATAGTTTGTCTTTATAAGATGTAAAAGTAAGTTCCCAAGTAGCAAACTCTGGAGTTGATTTATAGGGTATTTTTGATTTCTCAGAAAACCCTTCTTTTGTATAAGGAACTTGATTAAAAATAATCTTCTTAATAGCGTTAGTTTGATTATCAAAGTAAATAACAGAATTAAACACATTTAGATCAAATTTACCAAAGTCAGCATCAAAGGTTACAATAGTATATTCGCTATCTTTTTCTACTTTTTTAACATCAATAGTTTTAGCATTGTATAGAAATACTAAATAAGGGTTTAAGTGAAGATACATTATAAGTCTCTTTTGTTCTAATGATAATTCATTAGAAGTATCCTCTTCCTTACCTATTATCTTAGAGTAATCAGTGCTCTTTAGTTGTATATGTGTAAATTTATTCAATGGTTCTTTAAACTGATAGACATATTCTTACTCCACCAATTTAGTTGATTCTGATAAAGTCGTATTAGCTTATCATTCTTAATTGTTTTCTCACGATAAGTACATTCTAATATTTTTGATTTACTATCATATAATTTGTAATAATTGTCAATTACATATTTTATTTTCTTTTTTAAATCAAAATTGTACAGCACCACTTCCTCAAGTTGTATTTCTTGAGGGTTGAGAAATATGGTTGCTCCTGCAAAAGTTTTGTCTGTGAAATTCTTCTTAGTAGTATAGCCTATATGACTCAAAGTAAGGGTATCATTTTCTAAAGCTATTTTTGCCTTGCCTTCTTCGTTGGTAATAGTACCATTGATAGAGTTAGCATAATATATCTCTGCATTACTTATAGGTAGTTTTGTTGTAGCATCAAGTACAGTAAATTCTATTGTTTGAGCTTGTAATAAACTTTGCAACAAGAAAAATTGTATTAGTAAAACTTTTTTCATACTTAGGTTTTAAAATAAGGGTAATTAGAAAAACTAATTACCCTATGTGAAATTAATTTACTTAATAGGAACTGTTATTCCAACTTTACCTCCTACATTCCCTTCGTGGTCTACACTGAGTTCGCCATTCAGAGAACCACCACTAAACCACCCCATTTCATAGCGTTTTTCAAGTTCTTCAACTTCAAACGCATTTACTAAGGCTTTTTCGTCAAGTTCGCAAACTTGCTCTTTGTTGAATTTTGTTTCCATAGCTATTTATATTTTAATACAGGAAAATCAAACCTTCTTTGGGCAAGGCATCGGTTACTTCCTTTTTACAGCGCAAAGATATAGAAAAAAAAAAAAAAACGTGCCAATAGGTAAGTGCAATTTTAACAAAACTTTAACTATGCTAACATTATAAATCAATACGTTACAATCTTTGTACTACTGTTCCTTTTCTAAACTGTTAATTTTTTTTTGAAGAGATTGAGGTATTGATAGGTGCTTTTTGCTTATTGAAGCTTTAGTATTTTAACAGTTAAAAATTAGAAATTACACGGCATTCTTATTGGGTAGTGGGCATTATGGTTATTGGTTTATAAAATCTTGTTCTTCTTTGGTAAGTAAAAACTTGGCTTCACCTTGTTTGTGAGGGGTAACATATTCAAAGAAAGGTTTTTCTACGTCTATTCTATCTTCTTTTTTGATATGCTTGTTTTGTGTACCTGTGCGTAAAAAAGATTGCTCAATATTAACATAATCTTGCTTGTTTTCATATTGAAACATACAACTCATTTTTGCAGTAAATGAACTGAATAATAATTTATTGTTATAAGAGGTAAAGGTAAGTTCCCAAGTGCCTTTGTTATTAATTGTCTTATATGGTATCTTTTTCTTTTCTGACACTCCCCCTCCATTTATAGGTTTTTGAGTGAATGCAATTCGCTTGATAGCATTAGTAGTATTATTAAAATAAATTACTGAATTTGCAAACTGTATTATTTCTTTATTGGAAATGATGTCAAAATCAAAAGTTACAATAGTATGCTCTTTATCCTTTTCTACTTTTTCGATCTGTATATTCTTAGCATTATACAAAAACACTAAATATGGATTGAGATGAAGATACTGAAAAATAAAAGCAGGTTTAAAAAATGCTGAATTAGTTCCGTCTTCAAGATTAGAAATCTTGGAATAATCAGTATTTTTAAAGTGTATTCGTACATTTTTATTTAATGGTTCTTTAGGCTGATACACATAATTCTTACTCCACCAGTCTAATTGTATTTGGTAAAGTCTTCTTAGAGTATCATTTCTTATCATCTTTTCTCGATAGGTACACTCTAATATCTTAGCCTTAGTGTCATACAATTTGAAGTAATTATCTAAAACATACTTCACTTTCTTCTTTAAGTCGAAATTATATAACACAACCTCCTCAAGTTGTATTTCTTGAGGATTGAGATAGATTGTTGCCTTAGCGAAAGTCTTATCAGTAAAAATCTTTTTAGTTTCATAGCCTATATGGCTTAGGGTAAGGGTGTCGTTCTCCACCGCAATGCGCAGTTTGCCTTCCTCATTGGTAATAGTACCGTTGAGAGAGTGTGTGTAATAGGCTTCAACGTTGGGGATAGTTTGTTTAGTAGTGGCATCAAGTAGAGTAAGCTCAGCTACTTGGGCAGGTAAGGCAGTAGCTGTGAATAATAGGATAAGGAATAGTGTTTTCATATTGTTATGTTTTTACATTACTTTAGAAATTAGATATCACGTGGTATTCTTTTGGGTTGTGGGGTTTATTGATAAAGTTCCGCATTTCATTGGTAAGAGGCAATTGGTTTTGAGTCTTCCAAAATTCTTTGTTATAGGGCACTTCTAATTTAAAGAGCTCTTTTTTACCATTTACATTGGCTTTAAAAGTACTAAGGTCTGAAAAAGGGTGGGTAACAATGAGCTCGAAACTTACATCGTATACGATTCTTTCTTCGCCTACATATCCTTCTACTTTTGCGTTAACTATGGCATTGGCTATAAAATATTTGTTGTTTTTGGTGTCTTTCTCGCATTTTTCCTTATAAAAATAATCAATAGTTCTGTATTTGATGAATAGTTTTTTAGTATAGGGTATTTTATGAATTATTTTAGGATTGATTTTATGAATACGCTCTTTGACGGCATAATCATCGGTATTGATAATGAAATGACCTATACTACTTTTATTGTCTTCTTCATTTTTAGGATTGTGACTTACCTGTTGATGTGTTTCATCTATAACTTTAAGTCCTGAAAAACGGTACTCCTTTGGACTTAGAAACAAAACATTACTCCACCATTGAAATAAGTCATTTAGAGAAGGTAAATTAAAATCGTCTGCTCGCATACCTTTCTTTTCTATACCAAATTTACGCATATTTAGCAATTGAAAGGAGAAATTTTTCTTGGCTCCTAATAATTTATCGCGCTTGATACGCCCACTGAAATCTTCTATTTTCACGAGTTCACCATTGCGTTTGAGGATACAACGCAAGAAGAAATCTTCGGCAAAAGGTTCCATAGGATAATTGGTGCTAGCGTGATTATAGGCTTCTTGTAGTATGTTTTTGTTAGAAAGAGTTACTTCGTCTAACTGAAAAGGTTTTGGGGTAAGGTACAAGGTGTCTTTTGTACGACTGAGGGCTTTGAAAGTAGTTTTGAGGGTTTCATAGCCTAACATTTTTATAGTTACGCTATCGTTGGCTGAATAGAACACAAAGTGCCCATCGTCATTAGTGATGGTGTAGTCGTTGGTATTATGAATTGTAGCTGCTCGTAAAGGGGCTTTAGTATCTTTATCTAAAAGATACTTTGAGGTAGTGTGCTGTGCCACTACGCATTGAATACAAACCAAAGCTATACATACAACTGCTTTCATATGAATTATTTTATTATATTTTTGCGCCAAAGATAGTAATAATTAGTAAATAATATACCCTTGCACGACAAGCTTTTGCTAAATATCCCTATACCCTAAAAACTATGGTCTATGCTTTATTGAACTTGTCCAATGCAAATCTCTTTCCCTTTACTACCGAAAAACAAATGGTATAAAGTTACGAACTCACCAAGCAGAAAGATTTTCCCGAGTTTCTCAAAAACCAAAATCATAAACTGTCTACCGTACTACGGTTGCCCGTGTGGCTCGCACTGCCTGCCGTGCTACAATCTACAACTTAAATAAGAAAAAAGCTCCTCTTATAGGAGCTTTTTCTGAAAGAAATTTCAAACACAAATACAATGTAAAAGTCTCTAACTAATATGTGAATTCTATTGTTTTTACTTCTTTGCCGTTTTCCTTTACAGTAGCTTTAAGAGGGTATTCAGTTTTAAAGTAACTATAAGTGGTTTCTTGCTCGTAACTACGTCCTGTTGCACCAGAATCCTTTACCGTTTTCTTGGTAATGTTATTTCTGGCGTATTGTTCATTTAAGAACACTTCGGGGTGAGTAGCTCTATAAGACAAATGCAAAAACCAAGGATTAGTTCTACCATCATACTGGTAGGTTGTTACCGAAGTTTTATTACCTGCCGTGTGAGTGTGTTCTCTTACCGTTTCGTTGTAGTTCAACACATAAGTATCTGTAGCAGTAGTAGTAGCGGTACTCTTCACTCCACTCGTTTCAGTGTATTCGCTTGTTACAGCTTTTATCTCATTGAGTACTTCACGATTGTAGACTACCACTGTATACTTAGTTACATTAGCCGATAACTTTTCACTTTTAGTATGTTTTTTTAACCTGCCACCATCATACTCATACTCATCTACGGTTGGCAAACTCTCTTTGCCTACCACAGTAGTTGTTTTCTTAAGCAAGCGTCCTCTTTCACTGCTATACTTATCATACACAACTTCCTCTTTTTTCACATTGCCTTCTGTGTAAACCGTTTTGATAGGAAAAGTCCCGTCATACGAAGTCTCGTACACTTTTTCCACAGTTCTACCGGTGCCATCTATCACTTTTATTGTGTGTTTGCGTACCAATCCTAATACATTTTGTACATACTCAAAAAGTTGCTCAGTAGTTTGTGTTTGGGTACCTTGTGCAGGTAGGGTCGTCTCCACTATCTTATCTGCAAAATAGATAGGATCTGAAGGTGGTAAATCGTCGCCTTTATCACAAGCTGTGAATAAGCCAACTGCCGAAAGTAATAAAATAACTCTTTTCATTGTATATAATTATTTTGAAGATTATCTATGTTTGTAATGCTCGTACTTTCTAAAATCCGTGCGAGTCTTTCCAATCCAAAGACTTATACGCTACTTTTAATATGTGTCCCGTGTTAGACTCCTTATAAAATAACTATTGTGCTAAAACACTGCAAGACACACTTGTTTACATCATATTTATACTAATTCTACTATCAAAAATCTTGCCATAAAGCACTTTTTCTCCTAAAAACAACCCCTTTTTAACATTTATTCGATATACCCCAAGCCTTCTTTCACCGTTTTTTAGTAATTCCGGCAATTTCTACCTCTTTTTACCTTTTACTCACATACCCAACTGTGAGCCCTCGCTGACTTTACCTTTCCTTTTACGCCTGTGTGGCTCGCACCTTTTACCTACTCATACAGCTCACTCTGCCCGTCGTGCTAGAATCGCCCGTGTGGCTCAAACCTGCCTGTGCGGCTCGCACCTTTTACTTGAAAATAGGCGCTTTCACCCCTTCTCCAAAGCAAATATCCCCCGTAAATATAACGGCTTCGTCCCATAAACCTTCGTCGATAAACTGTTGTAGTGTATAAGCCCCTCCTTCCACAATCATACTTTGCAAATTCATTTCATACAGTTTAGCACAAATTTGTTCCAAAGGTTTATCCTTAAAATCTATTGTGAAAAAATCAGTGTGTATCATCTCGGGAACAACCGTCTTTTCAGTGAAAAACAAAGTAGTCGTACGGTCGTTCCATACCGCAAATTCCTTCGGACTGCGTAACTTCGGGTCAATTATTATCCTCACAGGGTTGCGCCCATACCAGCTACGGCTGTCCAACGAAGGATTATCCGCCAATACCGTTCCTACTCCCACCACTATACCTTGTTCCTCAGTGCGCATTTGGTGCGCTGTCTGGCGCGCATAAACGTCGCTAATCCAGTGCGGAGCAACCTCCTCTTTATGCAGGGGAGCGATAAACCCATCGCGGGTTTCAGCCCATTTTAGAATAATATAAGGGCGATGTTTTTCGTGAAAAGTAAAAAACCGCTTGTTCAGTTCCCTACATTCAGCTTCACACACCCCCACTGTCACCTCACACCCTGCATTGCGCAGTTTTTCAATCCCTTTGCCGTGCACTTTCGCAAAAGGGTCGGTAGTGCCAATCACCACTCGCCCTATCTCGTGAGTAATGATAAGGTCAGCACACGGAGGCGTTTTCCCAAAATGGCTACAGGGCTCTAAACTCACGTAAATCGTACTTTTCGGTAGCAGACTCTTATCCTTTACCGAGGTAATCGCCCGTACCTCAGCGTGTGCCTCACCCGCTTTCTGGTGCCACCCCTCCCCTATGATACGCCCTTCGTATACGATAACACTACCTACCATAGGGTTCGGATAGGTACTTCCTAAGCCATTATAAGCCAACTGAATGCACCTACGCATATACCACTCATCAATAGTTAATTCTGAGGTTGTCATAAGAAAAAAAATAACTTTTGGCGCAAAGATAATAAAATAACTGCTAAGTATAAAAACGACAAAATGTTTTATACAATTTTAACAATTCATAACCCATTGAAAATAAACCATCTATATAGCATTTCTATACCAATCGTCCAAGATTCGTATAAGCTTCCTATAAGCTTTCTATAAGCTAAGTACACTTTTTTCATAGTTTTCTTTCATCTCGGTATTTTCCTATATTATCCTAATACCTTTCGATATCTTCCGAAAACTCCAATAAGTTACCCCTCTTGCATTATTTAGTTTTTTTGGCATTGTTGGCATTAATCAGTATTATTGGCATTATTGGCATTTTTTGGCATTAAAAAATAATTTCGTACCTTTGCCTCCTCATTAACCATTAACCACTAACCATTAATCATTAAAGCAATATGCCCCATTATTTCTCTTCCGATTTTACACTCGGAATCCTTGGCGGAGGTCAGTTAGGCAAGATGCTCCTTACCGAAACCCGCAAGTTCGATATCACCACCAAGGTGCTCGACCCCTCCCCCGATGCTCCTTGTCGCATTGCCTGCAATACCTTTGTGCAAGGCAACCTTACCGATTTCAATACCGTGTATAACTTTGGTAAAGACGTAGAAGTACTCACCATCGAAATCGAAAACGTAAACGTAGAAGCCTTAGAGAAACTACAAACCGAAGGGGTAAAAGTATATCCCAGCCCTCAAACTATCAAGAATATCCAAAATAAAGCCACTCAAAAACAGTTTTATGCCACTCACAGTATCCCTACCGCTCCTTTTCAAGTCTTTCAAAATACCGAAAGTCTGAAAAAGGCAATCAATGAGCAACAGCTCTCTTTGCCTTTCGTGTGGAAGTCAGCACGCTTCGGGTACGACGGTAATGGCGTGAAAATTGTCCGCCAGCTCACCGACCTAAATCTTTTACCTAACGACCAGTGCATTGCCGAAAGCTTAGTGCCTTTCAAAAAGGAATTGGCAGTAATCGTAGCCCGTAATGCAAAGGGTCAGGTGCGCACCTACCCTGTGGTAGAAATGGAGTTCCACCCCGAAGCCAATCAGGTGGAGTATGTGCTCTGTCCTGCGCGTATTGAAGAGGCTGTCGCTCAAAAAGCTCGTACTATTGCAATACAAGTAGCCCAAGCTTTTGAAGTAGTAGGACTCTTAGCCGTCGAGCTCTTTCAAACAGAAAACGATGAGATTTTGGTAAACGAAGTCGCTCCTCGCCCACATAACTCAGGACATTACAGTATCGAGGCAGCTTATACCAATCAGTTTGAGCAACACCTGCGCGCTATCTTAAACCTGCCCTTAGGAAGTACCGAAAGTAAGGTCGCAGGCGTAATGGTGAATCTTGTAGGAGCAGAAGGCTATCAAGGAAAGGTAGTGTATGAAAACATCGAACAGATAATGGCAATGGAAGGCGTAACCCCCCATATCTACGGCAAAAAAGAAACACGCCCTTTTAGGAAAATGGGACACGTAACCATTGTAAACCCAAATATCAACAAAGCACGCCAAATAGCCGAACAAGTAAAGAACACCATACGCGTAATCGCGTAACTTTTCTCTATTCACTCAATCTATGGGAAGCAAAAACAAACTCAAACGCTTTGAAGAAAATAAAACCTTTGCCAATGTAATCCAACCTTCACGCGAAGAGCTCCTTAACGGTGCTTTTGCCTATAAAGGTCGGTGGAACGAACTCTTTTTTAAGAACAATCACCCTATTGTCTTAGAATTGGGTTGTGGTAAAGGCGAATACTCAGTGGGCTTAGCCAAACGCTACCCTCAGAAGAATTTTATAGGTATCGATATCAAAGGAGCACGCTTTTGGCGAGGTGCTAAAACTGCTACTGACGAAAATATTACCAATGTAGCCTTCTTGCGCACCCAAATAGAACTCATCGAATGTTGTTTTGCCCCTCAGGAAGTAAGCGAAATATGGATTACCTTCCCCGACCCTCAAATCAAATACAAGCGCACCAAGCACCGCCTTACAAACGCCGATTTTCTAACGCGGTATCAGCATATCCTTGCACCTGAGGGTTATATCCACCTAAAAACCGATAGTGAGTTTATGCACGGCTATACGCTGGGATTGTTACACGGAGCAGGGCATAAAGTACTCTATGCCAATCACAACATCTATAACAGCGACGGTGTACCCGAAGAAGTAACCGAAATAAAAACCTTTTATGAGCAGTTCTATTTGGAGCAAAACAAACCTATTACCTACATTCGCTTTCAGATAAGAGTCCTACATTAATTCCCTCTTTGGAGGAAGCCAGCGAAAGCTCACAGCTGAGTATGTGATGAACCTCAACCGAAGAATCATCAAACAACCATTAACCATTAATCATTAACCATTAATCATTAACCATTAACCATTAATCATTAATTATATTATCCAATGAAAAAACTCATTTTCCTTACATATCCCTATCTCATCATTGCGATATGCTTCGCAATCATCTCTTGTGATAAGCATAATAATACTGAGGAGATTCCGCAAAAAGAAAACTCCAAAAAGGAAGAACCTAAAAAAGGAGACAGTTCTTTATTAGCTTATTCCAAGCCTTTCTTTCTCTTTACTGAAACTAAGGCTTATGAAATGACTAAGCAAGAAAAAGACCCTTACATAAAGAAACTCTATTACCAAATAGCTGCCACTCCCACAGCTGAATGGTTCGAAGGCGTAGAAGCCTTCGACGATAGTACCTTAAAACGCCTCATCGAAGGCGCAAAGGCACAACAAAAAACACCTATCATCACACTCTACGGCATTCCTTATAGAGATTGTGGTTCGTATTCAACCGGAGGTCATAAAACGGCTGCTTCTTATAAAGCGTGGATAAATCGCACCAGTGCTATTATTGGCAAAACCCCTATAATAGTGATTGTAGAACCCGATGCCCATAACTTTTGTTTAAAGAAAGGCTGGAAATACAACGATGCAAAATACAAAGAACGCGCTGAACTCCTCACTTATGTAGGAAAAACTTTTGCTGATAACAACCCAAATGCGTTGTTGTATTTGCATATTGGCGGAACAGAACTCAAACAAGAAGAAGCTGCTCAAGCGGTAATAGATGGCGGTATCCGGTATATGCGTGGCTTTGTTACGAACGTCGCCGACCATAGAGGGACTCCTCGGGCTGAAAAGTGGAGCGAAGAGTTCGTACAAACGCTCCAAAAGAAAAACTTAGGCACAAAATACTACGTGATAGACACCTCCCGCAATGGTATCGATAGCCCTAAACAAACCAATAAGGCTTATTATTACAGTTGTAACAATTTTAACGCCGCTTTAGGAGTACGCCCTACCACCAAAACCTCTGCTCCTCACGCCGACGCTTATTTGTGGATTAAACATCCTGGCTTATCCGATGGTACTTGTGCCAATGGCGATCCTGAGGCAGGCTCTTGGTATCCCGCAGTAGCAAAATCATTAGTGCAAAAAGCTATTGAAAAAGGAATTATAGAAGAGTGGAAAGTCCCTAACAACTTTTAAATTATCTTACTAAATAACTATGATGTTACATTCTCAAATTATAGGCGAAGGCACTCCCTTCATTATCCTGCACGGCTTTTTGGGTATGTCAGATAACTGGCGTACTTTGGGGCTCAAATATGCCGAAGCGGGCTTTCAAGTACATTTAGTAGACCAACGCAATCACGGTCGTAGTTTTCACAGCCCCGATTTCAGCTATCCTCTAATGGCACAAGATTTGCTTGCATATGCTGACGCTCACGGATTAAAAGTCTTTCACCTGATGGGGCATTCTATGGGAGGCAAAACAGCAATGCTTTTCGCTACCGAACACCCCGATAGAGTGCTTTCTCTCATCGTTGCTGATATGTCGCCTAAATTCTTTCCTGAGCATCACGGAGCTTGTTTACAAGGTTTAGCGTCCTTAAATTTCGATGTGATACATTCACGTACCGAAGCCGATAAAGCTCTTTCGGCTTATGTAAGCGATATAGGGGTGCGACAGTTCCTACTTAAAAACCTTTATTGGGAAACCAAAGACCGATTGGGCTTGCGCCTGAATCTCCCTGCTTTAATTGAGAATGAAAGCGAGATAGGTGCTGAACTCCCCGATAGCAATGTGTTCGAAGGTAAAACACTCTTCTTAAAAGGAGAGTATTCTGAGTATGTGATGCCCGAAGACGAAGCCCTTATTCGCACTCACTTTCCGCACGCTATTATCGATACAGTGAGCAAGGCAGGGCACTGGTTACACGCTCAAAACCCTACTGAATTTTACAATAAAACCATACATTTCTTATGCGATACTTTATAAGCTTATTCATCTCTGCAACCCTTGTTTTTGTATTGGGCTACCTAAATGTAGGTGCTCATATCGAGAACTTCTTTACAGCCCTCGTGGTAGCCTTTGTGCTCTCACTTCTCAATGGTATTGTACGCCCTATATTAGAGTTCATTGCCTTCCCTATTACCTTTATGACTTTTGGGCTCTTTTTATTTATCATCAACACTGTAATTGTGCTCCTGGCAAGCAAATTAGTAGGTGGCTTTGTAGTACACGGCTTCTGGGGCGGACTGATGTTCAGCACTTGCCTTTCGTTAGCTCAGGCATTAGCTCTTGCTCCTTTTGGAAGAGTAAGAAACTAATTATTGCCAAAGTTGAAGTCACTCAAAAAACTCATCTTTCTTCAACTCTTAATTCTCAGCCAAAATCCTCGTCTTTAAACCCTACCAAGTACACCCTTTCTTTAGCACGAGTGATAGCCGTATAAAGCCATCGCAAGTAACCTTCATCTATGGTGTCATCAGGTAAGTAAGGTTTCTCCACAAACACGGCGTCCCATTGCCCTCCTTGACTCTTATGGCAAGTTATCGCATACGAAAACTTCACCTGCAAAGCATTGAAATAAGGGTTTTCTTTCACTTTCTGATATCTTTTATAAGCCGTAGGTTCATCAGCGTAATCAGCGAGTACTTCTTCATAAAGTTGATTGCTTTGAGCCGGTGATAAGGCAGGAGCTTCACTGTTTAAGGTGTCTAATAATATAACCGTATCAAACGGAGGCATTTCGGGATAATCAATAAGCTGAGCCGATACCTCAGCAAAGCGGAAACCATAGGCTTCTGTAAAGTCATAAAGTTGTAATACCTCTATAGTATCACCATTGGCAATAAAACTCACTTGCGAATTATCCTTACACCAAAAGTAATTATTCTTAACCACCATTAGCAAGTCTCCGGCAGCTATTTCGTCTTCAACGTCTAAAATCACCCTGCGTATTTGGTTGTTCCAAGCCACCGCACGCTTGTTGGAGCGCACTATCACCGTAGTTTCTTCTGAGCCATAATCGTCATACGCCTCACTAATAGCGTCTTGTATTTCAGCCCCGTCAGTAAGTCGTATTATATCAGGGTGATGATTTATCTTAAAAGCGAACTGTTTTTCAGCAAGCGAAGAAAAGATATGTTTGCGCAAACGGGTAGCATTGTGCAATATCCCCGACTTCCGTCGCTGGCGTACCACCTCAGTAAGCGTAACCGTGAGTACTTCTTTTTGAAACTGATATTCTAAATAAGGAATATTCAGTGCAGGACTTTCGAGGGTATTAACAGGAGGCAATTGCGCAGTATCGCCTATAAGTAATAGTTTGCAGTTTTTCCCAGAATACACAAAGCGCATTAAGTCGTTTAATAATGAAGGGCGCTCAAAGAGTTGATAGTCTTTATCAGCAATCATCGAAGCCTCATCTACTATAAATAAAGTATTTTGGAGCTTATTGGCACGCAGTTTGAAGGATACATCAGTACCATCAGCTTTGGAGTAATAAATATATTTGTGAATAGTGAAAGCCTGCCTTTGGGTGAAATAGGTCATCACTTTGGCTGCCCTACCGGTAGGTGCTAATAACACCGATTGGTGGTTTATGAGCGGTAAAGTACGGATAAGACAGTTGGTGATAGAAGTTTTTCCAGTTCCAGCAAAACCTTTTAGTAAAAAAAGTTTATCAGAAGCATTCACCGAGAATAGATATTCTGTAATCTTTTGTAAAGCAACATCTTGCGAAGGAGTAGGCTCGTGTTTAAAGGCACTAATAAGGGCACTAAAAAAGGCTTTTTCGTTCATAATAAAAACAGTTCTGAGAGCAAAATTATAAAAAAAAGTTAAAATAATTTTTTTGTTTCAAAAAAAGATTGTAGTTTTGCGCAATACCAGTCAAGAAAGTTATTATTAATTTATAGAATTAAAACGATGAAAAAAATTGTAACTATTGCATTTTGGGCATTAGGTTTAGTATTTTGCTACCTAATTTACAGGTCTATCACAGGCCCTATTGAGTTCAAAAAAATTAAGGAGGAACGCTACACCGAGGTAATTAAGAAACTAAAAGATATCCGTGCAGCGCAAGATGCTTATTTGAGACTCAACGGCAAATATGCCGATAATTTTGATGAGCTTACTAAGTTCATCGAAACTGCACAATTTACTATTACTTCACAACGCGACACAAGCTGGAATGCTTTCGATGAGACTTTTAAAATTACGGTAATGCGCCAAGGTGTAGTTATTGATACTTTGGGACACGTATCAGTAAAAGATTCATTGTTTAAAAACGATAATCGTTATTTGCATTTGCGCGATTTACCTCCTATCAAAGGTAAAATTCCTGGTCAGTTTATAATGAAAACAGGAGAAATTACCGACAAGAACAATGTAAAATCTTCCGTTTTTGAAGCGTATGTGCCTAAGAGAGTGGTGCTACAAGGTCTTGATGAAGACTTAGTAGAAAAAGAAATTGCAAAAACATCGGTAGAAGATGTAAGAGGTCCTAATATTAAAGTAGGTTCACTCGAAGAGCTTACTGTAAACGGTAACTGGCCAACTTCTTATGACGCAAAAATTGCAAAGCAATAATCAGTTTAAAACGTACTTTAAGGAATTGTCCATTCAAATAAACTTGGATGGACTTTCTTTTTGTGTGTTTAACCCTGTACTCCTGTGTGTAGAGGCTATTTATAATTTTCCTATCAACTTCAGCTATAAGAGCAAAGAAGATATCGATAGGCAAATCTATTTTGTGATACAAAGTGAAGACGACCTCCGCCAAGATTTCGATACTATTAAGGTTTTACACAATACCCCTTCTTTTGCTTTTATCCCACAGTCTCTTTACGGCGGAAAAGACGAAATGCTGGAATACCTCAAATACAGTATAGATGTATCGGAGGCGGAACCCTATACCGTGGAAATTGATAGAATCATATCTATTGAAACGGTGAATGCTTATTTGCCCAACACAATAGTAAATAACGCACTACTTTCTTATTACGGTAGGTTCGACTACCAACACTTTGCTACCTCACTACTACGTATGTTCCTCAAACACTACTCTTCGCACGCTTTCGAAGTAATGTATATCTATGCCGAAGTAGGCTCTTTTTACTTTGTAGTGTTTAGAGGTAAAAAACTGTATTACTTCAATAGGTTCAGTTATGAAACCATTGAAGACTTCTTGTATTACATTCTTTTCTCTATTGAACAATTGGATATCGATACTGAGCAAGTGCCTCTTTATATCACAGGGGAAGTAGAACCTACAGCCCTGTTTTATAATAAGGTAAGGCGTTATGTGAGGTATATTTACCTCCTGAAATACCATAAGGAACATTTTGCTGCAGGAATGGACGAAGAGCTCATTCGTCGGAATTTTGTGCTCACCCAATCTTTTTAACCTATTGCTATGAAATTTTTGAACATATTGCGCAATACTTTTAAACTATACCAAAGTACTTTCGGAGTGCACCTTTTGGGCTCTCTTATTTTATTTACAGTAGTGTTTTTAGTTTACGCTTCTCTTATTACTACTATCTTCGGAATGCCTTTAGAGAATATCATAGCTCTGCAAAGCAACCCCGAAAAGCTCATCGCTTTAGTCAGTAGCCGGAGTTTTGTTATTAAATTTTGGTTCTTCTCGTTACTTGTAGATGGCATCATTACCCCTTTTACAGCAGGTATTTACAAGAACTACGCGACGGTAATCCAAGGGGAACGCGCTACTTTGGGCAACCTATTCACTTATTATCGCGCTCCTGAAACAAGTGCTATTTTAAGCCACGTTATTCTGCAAATGTGTCTTAAAACTTTTATATTAGTAGGCTTTTCTGCCGTAGGAATGTACTCGTTAGGACTTGCCTTTAACACTATCATCTCGTTAGTATTTGTACTCACTATCCCAATTATTATTTTGGAAAGCAAACCTCTTTTCAAGGCTATGGGAGAGAGTTATAGAAGAATAATGCTCGCACCTTTCACTGCCCTTATCATTACCTTCTTGGGTTGTGTTTTTGTGTTAGCAGGCTTTCTTTCTTTTGGTATAGGCATTGTGATTACCTTCCCGATACTTTTTGCGAGCATTTTCAGTATATACCTTTCAATAAATAAAAGGTAAATAATAATTTTCTGCTACTATTTACGCTACTTATACAGATGAAATAAGAAAAAGACAGTTAAAAATTAATAAAACAAATATATGAAAAAAGTAATGCTTTTGGGGCTCTTAACAATGGGCTCTTTTACTCTGAACAGTTGCGACGAATTGCAACAAGTTATGGGCAACACTACCCAAGGTGGTAGCGGATTTAATGTAGCCAGCGGACTCAAACAAGCCCTTGAAATGGGGGTAAGTAGTGGGGTGGATTTGCTGAGCAAAGACGGTGGTTATTTTAAAGACCAAGCAGTACGGATTCTCTTACCCGAAGAACTCCAGAAGGTAGATAAAACTTTGCGTTCGGTGGGGTTAGGTTCTTTGGCTGACCAAGGGCTAAAAGTACTAAACGAAGCAGCTGAAAATGCTGTAAGCCAGGCGAAGCCTATCTTTTTATCGGCGATACGAAATATGACCTTTACCGATGCGATGAACATCTTAAAAGGTGACAATACCGCAGCGACTACCTACCTAAAAAACAGCACTTATAGTTCTTTGGAGACTGCTTTTGCTCCCAAAGTGCAAGCCTCGCTTAGTGAAGTAGGTGCCGATAAGGTATGGGAGAACATTATCAATAAGTATAACCAAATACCTTTGGTAAAGCCCGTTGAACCGAACCTTACTAAATACGTTACCCAACAGGCTATCAATGGGTTATTTGTGAAGGTGGGAGATAAGGAGAAGGAAATACGCACGAACATAGCGGCGCGCACTACCCCCCTACTAAAATCGGTGTTTGCGATGCAGGACAATAAATAATAGCAAATCCCTTTCTCTGTGAGAAAGGGATTTTTTGTTGTTTAACTGTTAACGTAGCACGTGCGAGCTGTACGGATTGTTAAACTCGTGAGTTCGATGTAAGAGAAGTGTAGCTTACGCTACAGAAATTTTACAAATCTTAAAAAAAATCAAACAAATAGGTAGCAAGCTACCTTTAGACACATACTCTGCTATGCCATCTCGCAGACTACACACAGATTACACGAATTGCTCAACTAAAGCTGAGGAATTTTCACGGAATAGTAACAGAAAGACAATTGCAAATTAATGTTGCATATATCGAGCTGACGTTAAATTAGCAAATTGCGAGCCACACAGCAGTTGTGATTCGACAGGCAATAATAATCCCTGTGTAGTATATAAGTTCCTACTGTTTCTCTTTGGTAATTCTGATTTTGCGTAACCATAAACCGACACCAAGATACAACAGACAAGGAATAATCCCTGAAACGGGTGAAATGAGTATATCTTTACCCGTTTCAATGAAAATATGCTTGTCGTACATCAAGCTGTAGATGGTAGTATCCTCAATAGCGTGCATCCACACCCCAGGCCAGATAGAGCCCGTAAGGCGGAAAATCTCGGTATACATTACCGTCCACAAGGTACAGCTCACTAATGCCAACAGGCAAAAGGTTACTTTGTCGTAAGGAAATAAAGCAAATAGGCGTTCGGGTTTTATGAAGTAGAAAAAGTAAGGCCAATGCCACGAACACCACACTACCCCCACAATGAGGTAGAGCCATATATCTTTCAGCTTCAAACTGAGCAAACGAGCGGTGAGGTACCCCCGCCACGACGATTCTTCAAAGAAATTCTTTACAAATTCCGCTAATACAAAAATACCAAAACCCGCGAAGTAGTTTGTCCAATGGATTTGCACTTTCAGCCACCCAAAAAGTTCTCCAATAAGCAGGGTAAGGGCAATCACCGTAGGATAAATAAGCGTAGCCACCCCATACCACCGCAGGTTTTTCTTGATAAGTGGGCGCAGTCCTGCATCGCGCCAACCATCGCCCATAAAGGCGCGCAACACGAGCCAAGTCAGCACTGGGGCAGCTATAAAAATACCCATTCCTTTAGTACCATTGCTGGTATTGCTGAAATCGCCTGCTGTTTCCCCCGTAAGGGAATCTACCCATACGCCTAGCCAGCCACAACTGAGGGCAACGAGAATAAAAATGCATACATTTATCTTCTTGTTCTTTGTCATAATAGAAGAAGTTTTGAAAGTACAAAGATAAGAAAAAATAGCAAATTAGTAAATTTACAAATGTGCTAATTAATATGTTAGCCTTCAGTGGGTCTACAGTGGCTCTACAGTGGCTCTACAGTGGCTCTACAGTGGCTCTACAGTGGCTCTACAGTGGCTCTACAGTGGGTCTACAGTGGGTCTACACCGAACAATAATAGGTATTAAACTGAATAGCAGACGAATACATTTGCTACTTCATTTAATATCTTATAGTTTTGCGCCACTAATCGACAAATTGACATATTGGTTAATTGATAAATTATGCTTATCTTTGCACTTCACATAAAAAACATTAGTAGTTTGTACTAATGACTAAAAACTAACATCTAATATCTTACATTATGAGTTTTTTGAAAAAGCTTTTTAATTTACATCAGGGGGAAGAGAAAAAGGAAAAAGTAATTGAAGATATCCTTAGCAATATCTCTTTTCGTGGTGCTAATCTATGGATTTTGGCTTGTGCTATCCTGATTGCTTCTATTGGGTTAAACGTGAATTCTACTGCTGTAATCATTGGGGCGATGCTTATTTCTCCTTTGATGGGACCTATCGTGGGGGCAGGATTTGCGCTTGCTACTTACGATTTCGACCTGTTGAAGAAAACTGGCAAGAGTTTGCTCATCGCTACTGTGGTGAGTCTTATAGTATCGTTTATCTACTTCTATATCAGTCCGTTTAAAGATGTACAGTCAGAGCTTTTGGCACGTACTTCTCCTACCATTTACGATGTGCTTATCGCCTTTGTAGGTGGGTTGGTAGGAGCTATCTCCCTCACCCGTCAAGACAGAGGGAACCCTATACCAGGGGTGGCAATTGCTACTGCTTTGATGCCACCGCTTTGTACAGCTGGATTTGGCTTGGCTACGGGCAATATTAGTTTTTTTTTAGGAGCTTTCTATCTATATAGCATCAACTGTTTCTTCATTGGGATTGCTACTTTCCTCATCATCAAATACCTAAAATACACTCCTAAAAACACGGGTAATGAGGCACTCAACAAGCGTTTGCGCGTTGTTATCACCACATTGGTAATCCTTATTGTTACCCCTAGTTTGTATTTGGCATATAGCCTTTTGAAAGAGAAGGAATTCCACGAGAATGTAGCTCATTATATCACTGCCGAGTTTGAAAACAGCGGTTATACCATTATTTACAAGAAAATACACTACAATGCCTCGCCTAAAACCATTGAATTGGCTTTTTTAGATAAGAAATTTACCGATGAAGAAGTAAAAACACTACAAAGCAACCTCAAAAACTTCAAATTACATAATACCGAACTCATCATCAGACAAAAAGAGTCGGATATTGACAAAGAGATACTATCGGAAATCAACAAAAACAAGGCGTCGCTTTCTAATAAAGACATAAAGATAAATCAGCTAAAAGAAGAGTTGGCGCAATACAAATATACCGACCCTACTTTTGCTAAAGAAATAAAAGTATTGTTCCCTAATATTGAGAGTTTTTATTTTGGAAAACTGACAGATTTTTCGGGAAAAGGCAACTCTTCTCTCACTACGGTGATGCTCTACACGCCTAAAAAAGAAACTGTAAAAGGCAAAGAGGTAGCCAAAGAAGTGGATCGCCAAAAATTGCAACAATGGCTCGCTGAGAAGTTTGGCGATAAGAAAGTGATTTGCAGATTAGCAGATTAGGGAATTAGAAAATTAGCATATTAGAAGAATGAGAAAATTAGTATATTAGAAAATGAGAAAATGAAATCCCCGTGGTGTGAGCTGTACGGATTGTTAAACTCGTGAGTTCGATGTAAGAAAAGTGTAGCTTACGCTACAGAAATTTTATAAATCTTAAAAAAATCAAACAAATAGGTAGCAAGCTACCTTTAGACACATACACACATACTCTGCTATGCCAGCTCGCAGACTACACACAGATTACACGGATAGTCTTTCAATTGACAATTGATAATTGATAATTGACAAATGTGATGCGCACGGATTAGTAGCTTTGTTACTGGATTTATACAGATTGTAATACAAACATAGGCGTGACTTTGGTAGTTTTAAAAACTTTTAAATGGCTTTTGGTAAAGCAGTGACTAACTAATTTCTTTAACGCAATAGGCTGGGATAAAGTAGTGATGTTTTATAGCCAACGCTAAATAAGTAGTATAAATTATAACAACATTCGCTGCAATGCCAAAGGCATTGCAGCGAATGTATATTATATGATAGTTTAGATTTCTATTAATAATAACCAGGGTTCTGGTCTTCACTTTTTATTAAAGCAGAGTTGGAATTAAATGCTTCTTCAGGGATAGGTAATTGCCAACGATAATCACCTGCAGGAAGGGTTACCCATCTTGCTGCTGGAGGGGTACCTGTACCATCAGCAAGAGCACCTTTAGTTGCATTCCGTTGTATAGGGAGCCCAAGTCTTTTCAAGGTAAAGAAGCGATCGCCTTCAAATGCTAATTCTAAACGGCGCTCCAATAGTATTGCGTCTAATAAAGCAGTACCTGATTCATTACCGCTCACAAATCCTGAATAGCGTTGTGCTCTCACTGCATCGAGGTCGGTTAAGGCTTGAGCAGTATTTCCTAATCTGTAATTCGCTTCTGCTCGTGTGAGATACACTTCTTCTATACGAATGTATTTGCCATCTACTATATTAGCACTACCTCCATCTCTACCAAGATATTTAGAAATTGTGTTATATAACCCAGAATCATAGGTATCAGTAGAAATAGTAGTTGATTTGCGTATATCGGTATTCTGATACAATTGGTATAAATCATAGGAACAAACAAATTCAGCTTTATTTTGTCCATTTGTTTTTTGACCGTAGGCAGATCCTATTTGTATTCTATCTTTTTCAGTAAAAAGAATACGGAAAAGTACATTTTTAGTATAAGCGTCTTTCCATACATTAGCAAACTGGTCACGAGGAGCAATATTAAATGAACCATCAGCTATAGCTGCATCAGCATAATCTTTTGCTTTCTGATAGTTTCCATAATAGAGATACACTCTTGAAAGAATAGCTTTAACCGCTGTTTTATTTAGCTGACCGTCCTTTTTGGTATCGTCCATTAGGGTAAGAGCTGTTTCTAAATCGGATATAATTTCCTTATAGGTATTATCCACAGTAGTCCCATAACGGCGAGGTTTTCTTTCTGGGTCAAAACTCTTCAAGTAAGCTATCCCCATACTTTGTTTAGCATCTGCTGACTGTGTAGGGATTTTGCAATATACGCGTGCTACATCAAAATGACCAATAGCTCGAAGAGCTAAGGCTTCTCCTTTTATAGCATTTTTTACAGCATCGGTAGCCTGTTTTAGGTTATCGAGATTATCCAAAATGTTGTTGGCTCTACTTACAAGAAGGTATCCTCTTTTATAGAGATTATAACCATTCTCAGTTTTATTGTAGCGCATCTCGTATAAGGTACGAAAAGTTCCTCTACCTTTAGGATTATAGGTAAGATTGTCCGAAAGGATATCTGGGCATATAAAAAGCCCTCCGTTATTGTGATAGTAGCCATAATTTTGGAAACTTGTATATACACCTTTTAAGGCGGTTTGTGCTCCTTCGACAGTAGAGAAGAGTTTTTCTGATTCTATCCCATCATAAGGTTCACGGTCTAAATCACAAGCCATAAATAATATGGTAAGTGATAATAAAAGTCCTAATTTTTTATATATTTTTTTCATAGTTATACGATTAAAAAGTTAAGTCAAGTCCCATTGAGAAAGTGCGTAAAGTAGGGTAAGAGTATAGATATATTTCACCTGAAATAAACTCTTGACCTGCTCGTAATTGTGATTCAGCAGCCCCAATGGACACTTCAGGGTCTCCTTCAAATTTCGTCCAAGTGTACAAATTTTGTCCTTGTACAAAGATACGCAATCCTAAACCATTTACAGCATCTTTAGGGAAAGTATAACCGAGTGATAGAGTTCTGAATCGCAAATAAGAACCATCTTGCAAAAATCTATCAGATGATTGATTGAAACTTGCGTCTAAGCGTGGTAATTTGTTATCTCCTGGATTTTTCCAATAATCCAAGGCGTCTTTTCTTTGATTCATATTTACATTAGCCCCATCACTGAGCAAATCTTGGGCAACTTGGTTGTAAATATAGTTACCTAATTTAAATGAAAAATCAGCATTTAAATCTATTCCTTTATAGACAAAAGAAGTGTTAAACCCTCCAAATTGTTTTGCAAAAGGACTTTTTCCTGACAATACAAACTGACTAGCGTCTTTGTAATTATTAGTTGTTTTTAGTTCGCCTGTTTCATTGCCATTTCTATCGTATAGTTTTTGGTAATAAAGTGCATCACCATTTGCGGGGTCTACTCCTGCATAACGTTTCATATAATACACAAAAGGTAGTTCACCCACTTTTAGCATACTTGAATTACCGACAGTTAAGTCATCTCTGCCATCTCCTAAACTTTCTATATTATAGCTCATAAAGGTAATGTTAGCTCCTAGATTCCATTTGAAATTAGGAGTTTTTATCACATCTCCACTCACCGAAAGCTCAATACCTGAATTTTTCATATTACCTGTATTCACGTATTGGGTATAGCCTCCTTCTTCCCAAGAGTGAGGTATTTCAAACAAGAAGTCTTCACGAGTATTGGTAAAGTAACTACCTGTTACTGACAATCGATTGCTAAAAGCTGCCAATTCTGCTCCCACATTAAAAGATTTTTGTGTTTCCCAAGTGAGGTTAGGATTGGCAATACTACTTTTGAATATAGCAGCTGGCAAATCTCCATAAGAAATTGATCGATAATACCCTTTGGCAGCATAGTCAGGAATATCCCAGTTACCAGTGGTACCATATGATACCGTTAGTTTAGCGCGATTAAGCCATTCGGCACTTTTCATAAACTCTTCTTTGGCAATATCCCAACCAGCTCCTACACTCCAGAAGTTTCCATAACGATTGTTTTTTCCAAAGCGTGAAGCTCCATCTCTACGTACTGACCCTGTAAGGCTATATTTTTCATTGTAATCATAGTTTAGAGCAGCCGCAACTGAGAACATCGCACTTTCAGATTTTGTAGTTTCTACATCTTCAGGCTTAGCCCCATTATCTTGGGTCGTTAAGAACTTAGACATATATCCTTTACTATTCAAATAATAAGAGTGATAATAATTATCAGTATATTCAGTGAATAAGGTGGCATTAACATTGTGCTTGCCAAATGATTTTAAATAGGTGAATTGGTTGAGCCAAGTATAATTATACCTATCACTTCCTGAATCGGCTTTGGATCCAGGGTTTGTCTTACTTCCTGTTATTTGGTCTAATATAGAACCTGGCTGAACGTAGTACTCTTTTTTGTAACGTTTATAGTTAGCCGAATAACGTGTAGTGAAAGTAAGTGCAGGAGTTATATCATAACTCGCAAAAGCACTCGCTAAAAGCTGAGTTGTTTTTACTTCTTCTGGTTGTGCTTGAAGAGCTTCTATGATAGATAGTACTTGTGATCCCACCTCATATACGTACTCTCCTGTTTTTTTATCTTTTATAAACTGACCTGTATTTTCATCTCTTTCATATATATTTTCGTACGGATTGTACCAATACATTGCCGCAAAGGGGTTCTGTTGGTTATATCTATCACGAGGTTCGTCTGTTTTAGTTTGTGACAAACTCGAAGTAAAACCAAATTTCACTTTATCAGTCATCTTTGTATTGAGATTTAAACGAGCTGTATAGCGATTAAAACCATCTAAGTATTTCAATATACCTGTATTTTTATCCCAACCACCTGATATAAAATAATTAGTGTCTTCTGATGCTCCTGAAGCCGAAAGCATATGTGAAGTAATAAAGGTTGTTTTCAAGATATTCTTTTTCCAATCATTGTCATAACTGATGAGTCTCTCTTTCTTATCAGCTGTTCTTCTATAAGTATTTGGGTCTACAGCTTCTTCATAGCGTATTTTTTCTTCAGCATTCATCATTTCAAAAGGATCTGGAGCTTTGTCTCCAAAGCCTGTACGAGCTGTATAGGTGAACTTTGTACGTCCTTTTTTCCCTTGCTTGGTAGTAATCAATACTACTCCATTAGCCCCACGCGAACCGTAGAGAGCAGTTGCCGACGCATCTTTCAATACTGACATCGATTCTATATCGTTGGGGTTTAGTATATTCATATCGTCTTTATCTACAAATACTCCATCTACTACATATAATGGTTGCGATTTATCTCCTCCTTTTACATTTAAGGATACGGCACCACGCACTTTCATATAGGCTGTTTGTCCTGGTTTACCATTTAAGGCAGTAACATCTACCCCTACAGCTTTCCCCTGTAGCATATTATCCACAGAAGTAGACGGATTTAACTTACTTAAGTTTTCAGATCCAATAGTCGTTACCCCGGCAGAGACTGCATCCTTTTTAGTTTGCATATAACCTGTTACTATTACCTCGTCAATCACTTGGGCTTCTTCTTGCATTACTACATCAATGCGACCTGAAGTACCAACTTTGCGATTTTGGGTTTTCATTCCTAAGAATGAGAACTCTAAGGTCTTACCTGGAGCAACCTTGATGCTATAACGACCATTAAAGTCGGTTTGAACACCGTGTTGTTCTCCTTTTACTACTACAGCTACGCCCATCATTTCAGTTCCACTAGCATCGCGTACTGTTCCTGTCACTTCTCGTTCCTGCGCCCACGAGAAGCCTTGCACTATTAGTATTAAAAATAGTGCGAAAGATACTTTGTTTAATCTCATCTTCTATAACATTATTTTATAAACTGGTGCAAAGGTAGAAAAGTTTTCTGTTAAGTTCCAAATTTACCCTTAACAAATTTACTCATTTTGTTTGTAAAAAAATAGATGAGAAAAAAAATCATAAAAACGCGATTTCTTTGCGTTTTTTGCAATAAAATAGGCATTTCTTTGATGAAAACGCAAAGAAATGCCTATTATGCACTGTTTTTATGCAAAATTATTTCAGTAAAAAAACAGTGTTTTTGTTACAAAATAACCAATAGAATGTTACAAATATCACAATGAGGAAATAAGGAAATGAGAGAATTTGGAAATTATAAATTAACGTGAGTCCGATGTAAGAAAAGTGTAGCTTGTGCTACAGAAACCTTACAAATCTTTAAAAAAATCAAACAAATAGGCAACAAATTGCCTGAAAATCTCGCACAGATTACACGGATTGCACGGATAGTCTTTAATTTGACAATTGACAATTGATAATTGACAAATGTGATGGGCACAAATTGGCAACTGCGTCGCTGGATTTCACAGATTACAATATAAACATAGGTGTGACTTTGGTAGTTTTAAAAACCTTTAGATAGTTTTATGAGGGAATTATAAGTTATAAGGATCAGATCACTCTTATATAAATACAAAAGAGGCTGTTTATAATTTTATAAACAGCCTCAAGTATATTGATGATAAATATTGATTACTTAGGGTAGAGGGTTAAAATCAGTTTCACTTGCAGGAACATCAAACCACTCTAAATATTGATAGTCTATAGTACAAGCCTCGGTAGTACCATCGGCGGCGACTACTACATTGGCATTGGTACGACCTCCTCCTTGAGCTACGGGTTTGAGAATGCCCCAACGGCGTGCATCATAGAAAGAAGTCCCTTTAAGGAACAAGCCTATACGGCGTTCTTTGCGGAGTTCTTCAAGAGCTTGTTCCTTGGTTAAGCCTGTACCTGTCACAGCTGTAAGTCCAGCTTTTTGGTAAGTACGCACTGCATCTATGTGAGCTAGACCACCATCAATATTGTTATTTCTGATTTTTACTTCAGCGAGCATCAATTGGTTTTCTTCATAAGTACCTGCAAAAGGTAATTCTACAACACCAGCACTAGTACTTGCGTAATCACCTCCATTTTTAAGAGTGTAGCGAGTACCTATACCATAACCACGATCTCGAGGGTTAAAAAGAGCACTACTTCTTCTTAGTACATTTCGGGTATAGCGATTATCCCCAGCCTTAAAATCTTGCACTAAACGCTCAGAAAGGTATTCCCATCCTACGAGAATCCTATAAGGAGTCCAAGCGGTTTCACTTACAAAACACAAACTGCTAGGTGTCATAGATCGCATTATAAAAATCTTATCTCCTTGCTGGATACCATTATTAACTAAGGTTTCTATTTGAGATAAATCAGTAGCTGTAAGGTCTGAAGCGTATTTGTTTGCTAGAATGTTACGCGCCATATAGGTATTGATATTGCGGATAAACATTTGAGGAGTTATAATTCCTCCATTGCCTTCTTTAAACTGAGAAGGAATAAAAGTATCTATCAATGCACTATATGTGGTATCGTTTTCTGGAATAGTTGCTAAAATGGCTTTAGCTTGTTCAAAGATACGATTGGCTTCAGTGATTATTGCTTCGTGTGATTGGTAGTTACTGCTAAGCACATTGTATTCATTAGTAATCACTCCCTTTGCATAAAGAGATCCAATACGAGAGTAAGCAAAGGCTTTCCACCATAAGAACCAAGCTTGGTAGGTTTTTTTCTTTACCTCAGCGTTATCTCTAAAGACCACCTCATTATTATCAAGGAGTTTAAGAGCTAAATTACAATGTCCTAATACACCATACATAGCCATCCATTCATTATTGAAAGCATTTTCATTCCCATTTTCTCTGATATTTAATTGTTTCAACACAGCTCCTTGAGTTTTTCCTCCTAACAAAGAAGATTTAATAACAGAGCCATCGGGACGTGTAATGCTAAATATTTGGTTACTATAACAGAATCCAAAATTAAGAGCGACAGCAGTTGTGGCATCTCCCATCAAATTATGAAGGGTAAGCGCAAACCAAGCGTAATAATTAACCCCTCCTTTCATTGGAGCATATACTCCTAAAGCAAATTTCTGTATACCTTCTTCTGTTTCAAGATTTTCCAAACCAGGTTCATTAGGATTCTGTAGTTTAAGAGAGTCCTTACTACAAGCAATAGATAGTAAGGCTACTATAGTGATTATTATATATATCTTTTTCATCGTATTTCGGTATTAAGGGTTAAAATCTAACATTAAGTGCCATCGTAACAGTGCGCATATTAGGAAAAGTGTACAAATCGATACCACGATAGAGCGGATTGTTGAGTGATACCCCTACGGCTTCAGGGTCTAAACCTGAATAGTTAGTAAAGGTAAGCAAGTTTCTTACTGAGGCGGTAAGTGTCAATCCTTTGATAAAGGTTTCTTTTAGGATATCGGTCATATCATAAGAAAGAGAGACATTGCGCACTCTTACATACGAACCATCTTCTATAAAATAAGAAGTGGCTTGTCCCTTGTTATACAAAGATACATAATAGTTTGTATAGGGTAAATTCTTATCTACAGGTATAGGTGTATCAAGGTCACCGTGCGTTCTATTGAAATACATACGTTGTTTTGTACCATTGTAAATATCACCTCCTTTTGTCCAATCTACTTGCACAGAAAAGGTCAATTTTTTGGCAAAGGTAATATCATTAAAGAACGACATTGTAAAATCAGGAGTAGCATCGCCCATTTTTTCCTGTTCAGTACTAAATATTACTTCTTTGCTTTGTTTATTTACTACCATTCCGTTTACCAATTGATAATTGTTCAAATCAGCATCAACGATATAACGTTCACCTTTAGAATTAGTTTGAGTAAGTGAGCTGAGTGGCTTGTACCCAAAGAAAGTACCTACGCGTTCACCTTCATTGAGAGTACTTTGCCCTCCACCTGTTATACCTACTACAATACGTTTGCCGTTAGAAATTTTATCGACTACCGTTTCTCCTTTGCTAAAGCGTGCACTAAAAGTCCAATCTACTTTATCGTTGCTAAACAGTCCCAAATCCAAAGAAGCTTGGATTCCGTTGCTGGATAAGTCGATAGCATTGGTAGTAAGTTCTTGAGCTCCTAAGGAAGGAGGTGTTTCGATATTATAAATTGTTCCGAACGATTTACGATCCCAATACACTACATTTCCGCTGAGACGATGGAACCAACCTTCTCCGAGACGGAATCCATAGTCTAAGCCTACTTCTAACTCTTTACTTTTTTGTACTTCCAACTCAGGGTTACGAGCCGTAGTAGGCAGGTAATAATATCCCTTATCGCCTAACTTATCATTAGAAAGAGTAATCAAACGGTCGTAAGCATCAGGTTGGATACCCGCTTCACCATAAGCCCCGCGAAGTTTCAATTCTGTAACTTTTTCTAATTTAAGTAAATCGGCTATACGGAAATACGCATCCGCACGAGGGAAAGTAAATGGTTTACCTCCTTCACCAAAAGCAGACGAAAAGTCGGAACGTACCCCTACGGATACTCCAAAAAGATTTGCGTAATCAAATTTTTGGTTCACCAAATAACCAAAAGTTACAAACTCTTGTTCAAAATCACTAGAGGTTGAAGTGTTGGCTGAGGAAATCGTAAAAGGAGGATTTACCCCATAACCTGAACCTGTAGCTGTAAGACGATAATAATTATCCTTACGCCAATCATAAGATAACTGAGTTGTAGATTGGATGGGTAATTTCCATTTTAAATCTCTTTGAAAATCAAGACGTAAATAAGCACTTAATAAGGAGTTTTGAAGGGTATGACGAATAAAACGTTCGGTAAGTTGCCCTGCTAAAGGAGAGATTCCTGAACCAGGTGTATTGGTGTTCTTTTGATTTTTAATAAATTCACTATTATCGTAACGAGTATGGTCATAACCATATTTGTAATCAAAGTCTAAGTTTTTGCTAAACTTGTAGTTAGCATTTATACTCTGTATTACACGATTATTTTCCGCTAAATTGCTTTGATTTTCATAAATATAAAAAGGCGATACTTCATTAGAGTCAGGATCGTAATGTACAGGAGATTTTCCTGCTGTATCTCTAAAGTGTAAATCTACATAAGCAGGAGTTCCTAAAGCACCGCCGACACCAGAGTAAATACTACTTCTACCATTTACTCCAGCTGTAGTATTTTTACTATTGATAAGCTGTGTATTAGAACGAAGAGTAAGCCCCTTAAACACCTCTGCTCCTACATTAGCTGATAGATTTTTCTTTTTATAACTACCATTCACAGGGCTGGTTTGATCTAACAAAGAAGCTCCTATGGCATAATCTACATTCCCAGCAGCTCCTGTAATATTTACAGAATGTTGGGTAGTATAAGCAGTTTTGTAGTACTGTTTTAAATGATCGTATGTTTTCTCTTTGTATGAATAGATATTAGCTGTTGTGTCCTTAATAGTAGGATCTGGTTTTGTCCAATATCCAGTCTCTGGATCTACCTTTATGGGTCTTTTATTTTGCCCATCAATTATATAACCCTCTTTATCAGTTTTATAAGGGTGTTTTTGTGCAAACGAAAGATTTCCTGTAAGAGCTTCATCTACACTGAGAGAAGAATTATAAGTTATTTCTGTGCGTTCTCCTTTTTTACCCTTTTTGGTAAAGATCTGGATTACCCCATTAGCTCCTTGTGCTCCATAAATAGTTGCTGCAGCAGCTCCTTGTATCACTTCTACACGTTCTATATTAGAAAGGTCTAAATCGGCTAAACGAGAAGAAACAGCACTGCTACCTGATGTTAAAGCATAGTTGCTTGTATTTACTTCTACTCCATCTACAATCACCATCGGTTGGGTAGTACTCAAAGAGTTGATACCACGCAAGATGATATTAGCTTGCTGCCCTGGTTGCCCTGAAGTAGATTGGATTTGAGCTCCTGCAATCTTACCGCTAAGGGCATCGTCTATGCTTTTTACGGGTGTACGTTTGAGGCTTTTCTCAGAAACGGCGTCTACTGAAATCGCTACTTTGCGCTTATCGGTAGCTACCCCAACACCCGTAACCACTACTTCGGTGAGCTCTTGGGCTTCTTCTCGAAGAATCACATTAATACTACGGGCTTTGCCTACCGCCTTTTCTAAGGTTTTCATACCTATTTGCGAAAAGACTAACACCGCTTTGTCGTTAGGCACTTTAATACTATAGTTTCCATTGAAATCGGTGGCTACTCCGTAAGAAGTGCCTTTTACAACCACAGTTACTACAGGCAAAGGAGTGCCTGCTTCATCTTTTACTGTTCCTGTCACTTCTCGTTCCTGCGCCCACGAGAAGCCTTGCACTATTAGCATTAAAAATAGTGCGAAAGATACTTTGTTTAATCTCATCTCTATAACATTATTTTATAAACTGATGCAAAGGTAGAAAAGTTTTCTGGTAAGTTCCAAATTTATCTTTAACAAATTTACTCATATTGTTTGCGAAAAATAGATGAGAAAAAAATCATAAAAACGCGATTTCTTTGCGTTTTTTGCAATAAAATAGGCATTTCTTTGACGAAAACGCAAAGAAATGACCTCTATACACTGTTTTTATGCAAAATTATTCGGGTAGAAAAGCACTACTTTTGTTACAAAATAACTAATAGGGTGTTACAAATATCACAATAAGAAAATGAGGTGCGAGCCGCACGGGCAGGGAAAAAAATTAGAGAATGTGAGAATGAGAAAATGAGGAAATTTGGAAATTAGTAAATTAACGTGAGTTCGACGTAAGAAAAGTGTAGCTTGCGCTACAGAAATCTTACAAATCTTTAAAAAAATCAAACAAATAGGCAACAAGTTGCCTGAAAGTCTCGTATAGATTACACGGATTGCACGGAAAGTTTTTCAATTGACAATTGATAATTGACAAATGTGATGGGCACGAATTGGCAACTGCGTTGCTGGATTTCACAGATTACAATATAAACACAACTGTAAATCAGTATTGATATATATAAAACTGACGTTAAATTAGTATGGGTTGATGGCGAAAAATGGAGAGGCTCAGAAGAAGTTCTGGGAAAGAGAGAGGCTGGAGGTTTAAACTTTGGCAAAGTGTGTGACGCAAAAGCGATGTGTTAGGGCTGTTATGGGGATTCGGAAGGAAACGGAGTCATTCGGAAGAAGGGAGGGAGGGTTTTTGGTGAAAAAAGGGTGTAAGGAGGGTGGGGTTAGCTTATAGAGAGCTTATAGGAAGCTTATACGAATCTTGGACGATTGGTATAGAAAGGGTATGTAAATGATTGGCTTATAGTATGATACAACAGCGCTAAAAATGTTAAAAACGGGGTTTCGAGGCGAAAGAAAGAGGAAGAGGCACTAGGCCTTAGGCCTTAGGCACTAGGGGGAGTGTGACGGAAAAGGGAAGTAATGACGAATGAACGAGAGGCGAATGACGAGGAGCGAGTGGCGAAAAAGGGAGAATGTGGCGACGGAAAGATGAACTTATAGAGTGAAATTAGCAAGATAGGAAAAGACTACTTTGGGAAAGTGCCGTATCTTTGCCACAGAAATTCAAAATAAATCTGTATGAAATCCATTACTCGTAACGATTACACTCAGCGTATCAACAAAGTGGCGGAATACATCAATGGTCATCTCGATACTTCTATAAAGATAAAAACACTCGCCAATGTGGCTAACTTATCTGATTTTCATTTTTGTCGCATCTTTAAAGCGCTTAAAGGAGAATCGCCCATTGCCTTTATTGCTCGTTTGCGCATAGAAACGGCAGCTCAGCTGTTACGCTATTCAACGCTTTCGGTAGAAGAAATAGCTTTTAATATAGGGTATGAAACGCCCGCCTCTCTTTCCAAAGCGTTTAAAAATCAATATGGTATTACGCCTACTCAGTATAGAACGAACAGAGATATTTATATTATGAAGAAAGAAATAAACAATCCAGAAGTAGTGCTTAAAGCTCCAAAGATAGTAGAGCTTGAGCCCAAAAGTCTTATTTACGTAGCTCTTACAGGAGAATATGGTACACTTAACTACAACAAAGCTTACGAACAATTGTGGGGTGTTGTAAAATCGCAAAAACTCTTTACCAAAGGCATTGAATCGATATGTGTTTCGTATGACGACCCTAAAATTACCGAAGCCTCTTTGCAACGTTCCGAGGTGAGTTTGGCTATTCACAAGCCGGCTAAACCCTCAGGTGAAGTGAGTTGCAAAACTTTAGCAGGAGGCAAATATGCAATCTTTTTTTATCAGGGTAGTTATACTCAGCTCTCAGCCGTCTACGATGCTGCTATGCGCTGGGTGGTAGATAGTGAATACGAAGTGCGCGATGAGCCTATGTTCGAAAAATACCTCAATGACTGCCGTCGTACCCCCGAAGAAAAACTGAAAACTGAGATATATATCCCAGTGCAAACTGCACGGGCAATTTCCTAACTTCTAATTTCTAACATTATGAATCTTACAAAAACAGAAAAAATCACAGGTATCGCTTTGGCGATTGTCTTATTATTGCTTACGCTTTCAGGGAGTGGTTACTTCTTTTTTACTCTGAAAGTAAACTTTGTGCAATGGTTGGCTTACAACGCTTGTTCTCCTAGTAGCTTGGTGTATTTAGGTTGCCTTATCGTCTTTTGGGTGACTAAAAAGACTGTTTGGCTTCCGCTTGCCTTCCTGCCAATGTACTATTTTGGTACGATGGGGCTCTTTACTTTTACGTGGAGTGGTGCTAACATCTTTGCTCAAATGTCACATATTACAATGACACTCAACCTAATTTGGGCAGGCTATGTGCTCTATCGCATTGGTGATTACAAAGCGTTTGCACAGGGTTTACTGTGGAGCATCGTTCTCTTTGTGCCTTACATTGCTTTTGTGATGTACTACTGTCGTACACACGCTGAGGAAATTAGTCAATTACTTGAAATGGCGTGAGCTATATAAGCAGTTTATATCGGATTTTAAAATAATAGCACAATGAAAGAAGCTTGTCCTGAGTGTTATGCGATAGATAGTCGCATCACGCCTTTGTTAAACCCCAAAGAGTGCTTGCTACACCACAGGCAGTATATTTGTAGTACTTGTGGCAGATGTATCTGTGCTGATGTAGATGATAAGGGGAAGTTCCGTGCTCTCTTCCCTTTTAAAACTCTTGCTATTGCTACCTTATATTTGCGTGCTGCTGAGGTAATATGGGAGCAAGCCTGCGGTATTTACGAAATAGAAGATATTAAAGGCAAAAAACAATATAAAATCTTTCCTTCTTTATCGGAATTGAAGAGTTATTTGCAGAAGAATAAGCAAAAGCGTAGCCTGCTGTCAGAGCCTTTATTGGTCACTCCTCAGTATAAGGCTTACCAACCTGAGCAGTTGCGAAAACTATCGACGGAGGAAGTAGCTATTTATATGAGAGAGAAATTAGCGAAAGGTTTGTAATTAAAAAGAGTAGTTGTGTATTTACACCAATAATAATTTAAAAAAGTAATAAACGATGAAAAAAGCAATTCTATTATTAGTAGCCTTTGTAGGAATGTTTGCTTGCGGAAAAGACGACAACAATGGTACAGAAGGAGGGGACATCTCTACGGCAAGATTTATGCCTCCAAAGTGGATTCAAGGCTCTTGGACAACCAACAACAAGCAGTTCGGTTATGCCTTTAAAACCGATGACTTTTGCCAAATAACCTTAGGTAATACCAACTGTTTTAAGGAAAAGAATCTGCCGGTTACTAATATAAAAGACCTGAAAACAAATAATACTTATAAGGTTAGCTATAAAATAGGTTCCTCTGAACAAGTTTTTGTATTCGAAAAAGAAGGAGATAAGAAGATAAGAGTAACTCATAATGGTCGTGTTGAAGGAAGCTATACCAAACAATAAATTACGTGAAATAGCGTAAGCCAAACAGTCTATTACAGTATGAAAAGTAATAGAACAAAGTCCTTTACTCTAAATGAGTAAAGGACTTTTATTTGCTTAACTCGCACAGTTCTTCCACAGTGATGCCGAACACCTCAGCATATTTTTGTAGCGTTTTAGAAGATAGTTTTTTGAATACCGAAGGTTTGGCGTGACGCTTGATAACCCATTGCCAGCGGTGCATTGCATCGGCAAGGACTGCCCAATCCATACGGTTGAGGAGCATATAATACACTATGGGGCTTTTGCGTCCTGCAAGCACATCGGCTTTTGCTTCGTCAATCTGCTCTTGCAAACGGCTGAGCGAGGCTTCTAAGGCAATGCTCTTCACCTCCCATCCCGAACTGGATAGGGTGGTGTAGTTACCTTCGTCATCGGTTACATAGCACAGTTCTGTAAAGTCCTGTAAGGCACCTTTTTCCTGAGGTAGTTCGGTTTCTTTCATTCCGTTAGATTTTTAATTACTAAGTTCATTTCAGCAGTTGCCATAAGAATATCTCCTACAAAGGCATTACAGCGCATCGAGCAGATATAATACTCATCGGTATCGAAACGAGAAAGCAATTCAGCTTCGGTGCGCACCATCTCTTGTACCTTAGGCAAGGCGAAGAGTTCCAATTTCTTAATCGCACTGATGTAACCAATCACATAGTTCGATGTGTCTTCTATACCAAAGAGAAACTGCCCCATAATTGCCGAACAGGTTTGTGCCATATTCTCAATGAGTCCTACTTCGGCAAACTTCCCCTCTTCCACAAATATGCAAGTAGGCTTCACCTCAAACTCAGTAACTACGTGTGTATTACTGATGTCGGTAATGGTATCTACCATTTGCATCGGCGGACGGTGGGGGAGGTATTTGTGGATTGATATGTTCATATTCAGGTGTCAGGATTCAGGGGTTAGGGGCAAGTACAGTTTTCATTTCGCCTTGGGCGATGAGGGTATCTCCTATAAAGGTTTGCATTGTTACGAGGGTTACATCCATAAACTCTTGGAGAATGGTGATGTGTGTTTTAAGCGTATCGCCTACTTTGGGTAACGATTGTATCTCTATGTTTTTAATCGCTCCTATATACCCCATAGGAGCAGGTTTTCCGTTGAGATAGTAGTAATAGCCTTTGTGCAAGGCGATGCTTTGGGCAATGTGCTCTATGAGTCCGCTTTCTAAGAATGTCTCTTGCTGTACAAAGAGGTTGCTGGGGACAATGGTGAGCCCTGCCACTCCCTCAGTGGGGGTATACTCCCAAAGAGCATCTACCATTACAATGGGATTGCGCTGGGGTATAAGAGTAAGAATTTTATTTTTATCTGTAATTGGTAAAACCATAGTTAAACAACCTTTAAGAAAGCATAAGAATAGGAGAATCTACCACTCTCAGGCACTGATAGCAACACGGTATCGCCCGCTTTGAGTTTCCCTGAGTGCATCAAGGCTTCTAACATCAAATAAGCGGAAGCAGAGCCTACATTGCCTACTTCGGGGAGGTTGATAAACCAACGTTCTAACGGAAGGTCGATACCTACTGTTTTGAGAGCTTCATACAAGCGTTCTTTGAAATAACAAGACGAGATATGAGGCAAGAAATAGGTAATATCATCTGCCGATAGTTGGTGTTTATCTAAGGTAGCACGCATACTCTCAGCGCCTTTTAGCAAAATATTCTCATTGAGCAGTTTCACATCTTGCTTGATAGCAAAGATAGATTCACTAAGCCACGCTTCTGCAGGATATTCACTCCAAGCCTTGAGGTTGCCATCGGGGAGCTTGTCGCCACCGGCATACATACACGCTTCGAGCTCGTGAGCATACGAATAGGCGTCCATCCACTCTATTTGCAAAGCACCTTCACGCGGTTTGTTTTCTAACAGAAAAGCCCCTGCCCCATCGGAGAGCATAAAGCGCAAGAAATCTTTTTTAAAGGCAATCGCAGGGTGTGCCTCCAATTCGGCTAAGAGTTGTACTTCATTTTCGTATTTATCGGCACGCAACCACACTGATACACGTTCAGAGCCCGTGCATACTGCATTCACACTATTGCCCGCCTTTACTGATAAGTACCCAAATTTGAGGGCATTCATTCCTGAGTTACACACCCCTGAAGAGGCATTCAGTTCTACCGAGTGTCCGCCCAAGAGTCCGTGTACCATAGCAGTGTGCGAGGGCAAAAGCACATCGGGGGTAGAGGTACCGCAAGAGAGCACCTCGATAGTATCCCAAGGCACTTCGCCGTCCAATAGGTTTTGTATTGCCAAAGCCGTAAGCTGGGCATTGTTATGTGTAGGGTTACCTTGCTCATCAAGGGCATAGTAACGGGTGAGAATACCATTGTTGCGGAGCACGAGGCGCCGGGCTTTAGAGGCATTTTGGTTTATGAGACCTAAGAAAGTCTCCATTTGCTCATTGCCAATGGGTTTGTTAGGTAAATATTTACTTGCTTTTGTTATATAGACATTCATATTTAGGTAACAGGTAACTCTCTGATATTAGTGATTTCTATTTTTAATGTGTTAAGTTTGTGTATCTACTCCCAACCTATCATTCGTTTTGATTACTGACGATAATTTTACTTTGGCAAAGGTTGAAACTTTGGCAGAGTTTACAATACTACCCTAATTATCAATTGTCAATTCTCAATTATCAATTGTTTCACCTCTCTCTCTACTTTCCAAAAGAACAGAGGGTAGGTGAGCCAGTATAGCAACCATACTATGGGCATCAGTACCCAGATAGCGATATACAAATAGATGCGGAAGCATTTCAGTAGGAATTTACGTTTCTTACTGCCGTAAATCATCTTTGCCCAAATGCCGAAAAGGCGATTGCCTTTCTTCTCTGCGGAAAGGAGAAAACGCTTATAATGCACGCCTCCGTGGGCTACTATTGCTTGTTGCAGTCCTGTGTAATCACCGGTTTGCAGGTGAGGGGCAATGAGCGTGCCGTATACGCTCGCGCCTTGTATGTCTTTATCGGCAACGCCCGCTTTGGGGAACACACCGAGATAGCGTTTGTTCTTGTCGCCCGAAAAGAGCCACTGTACAATGGTAATCACGCTGATATGATTGTGGTGCCTATCGGTAAGGGCAATATTGCCCACTAAGCGCGCCCCACACTCAGTTAAGAGTTTTTTTACTTTCTGGTGCGCCATTACCCACATATTGCGAGTGCCCGAAATGGTAATGACGGGTTTGCCTTGTAACAGTTGCTTACCTGCTTCACTCTGCAAAAAGGAATTAAACGGAATAGAAGGCGACAAATACCACACTTGGTAGCCTAATATCACCAAATCGTAATCGGTATGCACCAATTCAAAAGGCTTTAAGAGCTGGGGAATTTGCAAATACGACTCTGGGAAAGCTCCAAAAAACGCCTCATCTGTCCACGGAAAAGGAAAAGGTTCTGCCGTATCAATAGGCAAAAAGTCGATAGTTACCTCCGTGAGTGGGGATAGTACACTATCAATAATCTCTTTGAGTTGCCCCGATTGGGTGTAATATACTACCAATACGCGTTTCATTGTTCATCCCAAAAGTTGAAATAATTAAACCATTGTAGCGGATACTTTCGTAGCATCTGCTCCATATTCTCGGTATAAGCATCGAGTAGCGCTTGGGCATCGCGACTTTTCACCTCAGCTACTTGGGCATACAAGTGGTAATGCAACCTACTTTCCTTCATCACATAAACGAAAAGCACTGGCACTTTCAAGCGCGAGGCTATAAAAAAAGGACCTGCGGGAAAGGTAGCTTCTGCGCCCAACAGCGTTCCTTTGAGCGAACGCACCCCTTCAAAATATCGGTCTCCCGTAAAACATACTATCTTGTTATCGCCAATAGCATCGTTGATTTTGAAGATATGCGACATATCTTCTTTCACATAGATAAACTGATTCGAGGGTTTATTTTTAGATATCGACTCCAAATACTCCTTGATTACCGAGTGTTCCATATCGGTAGTTACGGTGCTTATCTTCAAATCAATATCTATTTTCCTGAAAAAAGGTTCAGCAATTTCAAAGTTGCCTATGTGTGCGGAAATAAGTATTCCGCTCTGTTGTTCGTCTAATAGTTTATGTAAGCTTTCTACTCCATCAAACTCATAAGTAAATTTCTCTTCCAAGCCTGCCAAGATAGCAATCTTATCAATAATAGTTTGCCCGAAAGTAAAATAATTTAAGTACAAGTTCACTACCGCTTTGAGAGGTGAATAGCCCAAGCGGTGACGGAAATAGTAATACATATAGCCATTGGAGCGCCACTCAAACAAAAAGTAGTAGAACGCTACAAAGATGAGCAAAGCATAAGCAGCATAAATACCCAAGTGTTTCATCAGCCACACAAAGATACTATAGCCTAATACGGTACCCTTAGACTTGCCTTGCCATTTCGTTTTGGCTTGTTCGTTAGCGTGCATTCACTTTATTTTCTAAGGTAGTATAAAAGTCGTTGAAGGTTACGATAGGCTTAAAATCGGCTTCTACCAATTTCACACCAAATTCTTGTTCAATCAGCACCACCAAATCCACATAATCAAGGCTATCTAATCCTAACGATTCGCGGAAGTTTGCCTCAGGGGCAATCACACTGCCTTCTACTTCAAATTCCTCAACAAAAATACGAGTAGTAAGGTCTATTATTTCCTGTCTGTTCATTCTTCTTTTTATTAGCTAATACTTTTAAGGGGCAAAGATACGAATATTTTGTCAATAACCAATTTTCCTAACAAACATCATCTCGCAAAAAGCCTAAAACTACATCGTTATAATCGAACAACCCTTCTGAAAAGTCACTTTTGCGTCACACACTTTGCCAAAGTTTAAACTTCCAGCCCCTCTCTTTCGCAGAACTTCTCCCGAGCCTCTCCATTTTTCCCCAACAACCCATACTAATTTAACGTCAGTTCTATATATATCAATACTGATTTACAGTTGTGTTTATATTGTAATCTGTGAAATCCAGCAACGCAGTTGCCAATTCGTGCCCATCACCTTTGTCAATTATCAATTGTCAATTGTCAAATGAAAGACTATCCGTGCAATCCGTGTAATCTGTGCGAGATTTTTAGGCAATTTGTTGCCTATTTGTTTGATTTTTTAAAAGATTTGTAAGATTTCTGTAGCGCAAGCTACACTTTTCTTACGTCGAACTCACGTTAATTTACTAATTTCCAAATTTACTAATTTCCAAATTTGCTAATTCTCTAATTTCTCTTCCCTTTTCCATCACTACATTCCCCCTTTTTCGTCACTCGCTCCTCGTCATTCGCCTCTCGTTCATTCGTCATTACTTCTTTTTTTCCGTCACACTCCCCCTAGTGCCTATGGCCTAAGACCTATCACCTATTCCTTTTTCTTTCGCCTCGAAACCCTCTTTTTGCCATTTTTTGCATCGCTGTATCATACTATAAGCCAATTATTTATATACCCTTCCTATACCAATCGTCCAAGATTCGTATAAGCTTCCTATAAGCTCTCTATAAGCTAACCCCACCCATCTTACAGCCTTTTTTCACCAAAATCTCTCCCTCTCTTCTTCCGAACTTCTCCGTTTCCTTTCGAGCGCTCCTAACAGCCCTAACACATCGCTTTTTCATCTCAAACTTTGGCAAAGTTTAAAACTTTGCCAAAGTTGAATAAACTGACAATCTCTATTTCCTCATTTCCTCATTTCCTCATTCTCTCATTTTCTCATTTTCCTCCCGCTTGTCGCTTCTCCCTCCTATTGCCTATGGCCTATGGCCTAAGGCCTGCTTCCCCTTCACACAAATATTTCTCCTCTTTTTATTCGTATTTCATAATTATTTCTTATCTTTGCCCCATCTATTCCTCATATCCTAACATCTAATTATTAAAACATTATGAAAAAAACACTTTTTTCAGTGCTCTCACTGATGGCGTTTAGCCCTCTGTTATGGGCACAAGAAACTGAAATGATTACCCATCCACAAAGCCAATACCAAAAGGCAGTGGAACTCTACAATCGCAAGCTCTATCAGCCTGCACAGAACTTGTTCCGAAAAGAACAAACCTCCAATCCCGATAGAGCTATTCAAACCCAAAGTGAATATTACGTAGCCACTATTGCCGCTATCCTCAATCAAGACGGAGCCGATGCGCTGGTGAATAACTTTATCGTCAATCACCCCGACTCTCCTCTGAGCTCCGAAGCCTATTTGCAAATGGCTAACATCTATTATCAGCAGGGCAACTACGAAGATGCGCTCGCTTGGTACGAAGCTATCGACGACCAAAGCATAAGCAGTAGCGATAAAGCTAAATACAACTTCCAAAAAGGTTTTTGCCTCTTCCAAACCGGCAAACAAGCCGAATCTAAACCTTATTTCGAGTCGGTACAAAACACCAAAGAATACGGTGCCAATGCCAAGTATTACTTAGGATATATCGCCTATGATAAAGACGATTATTCTAAGGCTGAAAGCTACTTCCGTGAGGTTCAAGAAGAAGATGCTTCACTCACCAAAAACGTGTCTTACTTCCAAGCCAATATGTACTTCAAACAAGCTCTTTATCAAGAAGCTATCACCGAAGGACAGAAACAGCTCGCTAAAACCAAAAATGCTCAAGAAGTATCTGAGCTCAATAAGATTATAGGCGAAAGCTACTTCAACCTCAAGAAATACAAAGAAGCAATCCCTTACTTACAAAACTATAAAGGTAAAAAAGGTAGGTTCTCCAATACCGATTATTACTATATGGGGTACGCTTATTACAAAAATAACGATTATAAAGCAGCTATCGAGCAGTTCAACAAAATCGTAGGCGGAAACGATAGCGTCGCTCAAAATGCGTATTATCATTTAGCCGAATGCTATTTGAAAACCAACCAAAAACAAGAGGCGCTTAACGCTTTCCGCAATGCCTCTCAAATGGATTTCGATAAGCAAATTAAAAAAGATGCTCATCTGAACTACGCCCGCCTCAGTTATGAAATCGGTAACCCTTACGAGAGTGTCCCCAATGTACTACAAGCATACGCTTCGGCTTATCCTAACGACCATAAAGACGAAATACAGTCGCTCTTAGTCGATTCTTATATTTCATCTGGTAACTATCAAGCCGCTATCAGTCTACTCGAAAAGTCTAACGACCCTAAGGACAAAGAAACCTATAAAAAAGTAGCCTTCTATCGCGGGTTAGAGCTTTTTAATGAATTGCAATACAACGAGGCTTTAAAATATTTGCAGAAAGCCATCGGTGGTAATTCTGCGCTTGCCGCTCGCGCTACCTATTGGGCTGGTGAAACTGCTTATCAGCTGAAAGATTACAAAGGTGCCGAATCCTATTTTACTCAGTTTCTCCATAATTCATCAGCACCTAAAACCGAAGAGTATGCCAAAGGCTTCTACGGTTTAGCTTATGCTAATTTCAATCAAAAAAACTATGCAGGTGCTATCGCTAATTTCGAGAAGTACCTCAAACAAAACCCTAAGAACAGTAGTTGGAAACACGACGCTATACTCCGTCTCGCCGATTCTTACTTCGTAACAGGTAAATACTGGCCTGCAATGGAAGGGTATAACAAACTCATCGAAGCTAAATCTTCTGACCAAGATTATGCTGCCTACCAAAAGGCTATTAGTTATGGGTTCGTAGACCGCCTCAATAGCAAAATTGAAGACTTAGAGCGTTTCGTTAAGAACTACAAAAGCTCTAATCTGCGCCCTAACGCTTTGTTTGAATTAGGGAATGCTTATGTAACCAAAGGAAATACCCAAAAAGGATTACAGTACTATCAGCAACTCGCCAAAGAGTATAAAGGCAATGTGCTCGTACCTCGTGCAATGCTCCGCGAAGGTTTAGTGTATTACAATAGGAACGAAAACCAAAAAGCCTTAACGCTTTTCCAAACTATCGCCAAAGACTATCCTAATACCAACGAAGCCTCACAAGCGGTAGCTTCCGCAAAACTCATTTATGTAGATATGGGTAACGTAAACGAATACGCATCGTGGGCTAAAGGATTAGGATATGTAGAGGTAACCGACCTCGAACTCGAAGGTGCTACTTATGAAGCTGCCGAACGACAATATATGCAAAACAATACCAAAGAGGCTATTTCAGGTTTTGAAAAATACCTTAAAGAGTTCCCTAATGGTATGCGTCGCACCAATGCCGAGTTTTACTTAGCACAAATGTATTTCAATAGTGGACAAAAGGCTAAAGCACTTACGCATTACGAAAATGTAACCAAAAGCGGTTCTAATGAATACGGCGAGCAATCGCTTACTCGTGTGTGTCAAATCCTTCTTGAAGCAGGTAGCTACCTAAAAGCTAAACCTTATCTCGAAGACCTCGAACGAACCGCTACTATCGCACAGAACAAAACTTATGCACAAAGCAACCTAATGCGCGTGTGCTATAACGAAAAACTATACGATAAAGCTATTGAATATGCCAATAAGGTATTAGAAGAAAAATCTATCGATACACGTATCAAGAACGATGCTTATATAGTGTTGGCTCGTGCTTATAGTCAAGCAGGAAATGAAACCCAAGCTCGCAAATATTACCAAGAGGTACAGAAAACCGCTACGGGTAGCCTCGCTGCCGAAGCCTTGTATTACGATGCTTATTTTAAGAATAAAGACGGTAACTACAAAGCCTCTAATGACGTAGTTCAAAAGATTGCTAAAGACTATGGCGGACACAAAGAGTTCGCTGCTAAGAGCCTTATCGTAATGGCTAAAAACTTCTACGGACTCAAAGACGCTTATCAAGCCTCTTACGTCTTAGAAAGTGTAATTAAAAACTTTAAAGAGTTTCCTGAAATAGTAGCCGAAGCCAAAAAAGAACTCGCAGTCGTAAAAGCCGAAGCCGCTAAAAGTAATTCATCAGTAAAATAATGGTTAATATTGTGGTATACACTTTGCCAAAGTTTTTGCCTGTGCGGCTCGCACCTTTGGCAAAGTTGAATCTCCCTCCTAAACCCTAATTTCTAAACAAATGAACAAACACATCACATATATTCTAACAATGCTTTTGTTCTCTGCCTCAACAATGGCAGTCGCTCAAAGCCGTAAAGACAGTCTCTCTACCAAAGTGGTAGATGTGGTAAAATCATATGCTCCTACAATCGCCGACGCCTACAAAAAGCGTGAAGATGCAAACGTAAAAGATTCGCTTACCGTTAAGAAAAAGCAAATCAACTATACCATCTATTCGGTACCGGTAGCCTCTACTTTTGTTCCCGAAAAAGGCAAAGCAGCTTCGGTGAAACCAAAAGTCGTTCGCGAAGACTATTTAGATTCTTATCTCGGTGGTGGTTTCGGTATGCTCAATACTTTTTATGCCGATGCCAATATCACTCTCCCAGTAACTGATAACAGTAACGCTTCTTTCTTACTGAATCACATCTCAGCCAATGATGATATGGACGAGGTATACACCGATACCAATTATGCGCTCTCATCGGCTGAGTTGCGTTATGATTTTCAGAACCAAGATGTACTCTGGGGGCTCAATGCCGATATAGGTCGCCGTTTGCACAACTGGTATGGTATCCGTCCCGCTTCTTATACAAGACAACAGTTGATTGGAAAAGTAGATGACGTACACCAAACCTATTTCGATTATGGTGTAGGAGGTTACCTCCAATGGTCTAATCCTTACTTTAAAGGACTTGATTTCAGCGTACGTGGGCTCTACGACCATTTCGATAGTAAAGAATTGAATGTAAAAGCACAACCCACCTTCGAAATTCCTCTTACCGATGACCAAAAAGTTCGTACCAATGTAATTCTCGATTATTACAATGGTAGTTTTACTCGTCAAAATAACTTAGTAAACGAGCTTAACAATCGTTGGATGCTCTTTGGGGTAAATCCTTCTTATCATCTATCTATCGAGAATTTGGACTTAAAATTAGGCGTTGCTTTGATGTATGTAGATGCGAACCAGTCCGATGAAAGCAAGTTTAAAGCTTATCCCGATGTAGAGGCTTCTTATCCGCTAACTGCCGATGCTATTTTGCACGCAGGTATACGCGGTATTATGCAACAAAACACAGTAGAGAAACTCACCAAAGAGAATCCTTTTCTATCACCTATGCAAGAAATTAACCCTACCAATGTGCAAGCCGATGCTTTTGTAGCCGTTAAAGGAAAAGTAACTTCCGATTTGCTTTATCGCATACAAGGAAGCTATCGCCAATACAAAGAGATGCCTCTGTTTACTACCAATTCCGAGACACCTACTATCGCTACCGAAATATTGCCTTATCAATATAACAACTCTTTTAAGTTAGTGTACGACGAAGTAAACGATATGGAGCTTTTAGCTTCTATCGGAGGAAATATAAAAGATGTTTTCTCTTTTACCTTTGAAGGAAGATATAATAACTATAACGCCCGTGTACAGAAAAATAAAACCGCTTGGAACTTGCCCAGCACACGAGTATCTCTCTTCACCGATTTTAGAATATTACCCAATCTATTTGCTGGATTCGACTTCTTTTATGTAGGAAAACGTTATGACCTCGATTACGTAACTGTTGCAAATCCTATTCCTGATAAGCTCTCTTTGGAAGGTTATTTTGATATCAATTTCCACGCCGATTACACTTTCAACAAACATTGGCAAGTATTCTTAAAAGCCAACAACCTCACCAGTGAGCACTATAAAAAATGGTTGTATTATCCTTCACAAGGCGTACAAGCCTTTGCAGGAGTGCGTTATCTGTTTAGCCTAAGTAACAAGTAACAATTATATACTAACAAAACAAACAGCGGTATGAATGCTTTATTCATACCGCTGTTTGTTTATATCCTCAATTTTTATGTCTTCTATACTTTAATCTCTCTTATTATTCCCTTAATCACTTACCATCGACTTCTTATAATTCCTCCATTTCTCTATACATTGTTGCATATCATTAGGAAGTTCACTATCAAAGCTAAGGTACTTGTGAGTAATCGGGTGTTCAAAACCTAAGGTTTTAGCGTGCAAGGCTTGGCGAGGTAATACCGCAAAGCAATTCTCTACAAACTGCTTGTATTTGGCAAAAGTTGTTCCTTTCAGAATCTTGTCGCCCCCATAACGTTCATCGTTGAAAAGGGTATGTCCTATGTGTTTTAAATGCACCCTTATTTGGTGTGTACGCCCTGTTTCTAACTTGCAAGAAATGAGTGTTACATAACCAAAACGCTCTAACACCTTGTAATGGGTTACTGCCTCTTTACCGTGAGAACCATCGGGGAAGACGTCCATTTGCAGGCGGTCTTTTAAGTGTCGCCCAATATGACCACACACCGTTCCTTCGTCTTCTTCTATATTACCCCATACAAGGGCTATATATTCGCGCTGAGTAGTTTTATTAAAAAACTGTTGAGTAAGGTGTAACATCGCCTCTTCGGTTTTAGCCACTACTAAAAGTCCACTAGTATCCTTATCGATACGATGTACCAACCCAGGACGATTGCTACTGTTGTTAGGCAAGTTCTCAAAATGATATACCAATGCGTTGATGAGCGTTCCGCTGTAGTTGCCGTGACCAGGGTGTACCACCATACCCGCAGGTTTATTTACCACCAAAAGGCTATCGTCTTCGTATACTATGTTTAAAGGAATATTCTCGGGCACCAATAAATCCTCGTGAGGAGGGTGAGGAAAAAGTACCTTTACTTCGTCGTTAGCTTTCACACGATGATTAGACTTTACAGGCTCGCCATTCACAAAAATATTACCCTGCTTGGCTGCTTGTTGCACCTTGTTACGGGTGGCGTTCTCTACAAAGTTCATCAAGAATTTATCCACGCGCAAAGGTTCTTGCCCTTTGCCCGCCGTAAAGGAGTAATGCTCGTAAAGAGAAGGAGCTCCCTCTCCGTCTGGTTCCAAATCGTCTAAATCTTCTATCTCGTCTATATCACGCATTACCTTACATTTACGCCACAAACTTTGCCAAAGTTTCTAATAGCGTGCGTACTACGCCCCTTACCAAAGTTTAAATTTATAATAGCCTGCATTGCTCACACTTGCCCGTGCGACTCACACTTGCTAGTGTGGCTCACACCGCCCGTCGTGCTACGACTGCCTGTGCGGCTCGCACTAGTCCCCCATCAGTTCTTCAATAGGTATTTCGGTAGGGATAGTATCCCGAGCCTCTAAGCCGTTGCCACACACAAGGTCTATACGTGAGGTTTTAATAAGCTTATCGCCAGGTTGTACAGGTTTACCGTCGTGTTGCATCTCCAATACCATATCCTTCCCTATATTGTTCACATAAGTAACCCTACCGATGGCAAGCCCTACCGATTGCAAGGTAGCCACTGCATTCCGGCGCGTTACTTGTATCACCTTAGGCACTGTTACTTTATGATAGCCCGACGGATTGATGTTAAGGTATATTTTGCGGTTCTTCTTTACTCTCTCGGTAGCCTCAGGCGTCTGACTGATTACCGATAGAGGAGGGTATTTAGGGTCGTATTCAGTAGAATCCAACACCTCATAACGCAATTGTTGCTTATCTAATATCACTCCTACTTCGGTAAGTGTTTTCTTGCTCAAATTCGGTACTGTAATGTACTCTCCGTGCGCCGTATAGATGCGCAAGAGTTGCAATACACACCAAACTAATATAATACACGCCACTATGGCAAAAGCAAATTGCCAAGCTAGTTTCTTTCCTGAGTTTTTTAAGAATTCTTTAATCTTTTCCATACTTTGCAAGTATTGTTATGGTGCAAAGGTACAAATATTTTTGAAAAGGACAATACAGCCCCCTACAATATCCTCAACCACACCTTCTCCCCTTTCTCTATGGGGGTATCGTTGTAGAAGTACACTTTCCCTTCTACCGAAGTAGCTTCTATAAGGTATTGTGCTCCTTGAAAATAACAGTATTGTACAGTAGCTTCCCAATCAGAGGTTGCTGTAATGGTAATCTGTTGGGGTTTGAAGAGCTTACCGTTATGCCAACTCACTTCTCCAAACAGAGAAGCAGTGTAATAATCGGTATTTTGGAAATAAACCGAAAGCGTATTGTTAAAAAACAATAGCTTCCCGTCACGCATAATAAGGGTTTTATCGGAATAAGAAAGGGCATCTTTACCGTCGTGAGTAGCCACTATACAGCTAATGTTTTGCTCTTTCAAATAGGTGAAGAGAGTGCGTTGTAGTTCGTTCTTTCTAAAATTATCCACCTGACTAAAAGGTTCGTCAAGCAATAACAATTGAGGTTCTTGTGCCAATGCCATTGCCAATGCCACACGCTGTTTCTCACCACCGCTGAGGTTCAGTGCTTTTAAGGGCGCAAAACGTTCCATTCCGACCAAGGTGAGCAACTCCATTACGCGCTCTTTTTTATAGGTTAAATCGAGGTTAGAGATAAACTTTCCTACATTTTCAGCTACCGTGTGATAAGGGCCTAACCCAAAGTCCTGTGCAAGGTATTTCATCGTTTTAAACCCAGGCACTAACTGCCAAGAAGGCCCCCTTACGCGCTCGTTGTGGAAGTGTATAGTACCTTCTTGCACATCAATAAGACCATAAATAGCTTTTAGCAAGGTACTCTTGCCACAACCACTTTCTCCCATCAGCGAAAGGTGCTCACCTTGCGCCAACTCAAAGGAAATGTCTTGCAGTATAGGGTCTTGCCCTTCATAAGCAAAAAATATATTTTTAAGGTTTAGCATTGTTTATTTATATGTAAATATTCGCGCTTTGCAAATTATGCAATTCGTATATTGCTTCCCACACTTCGGCAAAGTTTTCCTGTGCCCTAAGGACTCACACCTCCCCATTTTCCCATTTCCTCATTTTCCCATTTCCTCATTTTCCCATTTCCTCATTTCCTAATTTCCTAATTTCCTAATTTCCTCATTCCCTAATTAATCTGCCCGTGCGGCTCGCACCTTTTATCTTTTATCCGCACTTAGAGCGCACTTTTAAACTGTTCCAAGAAACGCATATCGTTCTCATAGAACATACGTATATCCCCTATTTGGTACAAAAGCATCGCAATGCGTTCAACTCCCATACCGAAGGCAAAACCACTGTATACCTCACTATCAAAACCACAGTTTTTAAGTACGTTAGGGTCAGTCATACCACAACCCATAATTTCCAGCCAACCAGTACCTTTGGTAATGCGGTAATCCACCTCGTTATTGAGTCCCCAATAGATGTCTACCTCAGCACTTGGCTCGGTAAAAGGGAAGTACGACGGACGCAAACGTATACGCGACTTGCCGAACATCTCCTTAGTAAAGTACAACAAAGTTTGTTTCAGGTCAGCAAACGATACGTTTTTATCTATATATAAGCCTTCTACTTGGTGGAACAAACAGTGTGAACGTGCCGAAATAGCTTCGTTGCGGAATACTCTACCCGGCGAAATCGTCCGTATAGGAGGCTGATGTCCCTCCATATAGCGTATTTGCACCGAGCTGGTATGGGTACGTAAGAGAATATCCGGATTAGTTTGTATAAAAAACGTGTCCTGCATATCACGAGCAGGGTGATATTCAGGAAGGTTCAGGGCAGTAAAGTTATGCCAGTCGTCTTCTATCTCAGGTCCGTCCGACACGTTAAAACCTATATTGGCAAAGATATTCACAATTTCGTTTTTAACTATCGAAATAGGGTGGCGCGCCCCGATAGGCGAAGGAGTCGCAGGACGACTCAAATCGCCGTATATACCTTTGCTTTCACTGTGTTCTTCCAAACGCTCGCGCCATTCTTGTACTTTGGCTTCTACTTTTTGTTTGAGCTCATTCACTACCTGCCCAAAAGTCTTTTTCTCCTCCTTAGGCACCTCTTTAAAAGCAGTAAAAAAGTCGTTGAGCACCCCTTTTTTACCGAGGTACTGAATGCGGAATTGTTCGAGTTCTTCCTTAGTTTTCGCGCTAAAATCTTCTATCTTAGCAATATGCTCTTTTATTTTATCAATAATCATACAGTAATACGATTTCTCTTTTGTTTTTCCCAAGACGCAAAAGTATAAATAATTTTCCATTTAGCAAATTTACCAATCTACTAATTTTTTAATTTGCTAATTCTCACATCTGCCAATTCCCCCTTTGGAGGTAGCCAGCGACAGCTGGGTATGTGTAAAGGGGGAGGGTTCTTTCGCTTTTTCCTCGCTACACTTCTCCTTTTCCGTCATACTCCTCCCTAGCACCTATGGCCTAAGGCCTATCACCTCTTCCTCTTTCTTTCGCCTCGAAACCCCGTTTTTAACATTTTTAGCGCTGTTATATAATACTATTAATCAATTATTTATATACCCTTCCTATACCAATCGTCCAAGATTCATATAAGCTTCCTATAAGCTCCCTATAAGCTAACCCCACCCTTCTAATAGCACTTTCTCACCAAAATTTCTCTCGACCCTCTTCCGTTCTTCTCCGTTATCTTCCGATGTCTCAGATGTGTCACTTTTAGGGGTATACACTTTGCCAAAGTTTGAAATTTTGGCAAAGTTAATCTCCTTTGGTACAAGCTTGTAGCTCGTACCCCATTTCCTCATTCTCTCATTTCCTCATTTCCTAATTCTCTCATTTCCTAATTCTCTCATTTCCCCATTTCCTAATTCTCTCATTTCCTCATTTCCTAATTCTCTCATTTCCTCATTTCCTAATTCTCTCATTTGCTAATTTCCTAATTATTTTCTACTTTTGCACCCCAAAATCAAATACTCTCAGATCAGACGTGTCTAACAACTCTAATCCCTGACACCTAATAATGAAAAAACACTTACTTATACTTTTTCTATCATTTACAACAATGATTTTCGCGCAGAAAATGCCTGCTGTGAAAGATACCATTACTAAAGATACTACTAAAACCAAAACAACTGAAAAACCCGAAAAAACTCCTGAGCAAAAGCGCGCTGAAGAGTACGCTAAACTCATTAAAAAAAAGGGTATTGAGCGCAACGGACTCTTTACTATCCGCAAAATTGAAGAGAAATGGTATTTTGAAGTCCCCGATTCCCTCCTCAATCGCTATTTGCTATGCGTAACACGCCTCAAAGCTGCCCCTCATAACTTCGGGCTCTATGCAGGCGAAAAAGTGAATGAACAAACCGTCTATTTCGAGCAGAAAGGCGAAAAAACACTCCTCTTGCGCTCGTTTTTAAATCTGCAAGAAGCTGGCACCGACGATAATATCTCGGTAGCTCTTGCCAATTCGAGTGCAAATCCTGTGGTGGCATCGTTCACCGTTATTGGGCGCAACCCCAAAACCAAAGCACAGCTCATCGACATCACCGATTTCTTCAAGCAAGACAACAGCGTTACCTCTTTTTCATCGAATGCTAAAACCCAAATGAAAATAGGCGCTATCGCTACCGATCGTTCTTTTGTAGACGATATACGTCCTTATCCTATCAACGTAGAGGTCAATGCTCTCAAAACCTTCAGTGCTTCACCCAGTACCATTCCGTCGGCGAACAAGGTGGGGGCTATTACCTTAGAGCTGAATATCTCTATGGTGCTTTTGCCCAAAACACCTATGCAAAAACGCCTTTTCGACCCTCGCGTAGGCTTTTTCGCTACCCGATACATCAAGTTCAGCGACCAGCAACAACGCACCGAAACTGAATATTATATCCACCGTTTCCGCTTAGAACCTCGCAAAGAAGACGTCAAAAAATATCTCAGCGGTCAGTTAGTACGCCCCAAAAAACAAATCGTGTTCTATATCGACCCTGCTACGCCTAAACAATGGCAAAAATACCTCATTTTGGGTGTAAACGATTGGAATATTGCTTTCGAACAAGCGGGATTCAAAGAGGCTATTGTCGCAAAACCTTGGCCTAACGACCCTTCAATGAGCTTAGAAGATGCCCGCTTCAACGTAATTCGCTACCTCCCTTCCGAAAAAAGTAACGCCTACGGTCCTAACATCGCCGACCCTCGCAGTGGTGAAATTATAGAATGCCACGTGGGTTGGTATCACAACGTGATGAAACTCCTCAATCAGTGGTATATGATTCAAGCAGGCGCTGTCGATAAACGCGCTCGTACTATGGAGTTCAACGAGGAACTAATGGGCGACCTCGTGCGCTTTGTCTCCTCTCACGAAATAGGACACTGCTTAGGTTTGCGCCACAATATGGGCGCCAGCAGTCAAACGCCTGTCGAAAAACTCCGCGATAAAAAATGGGTAGAAGCCAATGGACATACCGCTTCTATTATGGACTATGCGCGTTTTAACTATGTGGCACAGCCTGAAGACAATATCAGTAGCAAAGGACTCTATCCGCGCATAGGCATTTACGACAAATGGGCAATCGAATGGGGATATCGCTATTATGGCAACAAATATAAAGACGAGTATGCTGAACAAGAGGCGCTTGCCGAAATGGTTACCCAAAAACTCAAAGCCAATCCGCGATTGTGGTTCGGAGGGGAAGGCAAAGATGAAGACCCTCGTGCACAAACTGAAGACCTTTCGGACAACGTAATGAAAGCCAATACTTACGGATTAAAAAACCTCCGCTATATTGTGCAACACCTCCCCGAATGGACTAAACAACCTAACGACAAGTACGAGCATCTCGACGAAATGCAAACCGCTGCCTATATGCAGTATTTCCGCTATTTGAAACACGTGCTCAAGCACATTGGCAATAGATATGTGGGCATCATCGGTGAGAAAGAAGTTTATAAAGAAGTGCCCAAAGAAAAAGTAAAAGAAGCTATTAGCTATTTAGATAAAGAACTTTTTGAAGCGCCTTTGTGGTTATATCCTCAGGAAATAGTAGAAAAAACAGGAGCAACCCCCGATAAGAACATCATCAGTATGCAAAACCTTACCCTGAGTGTGCTTTTAGGAGAGCAAACCCTCTACACCCTTTATAACCAATCGCTCACCTCCAAAAATCCTTATCCGCTAAACGAATATCTGCAAGATGTATTCAAAGCGGTATGGAAACCCCTCAACCACCCCGATGCACGCCAAAACACTTATCGCCGTGGTATCGAACGCTTGTACCTCTCTCAAATCGATAGGCTCATCAATGCGCCTGCTGAGGCTAAAAACAGCAAAGCTGCGAGCATACAGCAAGTATCCGATGTGCGACTCTTTGCTTTACAGCATTTAGATATGATTGAGGCTTTTGCCAAACAAGCTCTTGCCAAAGAACCTGCTTCATCTATTAACCATCTACACTACCAAGAAATTGTAAAGGAAATAGAACGTATTAAAGACCCTAAGAAATAGAATCTCCCTTCGGAAGAAAAATTAAACAAATCATTTAAATGCCTGCTGTGCTATGGCTTGTTCAATTTGTTTTTATATTTGTAAGATTTCTAAGACGTAGTCTTATCTTTTATTTTTTCAAAATTTTTTGTTCAATTCTGTAGTGCAAGCTACACTTCTTTTTTCTAATTTCAAGAAACTGATAATGCAACAACAACACGAACCCAAACCTGACCTACTGTTTATCCTCATTATGGGACTCCTATCGATGCTCACCCCGCTGGCTATCGATATGTACCTCCCTGCCTTTGTGAAGATTGCTAACGATTTGAACGTATCCGAAGAGATGATTTCTCAAACCTTAGCGCTCTTTACCCTTGGGTTTGCTTTTGGGCAACTCTTCTGGGGACCTCTTTCCGATAGTTATGGGCGCAAACCTATCATTCTCATTGGGATTATCACCTCAGCATTGGTGTCGTTAGTGATTACGCAAATCCACCATATCCATCACTTTTATATACTGCGCTTTGTACAAGGCTTTTTTGGAGCATCGCCGGCGGTAGTAACGGGCGCGCTCTTACGCGACCTTTTCGCCAAAAATGAGTTCGCCCGCCAAATGTCGATGATTATGATTGTCACGATGATTGCCCCACTTATTGCCCCCGTACTGGGTGGTCACCTCACCGACTGGTTTCATTGGCATATCATCTTCTACGTGCTGATGGTTTTAGGACTCTTGGCGGCGCTCTTAGTGAGTTATAAAATCCCTGAAACGCTTCCTAAGTTCAAGCGTGTTCCTTTGAAAATAGGCAACACCTTGCGCATTTACGGCAAGCTCCTTAGCAACAAAAAGGTATTGGGGTATATTTTCTGCAATTCACTTTCCTATTCAGGAATGTTTTGCTTTATCACCACGGGCTCTATTGTGTATACCAAACTCTTTGGGGTAGCCCCTCAGCACTTTGGGTATTTTTTTCTTCTCAATGTAATTGTAATGATGACGGCAACCTCACTCAATGGCAAATTCGTCACCAAAATAGGCGTAGAAAAATCCTTGCGGTTGGGGCTTACTATCCAACTCATTGCAGGAGCGTGGCTGGTGATATGTGGTATTTTCCATTTGGGATTATGGGCTACCGTAGCAGGCGTTTCAATGTTTGTAGGTTTGGTATCGGTAGTGTCCAGCAGTGCCAATGCCGCCATTTTGGATATGTACCCCGAAGTAGCCGGTACCGCCAATTCACTCACAGGAATGTTGCGTTTTGGTATCGGTTCAGTAGTAGGAGCAGTGCTCTCGCTTTTCGCTATCACCTCCGAGCGCCCAATGGTATTTGCAATGGCAATATGTATAGGAGTAGGCGCCCTCAGCTACTTGCTGTTAGTCGCCCCTCGCACCATTAGCAAATAACTATACCGTTTCTCTGCCTCTCTAAGACTCTCCAAAACAAAAATTTCATAGTTCATCATAGCTCAATATTTACTTTATATTTATCATCAATCAGTATAAAATTAGTATTGTGTTTCTTTGCAAGGGCTAAAAACTGTGCATTATCATCTAAAATACTTTCCATTGTACACCAATCATCATTTAAACGGTTTTCTATGACTTTTGCATATTTCTTTATATCATCAAAGTGGGTTTTAATATAGTTTTCACTCATTACAAGACAATAACATTTAATATCCTCGAGATATTTTTTTGTAAAATCTTTCTCCCAGTCAAAAGGAATATATGCTCCTTCAATGATAAGATTTTGTTTGTTTTCTATGGCTGTTTTAATCATTTCACGAATAATAGGCCACATATAATCTGTAAGTGCTTTATCATTTTCTAAGGTAAGTTTAGTATAACCACTGCGAATTAATCCCATTTTTAAGTGATCTATTGATAGATATGGGTATTTATATTTTTCTAATAGTTTTTGAGCTAAAAAAGTCTTACCTGTATGTGAAGCTCCAGTAATTATAACAATCATTTTTATACCTCGTTTACCTCTGATAAAACCGCACCCAATCAATATACATTCTCACGGGTTTATCAAACGGCTTTACTTCGCCTACCCATTCACCTCCCAGTTGCATATCAATAATCAAATAAAAAGGCAAATCAAACGGGAATTGCTTTTCACTCTCCTTACCAGGCATACGCGAATAAACAAATGAAGGCAGTCCGTTTACGTAAAACCGTATCACATCTCCTTCAAAATCCACTGCGTAAGTGTTGTAGTCATCTGGATTAATAGGGAAAGAAGTAGAGTTTTTAGGTCCTGCTTTCTTTTTATATGTAAACGGCGAATGCACAGTGTGATACACAAAAGGGTCGTAATTTAAGCGTTCTATAAGGTCTATCTCTCCTCCTTCTTCAGGCCATTTAGTATCTTTGGTAACCAACCATATAGCAGGCCACGCTCCTTGCGTACCTTCTAACTTACAACGCACTTCTATCTTCCCTTTTTGGAAAAACTTCTTTTCTTTAGTCCAAACACCCGCAGTAAGGTAAGGCGAAGGATCTTTTTTTAAATCTTTATTAGTCACCCCTAAAAGAATCATCTTACCGTCCTTTATCTCAAACAAACTCGGGTCTTTGCTCATTGTGTTGCAACAGTTGTCTCCCCAACGGTTCATTTTTGTCCACACCCCTGTCGAGAAAATATCATTTCTGTCGAAATTATCTTCCCATACCAATTTCCAAGGTTTCTCGCTAACTTCCTCTTTCTTTGAACAACCCCAGCTCATAAGAGCCAACGTAAATAGTAATAATGTAAAAGGTTTCATATTCATACAGTTTAAGTTATTATTTTTTCATTCTTTATATCTTCTCTCATCTTATCCAAAAGCGCTAAAAACTCTTTGCGAGGTATTTCTTCTGCTCCCAAACGCTCTAAATACTCGCTGTATATTTGGCAATCTACCAATGCTATATCGGGGTGTGCTTGCAGGTAGGTGATAAAGCCGTATTCTGACGCATTATTGCGCTTGCTAAACATACTCTCCCCACAAAAGATTTTGCCCATTTTTAGCCCGTATAAACCTCCTATGAGCACATCTCCTTCCCACACCTCTACCGAGTGCGCTATCCCTCTTTTATGCAAGCCTGTATAGGCTTCTATCAGTTCAGGGTGAATCCACGTGCCGTCTTGGTCTTTACGCGGAACAGTAGCACACTGTCGCATCACCTCAGTAAAACAACGGTTATAAGTAACGCTATAAGGTGCTTCGCGTAGCATCTTACGCATATGCTTGCTGATATGCAATTTCTCCCGAAAGAGTACAAAGCGAGGGTCAGGACACCACCAAACTACCGGCTCTCCTCCGTTATACCACGGGAAAATACCCTCCGAATACGCCTCAATAAGTCGTTCAGGGGTAAGGTTCCCTCCTAAAGCAACAATTCCTTCCTCCGAAGCCGTATCGGGGGAAGGAAAAGATGTTTTATCGTTCGTTAAGTATATCATTCTTTAGAATGGCAAATCGTCTTCCTCAGTAGGGGCAGAAGCTCCCTGTGCGGGGTCTGGTGCACTAAAAGCCTGTTGAGGGGCTTGTGGCGGATACTGAGGGGGCATTTGTTGGTATTGTGGTGGGGCTTGCTGATATTGCGGAGGCGCTTGCTGATACTGTGGTTGTGCATATCCTTGTGGCGGATAAGCTGGTTGCCCCTGTGGTGGATATTGCCCTTGCGGAGGGGGATAGGCTCCTTGTGCCACCTCAGCATTTTCAATACGCCATCCTTGTAAGTTCACAATATATTTAGTTTCACCTTGCGGGTTTACCCATTCACGACCGCGAATATTGAAACTGATGCGTACCAATTGCCCTACCTGAAAGTTGTCGAGAAGTACACATTTTTCTTGCACAAAGTCAAAAGGGATATACTGGGGGTATTGTTCCTCAGTAGAAATCACCACATCACGGCGTTGAAAGCCGTTTTGTCCTACGGTTTGTGTAGGGCTAATCTTTATAATTCGTCCTTGAATTTCCATATTGGTATTCCTTTTTATTGCTTATTCTGATAATATTTACAAGGGCAAAGATACTATTTTTTTAGTTATCGGCAATACTTATACCCTAAAATATTACAAAACATTTTACTTTTTGCCCAAAAACATTCTATTTACAAGTCTTTGTATAATCATCTACCAACTGTATCATTCCTTCTTTCGTTTTGGTGTTGTATTTAGTAACATCTAATGAAGGACAGTTGATATATTTAGCCAATATTTTTTGTATTTTATCCGCACTCTTCGAACCAAAAGTTGCTTTATCTCCCAAATATACCGCTTTGTCAGCTCCCTTAATCTTTAAATAGTAATCCTCAGGATATCTGCTGTGTGCCAACACGTAATTGCCGTTGTTATCATACAGAATTTCAAAGAACTGAGCAGCCCCCGAAAGTACATTTAACTGTGAACCTCCGTGAGCAAAAAAGCCGTCTTCTGCACTTTTTGAACCTATAAAACAACGCTCATCTATGCAAAATTTCACACCGTCCTTCGCTTTAAAATAAGCGTCTTTCTCACCTTCCTTTTTGAATTTCATCGTTGCCCCATATGAAGTAAGATCTGATACATTCTGCTCTTTGTTAAGTATCGCTCCTACCGACTGGAATTCAATCGTAATAAGCCCCTCTTTCTTATCCCCTTTAGCATCTATCACATAACCCGGAGCATCGTAAATATTTACCGTTTGCTTTTTCGCTTCCTCCAACATTTCTTTATTTTGCTGGTCGATAGCATTCTTTCTACCTTCTAAATATTGACTAAAAGCCTCAGTCATATCGCCAAACGGATAGCCATTGGCATAAAGCCTATTCACAATTCTTTTATCAGCCACCCCTATTTTGGTAAGAGGAACAAATACCGGAAACTCTTTTTGGTCGTAGGTTTTTATAACGAAATAATCTTCGTTTTTATACGAATGATGATGCGCAGTAGCCACTACGTGACCTTTGATATCTGTTACCGTAAAATCAGTGATAACAATACCCCCATCTCCGTTTTGCACTTTGCGCGCAATAATGCCTATTTGCTTGCCGTTTTTAAGAATCGCATCTCCCTGTACCGAAATTTTATCAGCCATAGCCAAGTTATCTTCCGTTTGAATAGTATTCCGCTCTTGTTCAAACACAGCGTCCCATTTCTCTGAGAACGGACGATGAGTACTCTCAAAAAAAGCCGTTACCACCGCAGGGTCAATACCTTTTTCTGTGAGCATTCCAGTCCCCGATTTAAACACACAGTCAAGCAGGTACTTCTCACCCGAAAAAGTAAATTTCAATTTATCCGGAATTGCCACTTCCCGAATTACCCCATTAGCATTAGAAAACTCTATCCAACGGTGAGGAGCTAAATTACCTTGTGCCGTTTCAGCCGTAAGAACCACCCTGTACAACAAATGATTCGAAAGGTCACTAAATTGATATTTACCGTCCTTTTTCTCAATCTTAGCAACGGGAGTACCATTTGATAGAAGTTCACCCTTCTTTACTTTAAAATCTTGCGCACAAACATTCATTACCGAAAGTACGCCTATTAAAAATAAACATTTCATTTTATTCATCTTGAAAAAACAATTAAATTACAACCGCAAAAATAATGAATTTTGTAATATATACAAGATATATAAAAGAAAACTTTATCATTCCCCCCTTCACCCTTCTGTTTTCTCTCACTACATTCCCTCTTTCACGTCACTCGCCCCCTCGTCATTCGCCGTTCGTCTCTCGTCATTTTTTCCCTTTTCCGTCTCCACACTCCCCCTTTGAAGGTAGCCAGCGACAGCTGGGTATGTACCTCACAAGAGCAGAGTATGTGAGTAGGGGGAGGTTTGTCTCCTTTTCCAGCTTGTCCCCCTTCGGGGGTTCGGGGGCTTACCGAATAAATAACTCGCCACATTCCCCCTCTCCGAGGGAAGTCCACGAGAGATTTTCATCACATTTTCTTCGTCATTCGTCTCTCGTCATTCGTCATTTCATTATTTTTTCCGTCACACTCCCCCTATTGCCTATAGCCTAAGGCCTAGCACCTCTTCCTCTTTCTTTCGCCTCGAAACCCCGTTTTTACCATTTTTAACCCTATTGTATCATATTATCAATCAACCTCTTATATACCCTTTCTATACCAATTGTCCAAGATTCGTATAAGCTTCCTATAAGCTCTCTATAAGCTACCCCCACCCTCCTCATAGCATTTTTTCATCAAAAAACCTCCCAGTCTTTTTATGATTTCTTCCGTTTCCTTCCGAAAGCTCAGATGTGTCACTTTTAGGGGGATACACTTTGCCAAAGTTTGAAACTTTGGCAAAGTTAATCTTCTCTGGTGCAAGCTTGTAACTCGCACCCCATTTGCTAATCTCTTAATTCCCTAATTTTCTCATTCTCTAATTTCCTCATTCTCTCATTCCCTCATTTTCTAATTATTTATTGTAACTTTGCCAAAAGTTTAAACGGATTTGTTATGTTTATCTTTGTCTTGTATCATTTCTCGTATTATTAACGTATAAAACTAAACTTTTATGGATACCTTAAATTGTATTTTAGGACTGTTTTATATATTATTGGGATTCCTAATCTCAAAATTTCCTAACTTATTATCAGGCTATAACACATTGTCTGATGAAGAGAAAGAATCTTTAAAAAACACAAATTATACGCTGTATCTGCGTAATGTTTTTATTATTTGTGGATTAGCTTCTATTTTTTTTACTTTTTTGTCTCGTTCCGTTGTCTGGGATATTTGTATTTCCATATTACCAGGCTTGCTTATTCCCATTTTATCCGTACTACGATTTAATCCTATAAAAAAACAATCTTCTTCTAAAAAAACTATTTACATTGTTCTTTTCTTAATCGGGGCTGTGTGTATTTTTCTTTATTATGCAATGAGAGAAAGTGATATTGAGATTAGCAAAGAAAGAATTGAGAATTCAGGTCTTTATCATTTTAATATTAAAATCAAAGATATTGATTCAATAACTCTTGTTAACGAATTACCTAAATTTGTTCTGCGAACTAACGGCTTTGATGTAGGCATCATCAAAAAGGGATTTTTTAAAACCGAAAAAGGTGATGTATATAAACTTTCTTTACGTGTTAATACAAAACCTTACATTAAGATTTATCACTCTAAAAATCAAATACTTCTTTTGAATTATGGCGATTCTATACAAACTTTACAATTATTCAATAATATCAAAACACATATGAAATGAACCCAAATTTTATAATTTCGCCTAAAACATTAACTCTTATTACAGACATTCAGTTGTACAGCCACATAGTCGCGAATCCCTTTCAAATTTTGTAGTTTTTCCATTGATAACAACTATTAAAAATTGCATAAAGCATTAAAATGGTATAATTATTGCAATAAACTTTAATATTAATTTTTTAAATTGAATCAAGTATGAAAAAAATTATTGCTTTAGTATCAGTGATTTGTTTATCACTAGTAGCTTTTTCTTCTATATCTTGTAGCAAGAATGATGACCCAGCAGACAATGACCTTTTTGTAGGAACCTATAAAGGTGAAATTTCTTTCCTAAAAGGAGAAGAAAAAAAATCTGTTGAAAATGGTTCAGTAACAGTTGTGAAAACAGGGAATGATTATTATTTCCGTTTTTCAGATGGTATTGAAGACCTAAAAGGTGTTAGTTTCAAAAAACAAGGAGATAACACTTTAGTAAATGTAGATTTGCAAGATGGTTTAAAAGTAATTAGAATAAACGCATCTTCACTGTACATTCTGTATACTACAGATGGAAAGACCTGGATTGCTAACGCAAAAAGGTAATTCTGAAAAAGAAGTACTAAAAAAACCCCGAAAATATATATTTTCGGGGTTTTTTCATTTTTAATATGTGCTCTTCCTTCCTTATTACTTCTTTTTAAATATCAAATTTATCAAGAATAAAATAACAATAGCTCCAATAGCTCCTGTCAAGATAGCACCAATCCATCCTCCTCCAAGTGAGACGTGAAACACATCTCCTAAAAGCCAATATCCCACGATACTTCCAAGAATACCAATAATGATATTGCCTATAAGACCTAGTCCACTACCTTTATAGATAGTTCCTCCTAACCATCCAGCGATGGCTCCAATAATAAGTGTTGCGATAATACCCATAATTTTTAATATTAATTAGGGTACAAAGGTAAGAATTATCATCTAAAAAAACAAATAAAAATCATAACATTGTATTGTGTATTACTTTCAAATTTTGTAGTTTTGCGATTGATAACAACCACCATCAAAGGCGTGGAATGGAATAGCGTGTTGTGAATTGCTTTCAAATTTTGTAGTTTTGCGATTGATAACAACACGATTAAAATTTACAGAACAATGAAAAAAGTTGTGAATTGCTTTCAAATTTTGTAATTTTGTGATTGATAACAACTCACCTACGGCTTCCGCGTTATCGACAATTGTTGTGAATTGCTTTCAAATTTTGTGATTTTGTGATTGATAACAACGTATTGCAAGAGCATTTATAGCGAGAAAGTGTTGTGAATTGCTTTCAAATTTTGTAGTTTTGCGATTGATAACAACGCGAATACTGTCATTCTCTAAGTCCAAAATACGAAGATTTTAAAATTAATCTTCACGAAGTACGCTTTCTGTACAACGTCATAGAAGTACGCCAAAAAGGACGTAGCAAACGCTCTAACCGTGCCAAAGATTTTTTATAAATGAGTATTAATTTAAAACATAATATACCAATGAAAAAATTTATTCTAACACCCGTGATTGCCACACTACTTATTTCCTGTGGCTACAACCGTCAAGAGCAAATGTTATATGATTATGTAAACGACGGTACGCAAAAAGTTATAAACGCAGAGGCTAAAAATCTTGGTTTCAAAGTTAAAGAAATGAAGAAAATTAAAGAGATTACTTCTAATGATAGTCTTTCAATTTTAGAAAATAGATTATCTAATGTAAAAAAAGAGCTACTTCCAGAAATAAAAGAGAGTTTAGTTACCGCTCGTCACTTAAAAGAGACCACAGAAAATAATCTAAAAGAAGCAATGAAATTCTCTACTCAGGAAGCAAAAGATTTCGTGGTGCAATTACAAGCTACATTAGAAGATACTGACAAAAAAATTGAAGAATATCAAAAATTAGAAAAGGCATATGATAGTGATTTTGCAGGAACTGAATATGAAGAAGCATACAAAAGAGTTCAGGAGTACAAAACACTTAACAATGCTAAACTCTCAGAGGTGTATAAAGCCTCATACACTATTAAGAATCCTATACTTGGCAATATAGAGCAAACAGTAACAAAAATCTATTACACCAATAGAGAAGGTACTAAATTCATCAGTGCAAAAGATGAAGAGTAAACAAAAAAGAGCCTCGCACTTACACGGGGCTCTTTTTTTTAACAACTAAAAATAATTACTTATGAAAACACTTCCACATTCTCCAACCTATTACACCCGCCAGCAGTACCATCAATAGCCATACCCACCAGCTAACAATTCCTTTCACATCTTTTGTTTTATAAGAAAAAACCGTCGTGCTTTCTGTATTACGTAATTCATTATTAGTTGTGCTTATAGTATTTGTAAGGGTAGTATTCGCCACTATTTGGCTATTGGATAGGCTACTTTTATTCGTAATCTTCACCTTTCCACCTCTTACCCTTATAGTTTCATTATTGCCTTCACGAATTCGAGTATATGTAAGCTCCTTGCTGTTTCCTATACTATCCTTATCGCTCTCTACTGTTACCTCATACTCTTGCGAGGCGTGTGTATCGAGTTGCAAGGTTTGTTCGTTTTGCTGAAAAAGAGCTGTACTATCCTTGTACTTTATAATACGCTCTTTTTTGACTTGCTTTTGCTCGGTAGTAGTTGCCTTACGAGCCCTGCACCTCAATAGACCAAGGTTGTGAATTGCTTTCAAATTTTGTAGTTTTGCGATTGATAACAACTCTTTATCGAAGTTGAATAGGCGAGAGTAGGTTGTGAATTGCTTTCAAATTTTGTAGTTTTGCGATTGATAACAACAATAGATGGTAGAGTGCGAAAGGGTACGCTGTTGTGAATTGCTTTCAAATTTTGTAGTTTTGCGATTGATAACAACACATTAATCCTACTTCAAGCGGAGTTAATGGTTGTGAATTGCTTTCAATTTTTGTAGTTTTGCGATTGATAACAACGTTGCATTTCTCTACCATTCTTAGCATCAGGTTGTGAATTGCTTTCAAATTTTGTAGTTTTGCGATTGATAACAACAGCAGCTGCACGGCGTTCTGTCACATCTTGGTTGTGAATTGCTTTCAAATTTTGTAGTTTTGCGATTGATAACAACCTATTCTATAACCTAATGGCAGAGCAAAGTGTTGTGAATTGCTTTCAAATTTTGTAGTTTTGCGATTGATAACAACCCAACGCTGACAGAGGAAGAGTACGAGCGTGTTGTGAATTGCTTTCAAATTTTGTAGTTTTGCGATTGATAACAACACTGAAAGACTTCTTTGTCAAGAACCCCCTGTTGTGAATTGCTTTCAAATTTTGTAGTTTTGCGATTGATAACAACAAAGTGCCTTTTATAAAAATTGTAAATCTAGTTGTGAATTGCTTTCAAATTCTGTAGTTTTGCGATTGATAACAACTCACTTGGCAAATCCCGAATAACATTCAACGTTGTGAATTGCTTTCAAATTTTGTAGTTTTGCGATTAATAACAACTTATCTTAGACGAAAATGGAAAAATCATTAGTTGTGAATTGCTTTCAAATTTTATAGTTTTGTGATTGATAACAACGTGGCAAAGTAGAGTTAGGCAAGTCGTACCGTTGTGAATTGCTTTCAAATTTTGTAGTTTTGTGATTGATAATAACTCCGTCGTCCGTCGGCTAAAGAATTGGAACATTTAGAGTTGTGAATTGCTTTCAAATTTTGTAGTTTTGTGATTGATAACAACTGGTAGCCCCCGAAGCAGAGATGAAAGTTTGTTGTGAATTGCTTTCAAATTTTGTAGTTTTGTGATTGATAACAACTTATCCTTGATATGAACATTCTGGTCTGCTGTTGTGAATTGCTTTCAAATTTTGTAGTTTTGTGATTGATAACAACATAGCTGCATTAAGAGTTGATGCGCCCTGCGTTGTGAATTGCTTTCAAATTTTGTAGTTTTGTGATTGATAACAACCAATGAGTGATGATATAGTAACGGCTGCTAGTTGTGAATTGCTTTCAAATTTTGTAGTTTTGTGATTGATAACAACGCGTGGGCATATTTTGGAACAGTTTGGGTAGTGGGGTCGGTTATTTTGAGTTGTTTATCTTTCAACTTCAAATGGGCAGGATTGCCGATGTAAATAGAACGGTATAACATAGTTTAAAGGGTGTTTTATTGGTTTTTAAAAAGGGTTTTTAATATTCACCTATGCTTACAATATCGCCTAAGTGATTAATACGGACTTTTACAATATCTTTTAATCCTGACAAACCTTCTCTTTTCCAAGTAGTATTTTTTAAAACATTATCTGTATCTACATTAGTTTCTAAATGATGCCTAAAAAAATAATCTTTAGTAGCTATTTTTTGTACTCTAAACAAGTTAGGACTTATCTGTTTTTTGTTCTTAGGATCTAACAAATCTATTTCGGCAGGATTGAATCCTGTTGCTTCGTTAGGAAATACAAACATTTCATTCTGTTTCATCGTAAACAGAAATTGCCAACCTTCTGCTTGTTTATAGGTTTTATCAACAATAGGAAGTCCTTGCTGAGCTCCTACCACAGCTTCAAAGAAAGAGACAATTTGTTCCTGCAAATTACCTTCTTTATCCCTATAAATAGCCACGTGGTGGTTATTGCCTGTACTTACATAATCTACAGGAATTTCTTTCCCTTCTTTATTTAAAGTAGTTTTTCCTAAATGGTCTTTCCCTATGTGCAAAGGTTGAGCGTTGTTCACGCCACTTATAGTAACGCGTTTGATCGCAATTCCTTTTTCTTTATTGAGCCAAATAGGGTTCTTTTCTAAGTCTACAAAGGCTTTCTTAGGATCATTATCGTAGTCTTGGAGTCGCTTGATAAGAATGCGTTTTACTCCTTGGTCAATTACTTTTTCAATAGATTTCAAATCTTTGAAATTGTCAGGAGAAATATCTTTCCGAATAGAAAAATCTTCTTCCAAGTAGGTGAGATTTACTTTTTCTGTCAAAGTTTTAGTTTTTGCTTCATCTAAATAAATAGGGTTTTTAGATAGTGCGTTCTTCCCTGCAAAGGCTTTTTTAGGGTCGTTGTCATTAGCTTGCAATCTTTTTAGCAATGCTTCGCGATAAACAGGATTAGAGACTTTTGCGATAGTTTCTTTATCAAATTTTACACCTATTTTTTCTTCTTTATTGACATAATATTGGTATTTACCATATACAGTTTCTTTGTGTAGCTGACCTCGTGGCGTGAGTGTAATTTGTTGTTTATCAGTGCCAGCAGGTTTATTTGTGTTTTTGGTAACTACTTTATTTTTTGCTTTGTGCGAAATGAATATTTCTTCGAGGTGTTTTTTGGCTACTTGTCTAAAGTTAGGTATAGGTTCTATAAAAACTCTCTTATTCTTACCATTATTAGTTGGGACTTTAATTGTTTCTTTTTCCTCGATAGCTAAAATAACCGAATAATTTTTGTTGTTTTTGTCTTTTCGAGCGTTGAGATGATTGAGGTACTGTATGTAAGAAGGTTTGGTGAAAGCTACCGTAAGGGCATCCATTGCGTGGTGACGGTGGTCGTTACGCTTTGTCCAGTTCTTAATTACAGTTACTTTGTTACCTTCTTTGCGTTCCTCTACTTCGGTAAGTCCTAACGACTGATATTTAGGCATATTTAGCTCTTTCATCACATCTACCAAGCCCCAGTCTTCGCGCAATCTATCGGTGATACTTCCTGAGGTAGACAGCACATTTTTAGTTACTTGGAAAAGTATTTCTTTAGCTTTTTTGGCTATGTACTGAGTATCTCTCAGGTCTCTATTGATAAATCCATCGCCTATTTCAGAGGCTTTTTTGAGTAAATTCTTATATTTAGCAGGAGAAATGTTTTTTGTTTTATAGGCATTTTCTACTCTGTTGAGATATTGATTGAGTTCTTCTTCATTATTTAAGGAAGTGATATAATCAAAAGCAGTAGATTCTCCTTTTTTGATATTAAATTCTCTGAAAGCTAATGTTTTGTTAGAAAAACTATCATCGAACACTCGTGCCTTAGAAACGATATGTTCTATATCAATATTCTTACTGAATAATAGTTCTTTAGGAATATAGGTATTGGTATATAGATCATTATAACCATTATGGGCTAATTCTTGATATAATCGATAACGAGTAATATCAGATTTAGTAGGATTCTTGATGCCAAATTCTTTCTGAAGTATTCCGCTAATCTTTTGATGTTCTAATTTAGCTTTATTGATATTTTGGGTCATTTCATACCTCTCTTGCGCATTTTTCTTCAACTCACGAGCTAATTCAATGCGAATTTCATCGAAATGGAAGTATTTTGTAATTTTCCCTTCGGCATCTCGTTCACTGTTTTTCTCAATCAAAGCGTTCACTACATTGATCATCTGATTGAGAATCTTCTCAACCACAGGATTTCTCAAAGCGTTCTTTTTAAGTAGTGGAATGATATTTTTCAGTTCACGAGCCTCTAATTCTTCTGTGGTTAAAGATAGTTTAGAGTGCTTATAGCCTGCCTTTTCACAAGCTGTGCTATATTGATTTTCTTTTATATAAGGATATATCTTGCGGATAGCTTTAGTTGATAGGCTACCGTAATCATCTTGCAAGGTTACATTAGCGAGTATTGTAGCATGTTCCCTCTTAAAAGCGTATTTCTTTTCTAAGATTCGGTAAAGGGTTTCATTTCCAGAAGTAGAATCATCACTTTCATAGGAATAAAGCAAATGCCACAACTGATAGGAATCCTGCTCTTCAAACTCTTTTACAGGCAAAAGAGGGTCAAAATAAAGAATTTTAGTACATATTCCTAATGTTTGGAAGATAGCCTTTACTCTTTCTCTGATTTCGGAAGCTGAAAGAGGAGATTCTTCTAAAGCCCAATCGTCTTTTGTTGATTTTATTTGTAAAATATCTTTCACATCGTGAGCTTCCATTTCGACAATCTTCAAATAGGCTTCATAGAGTGCTTTTTGAGTGCGATTTCCTTCTAATTGATTGTAGTTGATTTCCCATTCTTGAGGAGAATAACCTAATAATTTCAGTACTTTATCCGATTTTAGGTCTCCTTTTAAGTTAAGTTCCTCAAAAAGAAGTTGTTTGCATTCCATATCCAAACTAAAAATCGTTTGAGAGGGTTCATTGAATAGATCTAATTCAGTAGATTTAGCAGATGATTTCTTTTTTCTAATTCCTTTTCTCTTGCAGGTAACGTTATTGAGTATTTGCCAAATCTTAAATTCTTGAAATAAAGGAGAGGATTTAGGAACAACACGAGCTCCTATGCTTTTAGTTATAGTTTTTCCGTCTTTCTCTATCTCAATTTCTTTGCTCTCAAACTCACAAAATGATATCAATCCTTTTTGAGATTTAAGTTTACGTTGATAGAAAATTACCACATCACGGATTTGCTTTTTAAGTTCCTCAGTCAATTCTTTGTGAAATGAAGCTTGAGTTTCCCAAATGCGTTCAAACTCATCTAAGTAATCCTGACGGTAAAACACTTTATTTTTAAGGCTATTATGTTTATTTTCCTGAAGCTGTGCATACAAGTATTGCCCTACTGTTTGACGATTGAAATAGAGTTCTTTACTTCTATCGGAAATAGCGCCTAAATAGCCACTTGCATTGTTCAAATTGTTATTGATTTCGGTTAAGACATAAGCTACTTCTTCTTTTGAAAGTTGTTTAGATATAGCCTCCGCACGCCACTGATAGGCTTGCAAACGAACAGATTCTCTAGAACCTTTGTTCTCTGCTGTGTCAAAATGATATCTTTTAGAAAAAGCTTTTGAAGTAGCATCCTTACCTTTCCCTTGTAATTCTTTGTAAAAACTATCTGTTAGGATATCAGGGTAAAACTGTTTTTGAAAATTCCAAACGAGGTCAAATTCTTTTTGTAAATCTGAACGATAAAAATCTGGGAGAAGTTTTTTATTTTGTTGAAGTAATTGTAGCGATAACTGTCCTGGAGTTAGGTTTTCATCATAGAGGCGCTTTGCTATAGCCATTCCATCTATTGCTTGTCCTTCGTCTTCAGTTTTTGCTTTTCTACTGCTTTTATAGCCTCGTTTTTTATTAATAGCCAGTAGTACCCTAGCGAACTCTTCTTTCTCAATACGTTCGGTAACAGCTTTAGCTCTCAATTGCCAAGTAGAATGTGTGGTATTTTTGCCATTTTCAGCTAAAATAGAGGAGGAAGTAATTAGGTTCGCTTTCTGCAATAAATCTATGAGAAATTTCCGCCTTTGTTGATAACGATCAAGATTTAACCTTGCTCCGTGTTTAAGGGTCCTATTGGCATTAGTGCTAATTGATTTTCCCTTTTCAAAGTCGGATTGTTCATCTGTGGTTAAAGAAACAATACGCACTCCTAATTCCTTAATCTCTGATTTTTCTTTGTTTTCATCTTCTACGATATGGGTAAAACCTATTGAAGTGGTACCCAAATCTAATCCTAATATATTTTTCATTGTTTTATATTTTGGTGAGGCAAAGATAACGAAAAAAAGTTAAAAGTAAAAAATAAATTAAGAAATATTTGCACATTAAAAATATTATACCTACTTTTGTCGCAGAATTTGAAAGCAATTCACAATAAGGATGATTCCGTTGTGAAAACATCTAGCGCCTCGACTATCTTCGGGGCTTTTTTTATTCCTTATTTTTTGTATCTATAAGAATAGTTACAGGACCGTCATTACACAAGGCTACTTGCATCATCGCCCCAAACTGTCCTGTGGGCACTCGTTTTCCTAACAAACTTTCCACTTGCTTTATAAACGTCTCATAGATAGGAATTGCAACTTCTGGACGTGCTGCTTTTATATAGCTGGGGCGATTACCTTTTTTAGTAGAGGCATGCAAGGTGAATTGCGACACGATAAGTACCTCGCCATCTACATCTTTCACCGAGAGGTTCATTACTCCATTATCATCGTCAAAAACGCGTAGATTCACTATCTTTGCCGATAGCCAAGCAATATCCTCATCGGTATCACTATCTTCTATCCCTACCAATACTAATAAGCCTTTATTGATAGAGGCTACCGTTTGCTTCTCTATATCCACTGAAGCGTGGGTTACTTTTTGAACAACTACTCTCATATTGAATTTAGCTATTATTAATTTGATAATATATCAATTAAAAAAAGAGCAACTCTTTATCAGAATTGCTCTTCTTATAAGAAGGCGGCGACATACTCTCCCACGTGACCGTAGTACCATCTGCGCTAAAAGGTTTAACTGCT
>NZ_AKFR01000011.1:0-44930 GCF_000277665.1 Capnocytophaga sp. oral taxon 335 str. F0486 | reverse complement strand
AAACTTTGGCAAAGTGTATACCCCTAAAAGTGACATATCTGAACTATCGAAAGGAAACGGAATTTTTCAGAAGGAGGTTAAGGGGGGTTTTGGTGAAAAAAGGGTGTAAGATGGGTGGGGTTAGCTTATAGAGAGCTTATAGGAAGCTTATACAAATCTTGGACGATTGTTATAGAAAGGGTATATAAGTTGTTGATAGTGAATAGTTAAAAGTGAGTGGTTAGAGGGTGAAAAGAGAGAAGAAAAGCGAAAGAAATCGGTGTTTATATATAAAGATTATTCATAAGAAGTAAATGGATTAAAAAAAGCTGCCTCATTTTAAGAAGCAGCTTTTTTATTGATTGTTCATTATCAATTGTTCATTAAATTAAACCACGCCTTGGTCGAGCATTGCGTGAGCTACTTTCATAAAGCCTGCGATGTTAGCACCTTTTACGTAGTTAATATAACCTTCTTCCTGACCATATTTGAGGCAAGCGTTGTGGATAGACTCCATAATTTGGTGTAACTTAGCATCCACTTCTTCAGCTCTCCACGCGAGGTGCGCTGCGTTTTGAGTCATTTCAAGACCCGAAGTAGCTACTCCTCCTGCATTCACTGCTTTACCTGGGGCAAAAGGCAATTTAGCATCTTGGAACACTTTGATAGCCTCAGGAGTACAACCCATATTCGATACTTCGGCTACGAGTTTTACACCATTTTTGATAAGCATTTGAGCATCATTGCCGTCTAGTTCGTTTTGGAAAGCACAAGGCAAGGCAATATCACAAGGGATAGTCCACGCTTTTTTACCTGCAGTAAACTTACTTTCTTTAGCAAATTTTTCGGCAAAAGGTGCTACGATGTTGCGGTTAGAAGCGCGGAGTTCGAGCATATAGTCAATCATTTTGTGAGTCATACCATTAGGTACTTCTACACAACCATCGGGGCCTGAAAGTCCGATAACTTTGGCTCCCAACTGAGTTGCTTTTTGTGAGGCACCCCACGCTACGTTACCAAAACCTGATACTACTACGCGTTGTCCTTTGATATCTTTGCCGAGTTTTTTAAGCATATGGTCTACAAAGTAGAGCGCCCCATAACCTGTAGCTTCAGGACGAATGAGTGAACCTCCCCAGTTGATACCTTTACCGGTGAGTACCCCAGTGTTATACTCGTGGGCTAATTTTTTGTACATACCGTACATATAGCCTATTTCGCGTCCGCCTACACCCACGTCGCCAGCAGGCACGTCGGTATCAGGACCTATATATTTCCAAAGTTCGAGCATAAAAGCTTGGCAGAAACGCATAATTTCGGCATCGGATTTACCGGTAGGGTCGAAATCAGCCCCCCCCTTAGCGCCTCCCATAGGCAGGGTAGTGAGGGCGTTTTTGAAAGTTTGTTCGAAGCCAAGGAATTTAAGCATTGAAGGGTTTACAGCTTTGTGGAAGCGGATACCACCTTTATAAGGGCCTATGGCAGCGTTGAACTGCACGCGGTAGCCGAGGTTGCTTTGCACTTCGCCTTTATCGTCTACCCAATCCACGCGGAAGGTGTGAATGCGGTCGGGCTCTACGATGCGTTCTATAATTTTAGCTTTGGCAAATTCGGGGTGCTGGTTGTACACCTCTTGTACTGATTCAAGCACTTCGTGTACTGCTTGCAAGTACTCTTTTTCTCCTGGGTGTTTTGCCTCTAAGGAGGTCATTATTTTTTTTACGTCCATAATATATTTAATTAGTTATGAATTATGTGTTAATGAATTATTTAGTTACACAAATATATTAATGAGCGACAAAAGTAGTTAATATTATTGAAATGTACAAAGAAAACGAAAGAAATTTTTATTAAAAAGATTTATTTTCAAAAGAAAATGAAGTTTTACCTCACATATAAAAAGCCTTTTTGTTGTTCTTCTTTTCCGTGCTTGCTGTAACGAACGATATAGAAATAAGTGCCGTGAAGGGCTTTGCTATTCCCTATAAAACCTTTGGTATTGGCATAGCCTCTAAAATAATCTCCATTTTTTCCATAACGCTCGTTTTTATATACTTTTAAGCCCATCTCATCAAAAATGAGGAGGTGAATAGGACTATTATCATCTGCTCCTTCTGGCGATTAGTAGTTAAAGAAAAACTCCCCCTACTTGATAGTAAGAGGAGTTTAAACTATGTCATTTAAATATATAAATTACAAAGCTACACGTTTGAAAGCAGTAATCTCTATGTTTTTAGATTTTACAAAATCTGATACTTTTTTGCTTTCGTCGTAGATGTACACTTGGTCGAGGAGAGCTTTCTCTTGGTCGAGGGTAGTGTTATCGGAGATGAAACGTTGTATCTTACCAGGAAGGATTTTATCCCAAATTTGTTCTGGTTTACCTTCAGCTTTCAATTCAGCTTTAGCATCGGCTTCAGCTTTAGCTAATACTTCGGGAGTGAGTTGCGCTTGTGAAACGTATTGAGGTACGTGTTTGAGCGGTTTGCCCAAGCGGTGTAACTCTTCGTTTTCTTTTTCGATGATAGCAATGCGTGCTTCGGTTTCTTTAGCGATGTACTCAGGAGAGAAATCTTTGTAAGAAAGGGTTTCAGCACCCATAGCAGCGATTTGCATCGCCAAGTTTTTACCTACTTCGGCAGCATCGGCGATAGCTGCTGATAAGCCTACGATTGCAGCAATTTTGTTACCGTGGTGGATGTAAGAACCTACGAAAGGAGCTTCTACTTTTTCGAAAGCACCGAGTTCTATTTTCTCACCGATTACACCTGTTTGTTCAAGGAGTTTTTCGGCTACGGTAATGCCTTTGTAGTTAAGGGCAAGAAGTTCGTCTTTGCTATTTACAGTAAGAGCAAGATCAGCTAAATCTTTAGCGAGAGCTACGAAATCGGCGTTTTTGGCTACGAAGTCGGTCTCACAGTTGAGAGAGATGATAGCACCTACAGTGTGGTTAGCATTCACTTGTGCGATAGCAGCACCTTCTTTAGAATCGCGGTCAGCGCGTTTAGCTGCTACTTTTTGACCTTTTTTGCGCAATACTTCGATTGCTTTATCGAAATCGCCTTCGGCTTCGATGAGGGCAGCTTTACAGTCCATCATACCTGCGCCGGTAGCTTGGCGGAGTTTATTTACGTCTGCGGCGGTAATATTTGCCATTTTTATTAATGTTTATCCTCTCCCCAGCCCTCCCCCGAGGGGAGGGAGAAGCCGGTGAAAGTGAGTTAAAAAAATAATTTTAAGGCTTTGACAAAGTTTGGGACTTTATCAAAGCTTATTTGATTTATTCAGCTGCTTCAGCTTCTTTGTTAGCTTCGGCTGTTCTACCTGAAAGACCTTCGTTTACAGCTTCGGTGATGTAAGAAAGTACTTTTTCGATAGCTTTTGAAGCGTCGTCGTTGGCAGGGATAGCAAAATCCACCTCACGAGGGTCGGAGTTTGTATCTACCATTGCGAAAATAGGAATGTTTAATTTTTGCGCTTCTCTTACAGCGATGTGTTCACGGAGTGTATCGACTACAAATAGAGCACCAGGGAGGCGAGACATATCGGCGATAGACCCTAAGTTCTTTTCGAGTTTTTCGCGCATACGTTCTACGTGTAGTTTTTCACGTTTTGAAAGGGTATCGAAAGTACCGTCTTTTTTCATTTTGTCGATAGACGACATTTTCTTTACAGCCTTACGGATCGTTACAAAGTTAGTAAGCATACCACCAGGCCAACGCTCGGTGATGTAAGGCATTTTTACTGACGTTGCTTTTTCGGCAACTACGTCTTTTGCTTGTTTTTTAGTAGCCACGAAAAGCACTTTTTTGCCAGAGGCTACGATTTTTTTGAGGGCTTCGGCAGCCTCTTCAATTTTAGCAGCGGTTTTGTACAAGTTGATTACGTGGATACCGTTGCGTTCCATATAGATGTAGGGAGCCATATTAGGATTCCATTTGCGGGTAAGGTGACCGAAATGTACGCCTGCATCTAATAAATCTTTAATTTCTATGTTATTTGCCATTTCTTTTTAAATAGTTTACGTTCCTACTATTAGCAATAGCTTGGAGAGGTTTTGTAAATTTTAGATAACCGCCTGAGCCATTTGGATGCTAAACTAAGGAGCAAATTGATATTAACGTTTAGAGAATTGGAATCTCTTACGGGCTTTTTTCTGACCGAATTTCTTGCGTTCAACCATACGAGGGTCGCGTGTTAAAAGCCCTTCGGGTTTCAATACGGCGCGGTTTTCAGCGTCGAGTTCGCAAAGTGCGCGAGCAATAGCCAAACGAACGGCTTCGGCTTGACCAGTGATACCACCACCATACACGTTTACTTTTACATCGTAAGCATCTTCAGCACCTACAAGGCTGAGGGCTTGTTTTACTTTGTATTGTAGTGTAGGGGTAGTGAAATAATTGTTGAGTTCGCGTTTGTTTACGGTGATAGTACCGTTACCTGCTTTAAGGTAGATACGCGCTACGGCGGTTTTTCGTCTACCAATGGTGTGAATTACTTCCATTATTTCAAATCGTTTAAGTTAATGGTAACAGGTTGTTGAGCTTCTTGTTTGTGCTCGGTACCTGCATACACTTTTAAATTACGTAAAACTGCTACACCCAATCTTGTTTTTGGTAACATACCTTTTACAGCTTTTTCGATGATACGTTCTGGGTGTTTGTCGAGGAGTTGTTTTACTCCTGTGAAGCGTTGTCCTCCTGGGTAACCAGTGTGGCGAAGATAGCTTTTATCTTCCCATTTGTTCCCTGTAAGGTTGATTTTCTCGGCGTTGATAACAATTACGTTATCGCCACAATCAACGTGAGGGGTAAATTCGGGTTTGTACTTACCGCGAAGTAGCTTGGCTACTTTAGAGGCAAGGCGACCCAAAGTCTGTCCATCAGCATCTACCAAGACCCACTTTTTGTTTACAGTGGCTTTATTGGCAGAGATGGTTTTGTAGCTTAATGTGTCCACTCTTTGTGATTTTTATTAAAAATTAAACATTCCTTAATAGTGTCATCAAACGACACTTTTATTTTTAGGGCGCAAAAGTACGACAAATATTTGAAACTGCAAAATTTTTGAGAGGTAAGAGGTAAGAAGTAAGAGGTAATATATTAGAAATTAGAAGATTAAAGAATTAATAGAAATTTCTCGGAGTATTTAAAAGCAGGGGCGACTGAAAGGGTTTGTTTTCAAAGAGTTTTTTTCAAACTACCCCTACAATGTAACGTAAAAGCGATTCTAATATTGTAATATACAAAAACAATATGTTTTTTTTTTTTCTACTCTTGATTCACTTTATTCGTGTAGAGCATATTTACTTGTTGAGCTATAATAACTTTTCAATGATTTTGGGAAAATGTTCATATTCCAATAAGTGAATTTTTTCGGCTAAGGTATCGGGAGTATCGGTGGGGAGTACGGTTGTTTTGGCTTGGAAGATGATATTACCTTCGTCGTAATGTTCGTTTACATAGTGAATGGTGATGCCACTTTCTTTTTCGGCATTGGCAATGACGGCTTCGTGCACGTGTGAGCCATACATTCCTTTGCCACCGTATTTGGGCAAAAGCGAAGGGTGTATGTTGATGATTTTATGAGGATAAGCCTCAGTGAGATAAGCAGGTACTTTCCACAAGAAACCTGCCAGCACGATAAGGTCGGGGTGCTGGGATTTAAGGATATTGAGGACGATATCCGACTCATAGAACGCTTGTCGGTTGAAGACTAAAGAGGGAATGGCTAAGCGTTTGGCACGCGTGAGTACGCCTGCCTGAGGGTTATTGCAGAGTATAAGGCTTACCTGAGCAGTACCTTTTTGATGAAAATAGGTAGCGATACGTTCGGCATTGGAGCCTGAACCTGAGGCAAAAATGATAATCTTTTTCATAGGGGGTAATTTAAACATCTGCCTAACCCCTCTTCAAAGGGGGAAGGTGGAGTGCAAAAGCGATGGGTTATTCTTGGGTGAGTTGATGAGAAAAATCTTCTATGAGTTGGGTTACGGATTTGTAAATAGTGGCGTAATCGGTGAGTTCTTTCCCTATATAGAGAAAGGCAAGGGCATACTTTTCGGTTTTTACGGGCAATAGGTGTTTTTGGAGTCGGTAGCTTTCGCGCAGGCGTCGTTTTAGCAAATTGCGATGTACTGCGCGCTTGAAAGTGCGTTTGGGCACACTGATAAGCAGTTGGTAAGGAGCTTCTAAACTGCTAACAGGGGCGTACAACAACCTAAGCGGATAGCAGGTAAGTGCCTCGGCTTGGGCAAAGAGCTGTTGAATGGCTTCACGCTTGCAGAGTTTTTCGGTTTTGGGAAAGGTAGGCAAAATAAAACACATTAAATTCGACGGCAAAGGTAAGAAAGAATTAACAAATGAACAAATGAGGAGAGTGGTCTTAGCTTATAGAAAGCTTATAGGAAGCTTATACGAATCTTGGAAGATTGGTATAGAAAAGGCGTTAATTCACTGAATATCATATGTTAAACAAATGTTAATAAGAAAAAGGAATAATCAAGGAAAGAGCTAAGAAACGAAAGGGTGGCAGATAGCCGAGAAATCTTTTTATTGTTATTTGCTATTTAATTTGTACATTTGCACCTTAATTGTTGAACTGAGATATTTAAGCATATGAATTTAACACCAGCAATCAGAAAACAATACACTACTGAACAAAAAACGGCTTTGGAAGCTCAGCGCTTGGCTCAAGAGATTGCTTTTGCGCCTGTGGTGTTCCAAATATCACATCTAATGGTAAAACTCGGCGTGTTCGAGGCTTTGTGCAATGCGCCTGAAGGATTGACAATGCAGGAGGTGGCTACTAAAACACAGCTGAGTGACTATGCTGTGAAAATACTTTTGGAGTCGTCGCTTTCCATAGGTACGGTACTCTTGAAAGAGGGCGACCGCTTTGCGATATCGAAAGCAGGTTGGTTTTTGCTTCGCGACAAGACCACCCGTGTGAATATGGAATTCATTCAAGAGGTGTGCTACGAAGGGTTGTTTCACCTTGAAGAAGCACTTAAAGAAGGGAAACCTGCGGGACTTAAAGTGTTTGGGTCTTGGCCTACGATTTATGAGGGGCTCTCACAATTGCCTAAAAAGGCGCAAGAAAAGTGGTTTGCTTTTGACCATTACTATTCTGATTACTCTTTTGAAGATGCTTTAAATATCATTTTTAAACGCCCTGTAAAGACGCTCTTAGACGTGGGAGGTAATACGGGACGCTTTGCGTTAAAGACCGTGAGCTTTAACCCCGATGTACAGGTAACCATTATGGACTTACCTCAGCAACTAGGTTTGATGAAAAACAATATCGCAGGCAAAGAAGGGGCTGACCGTATTGGAGGCTATCCGGCTAATCTGTTGGACGCCTCTGTGCCTTTTCCGAAAGGTTTTGACGTGATATGGATGAGTCAGTTTTTGGATTGCTTCTCAGAAGATGAAGTAACGAGTATTCTCAGTAGGGCAGCTGCTGCGATGGACGCTCATACCGAGTTGTATATTCTGGAAGCCTATTGGGACAGACAACAACACGAAACGGGGGCGTATTGCCTTACCCAAATCAGTGTGTATTTTACGGCAATGGCAAACGGCAACAGCAAGATGTACTATTCGGGTGATATGATAAAATGCGTGGAACGCGCTGGTTTGAAAGTAGTGGATATCTATGACAACTTAGGCACTGGCAATAGCCATACGCTGTTTAAGGTAGTGATTAATGGTTAGTGGTTAATGATTAATGAGTGTTGTGCGACAGGCAGGAGTGAGCCACACGGGTAACTTTTGGGAGAAAATAGATGTATAGGAATATTATAAAACCGGTGTTAGACTTTCTTACAGCATTGATTGCCTTTATTGTGCTGAGTCCTATTTTTGTAGTGGTGATGATAGGGTTGTGGTTTGCTAATAACGGGAAGCCGTTTTTCTATCAGTTACGACCTGGGAAAGGAGAACGCATTTTTAGGATTATCAAGTTCAAAACAATGAACGACCGTTGTGATGCTAACGGACAGCTTTTGCCTGATGCTGAGCGACTCACAAAAATAGGAGCTTTTGTACGGAAGACTTCGCTTGATGAGATTCCACAACTGCTGAATGTACTGAAAGGGGATATGTCGGTTATAGGTCCGAGACCGTTATTGCCTCAGTATTTACCCTTGTATAACGAGACTCAGAAGCGTAGACACGAGGTAAAACCAGGTATCACTGGTTGGGCGCAAGTGAATGGGCGCAATGCTATCAGCTGGGAAAAGAAATTTGAGTTGGACGTGTGGTATGTAGACCACCAATCATTCGTATTAGACCTTAAAATACTGCTACTCACGGTAAAGAAAGTGTTTATACGCGAAGGGATATCACAAGAAGGACAAGCTACAATGGAGGAGTTTAGAGGGGGTCGTAACACGACAAGCAGTTTGTAGCACGACAAGTATTTTTTATAAATGAAAGGAGAAAATAATATATTAATTACGTCGGCAGGGCAACGGGTGGCGTTGTTGCGAGCTTTTCAAAGAGAATTAAAAGAGCTATTCCCTGAGAGCAAGGTGTATGCGGTAGATATGAACCCCGCTTTCTCGCCTGCTTGCCAGATAGCCGATGGATATGCCTCTATATGTAAAGCAACTGATGAGAATTATCCACAAGCCTTATTAGAACAATGTTTGCAATGGGGTGTAAAACTTATTGTCCCTACTATTGATACTGAACTACTGATGCTCGCTAAGCACCAACGACTTTTTTTAGACAGAGGAATTACCCCTGTGGTTTCCTCATTAGCGTTTGTGCAACAATGTAGGGATAAACGACTTACAAACACTTTTTTTCGAGAAAAAGGCATAGAGGTACCTGTTTCTATTGATAAAACACGACCTACTTTTCCGCTCCTTATAAAGCCCTACAATGGTTCGCTTAGCAAAGATATTTTTGTGATACGCAAGGCAGATGAGCTGACTGATTATCACCTTAACAACCCTGACCTGCTTTTTATGGAGTATATAGATCCAAAAATGCACGATGAATATACGGTAGATGCCTATTACAATCGCAATGGAGATTTAAAATGCGCGGTACCCCGCAAACGCATATTTGTGCGTGCAGGTGAAATCAATAAAGGGATTACTGAAAAGAACGTATTAGTGCCATTCGTTACAAAACATCTTGCGCATATTGAAGGGGCAAAAGGCTGTTTAACGATGCAATTTTTTTTAAATCGGACGACAAAACAAGTGATAGCTATTGAAATCAATCCTCGTTTTGGAGGAGGTTTCCCGCTTAGCTATGTCGCAGGAGCTAATTATCCTAAATACTTAATAGAAGAATACTTGTTAGGCAAAGAAATACCAGTGAACAACAATTGGGAAGACCATTTGTTGATGCTTAGGTATGACGAAGCTGTTTTTGTAAGCCATTATGAGTAGCAAGTACATTATTTTTGATTTAGACGATACTTTGGTATATGAAATCGACTATTTGAAGTCGGCTTACCGAGCAATAGCTTCTTTGGTTGTCTCTGAGGCGGTAGCAACGGAAAGGCTTTATAAGCAAATGATTTGTGAATATCAAGAAGGAAGGAATGCTTTTGAATATGTGGCAAAGTACTTTCCACATTTCAGTATGGAACAATTATTGCAGGTTTATAGAAACCATTTCCCTGTAATATCTTTAAATGAAGGAGCACAAGAAGTTTTAGTTTTTTGCAAAGCTCAAGGCTATAAAATAGGACTCATTACTGATGGACGATCAGTTACACAGCGCAATAAGTTGAGAGCTTTAGGGATAGAAGCCCTGTTTGACAAAATTGTTATTTCGGAAGAATTTGGCAGGAGTAAACCTGACTTACACAACTATGAAGTGTTTACAGAAGAAGATATTAAGGCGTATTGCTATATAGGCGACAATCCTACAAAAGACTTTATAGCTCCAAATATATTGGGATGGACGAGTTACTGTTTGCTCAATAAAGGATGGAATATACATCCGCAGGATTTCGAGGTAGCTCCTGAACAACAACCTACCTATATTATCACAGAATTAAAAGAACTTATACACATGTTATGAAAGAAAAAATATGGCTTTCTTCCCCACATATGGGAGGGAACGAACTTAAATATATCCATCAAGCCTTTGAGGAGAATTGGGTAGCGCCCTTAGGTCCTAACGTAAACGGCTTTGAGGAAGATTTACAGCACTTTTTAGGCAATGGAGTGAAAGTATCGGCACTTTCGGCAGGTACGGCAGCCTTGCACTTAGCTCTTATAGAGTGTGGAGTGCAAGTAGGCGATGAGGTGCTCTGTCAATCGATGACTTTTTCGGCTTCTGCTAACCCTATCGTATACCAAGGAGCTACGCCCGTGTTTGTAGATTCGGAAGAAGAAACGTGGAATATATCGCCTATTTTCTTGGAAGAAGCTATTAAAGACCGCATCAAGAAAGGCAAGAAGCCTAAAGCGGTAATCGCTGTATCGCTCTACGGAATGCCTTTCAAAATAGAGGAGGTGCTCTCTCTATGTAAAAAGTATGATATCTCATTGGTGGAAGATGCCGCCGAAGCCTTAGGAAGCACTTACAAAGGAAAACCTTGTGGTACTTTTGGTAGGTTTGGGGTACTGTCGTTCAACGGCAATAAGATTATCACTACCTCAGGAGGAGGGGCTTTGGTATGTCACACTCAAGAAGAGAAAGATAAAGCAGTTTTTTTGAGCACCCAAGCGCGCGACAACGCTCCTCACTACCAGCATTCGCACATAGGGTATAACTACCGTATGAGCAATATTACGGCAGGCATAGGTCGTGGACAAATGGAGGTATTGCCACAGCGCATTGAAGCCCGCCGAAAGATGCACGCTTTTTATGCCGATTTGTTCAAAGGAACTGAAGGGATAAAATTACTTACAGAGCCCAATGAAGATTACTTTTGTAATTATTGGCTTTCGGCTATTACCATTGATAAAACTAAAACAGGATTTGATAGAGAAGACTTGCGATTAGCCTTTTTGGAAGAAAATATTGAAACGCGCCCCTTATGGAAACCTATGCACTTGCAACCTGTGTTTGCCACAGCTCCTTACTACGGTGAAAAGACCTGCGAACGACTGTTTGACAATGGGTTATGTTTGCCTTCAGGTTCTAATCTTACTGATGCAGACCGAGAGAGAATAAAAGGCGTTTTTAAGAAATTATAAAGTGTCTCTATAAAATTAAAAAGAATTTTGTACCTTTGTGCAAATTTTTCCATTTATATTTAAAACAATGCCCCAAACACATACATATAGCGATAATACTTTGGTAAGCTTAGCTACTGCCCGTTACACCCCACGTTGGATAGTGGTGTGTATGGAGGTGCTTTTGCTATTTATAGCTTTATTCTTTTCCTTTTTTGTAGTAGAACGCTTGGGGGTATATATTCCCGACAGTATTCCTCTTTACAAACGCTATTTATTAGTTATCGGGGTGAACATCTTTTTTATGTTCATCTTCCGTACTTATTCAGGGATTATACGGTATTCTACTTTTAGAGATTTGTTTCGCATTCTGCTTTCAAGTGGGTGCACGGTAATAGCAATGTTTATTGCCAACAAGATAAGTCTGCACGTTATAGGTGAAAAAGTGTTGTTGAACCCTATTCTACTGATATATTTTACAGTGTCGTTCATCATACTATTTGTATTTAGGTTATCGGTAAAAGAGTTTTTCTATTTGGTAAAAGAAATTAATAGGCGTACTTCTAAGAGGCGTATTCTTATCTTGGGGATAGATGATGAAGCAGTTGCTTTTGCCAATGGGATTATAGGCAATGCTGCGATTCCTTATTCGGTAGTAGGTTTTCTTACAGGGCGTACGAATCCTAAACAGGCTACTCTATTGGGTAGACCTATTATCTCAAAAGATAAATTTATAGATACTCCTTGTGAAGAATTAGAGGCTGATGGGGTGCTCATAAACAAGAACCATCTTTCGAAAGAAGAGATGACTTTTTGGGTGAATGTGTGTTTAGACAAAGGTTTACAAATACTCAAAACCCCCGCATTACAGAAATTACGTCCAGAAAAAGAAGGATTTAATCTTCATAAAATACAAATAGAAGACCTATTAGGGCGTAGACAGATAGTATTAGATAACGAAGAAGTACGCGAAAAACACTACCACAAAAATATATTGGTGACAGGAGGAGCGGGGTCTATTGGTAGTGAGTTGATACGACAGATAGCTACCTTCACCCCTGCCTTAGTAGTTGTGCTCGACCAAGCAGAAACGCCTCTATACGACATAGAGTTAGAACTTAAAGAGAGTTTCCCAGACATCGCTTTTGAATTTGTTTTAGCCGATATTACTAACTGTGAACGTTTAGAAAGTGTGTTTAAAGCACATAAGTTTTCAGTAGTGTATCACGCGGCTGCCTATAAGCACGTGCCGATGATAGAAGAGAATCCGCACGAAGCTGCGTTGGTAAACATACAAGGGACTAAAAATGTAGCACTTTTGGCTAACAAATATGAAATACCTCACTTTGTGATGATATCCACTGATAAAGCTGTAAACCCCACCAATGTAATGGGAGCTTCAAAGAGGGTGGCAGAGCTTTTTGTACAAGCCTTACAAAACAAAGAAGGCAATAAAACAGCTTTTATCACTACTCGTTTTGGCAATGTGTTGGGCTCTAATGGGTCGGTAATCCCCCATTTTAGGAAACAGATAGAAAAAGGAGGTCCTGTAACCATCACCCACCCTGATATAGTGCGTTACTTTATGACTATACCCGAAGCGTGTGAGTTGGTACTTCAAGCAGGAACTATGGGCAAAGGTGGCGAGATATTTGTTTTTGATATGGGTGAACCCGTGAAGATACTCAACCTTGCTACTCGTATGATTAAACTATCAGGCTATGAACCAAACGTAGATATCAAGCTCGTGTACACAGGTTTGCGTCCTGGTGAGAAACTCTATGAAGAACTATTAAGTGACAGTACTAAAACAATGCCTACTCACCACAAGAAAATAATGATTAGCAAAGACCCTTCAATGTCGTTTACTGAAATAGAGGCACTCACCACCCAAATATATAAAGTAGCTACGCAAGGCGATAAGACAGAAGTAGTGCGTTTATTAAAACAAATAGTAAAGGAGTTTAAAAGCAATAACTCCGAATATGAAACCTTAGATAAGAAAATAGAATGAGAATAGCAGTCATAGGCACTGGGTATGTGGGGTTAGTATCAGGCACTTGCTTTGCCGAAATGGGCAACAAGGTAACCTGCGTAGATGTAAACTCTGAGAAAATAGAGAAGCTCAAACAAGGGGTGATTCCTATTTACGAGCCAGGATTGGAAGAAATGGTACAGAGCAATTTAGGTAAAACACTATTTTTCAATACTGAGCTCGCGGAGGCAATCAAAGATGCTGAGATAGCTTTTATAGCTGTAGGAACTCCTATGGGTGATGATGGGTCGGCAGACTTGCAATATGTGCTTTCGGTAGCCCAAGCCATAGGCGAAACAATGCAAGGAGAGTTAATAGTAGTAGATAAATCGACCGTGCCCGTAGGCACTGCCGACAAGGTACGCACTACCGTGCAAGCTGCCTTGGATAAACGCGGAGTGAATTACAAATTTCACGTGGTGTCCAACCCCGAGTTTTTAAAAGAAGGCAAGGCAATTCAGGATTTTATGAAACCTGATCGCGTGGTAATAGGAGCTGATAGCGATGAGGCTTTTACTAAGATGAAAGCCCTTTACTCATCTTTTTTCTTACAAAACGAACGCTTTATCACGATGGACATTCGTTCGGCAGAGATGACCAAATACGCTGCGAATACTATGCTGGCTACTAAGATTTCATTTATGAACGAAATCGCGAATATCTGTGAGCGTGTAGGGGCTGATGTAAATAAAGTGCGTATAGGGATAGGTTCTGATAGCAGGATAGGCTATAGCTTTATTTACCCAGGATGTGGCTATGGAGGTTCTTGTTTTCCGAAAGACGTATTGGCACTTAAAAAATTAGCAGAAGAGGTAGATTACAAAGCAGAACTGATTGAATCAGTAGATAATGTGAACAACCGTCAGAAGATAGTGATTGCACAGAAAGTAGTTGCCAAATATGGGGAAGACCTCAGCGGCAAAACCTTTGCTGTATGGGGGCTCTCGTTCAAGCCCGAAACCGATGATATGCGCGAAGCTCCTGCTATTTACATCATCAAAGAGCTTATAAAACACGGTGCCAAAGTACAAGCGTATGACCCCAAAGCGGTACACGAGGCAAAGATATGTTACCTAAAAGATATACCCGTAACCTACGTAGATAGTAAATACGAAGCCCTAAAAGGTGCGGACGCTTTGTTGTTGCTTACCGAATGGAAAGAGTTCCGCGTGCCCGATTTCGACGAGATAGCTAAAATGCTAAAAGAAAAAGTAATTTTCGATGGAAGGAATCAGTATAATGCCTTTGAGTTGCCAAGCAAGGGGTGGGAGTATGTCCAGATAGGAGTATAAGAAAGATAAGACCACATTATTTATAAAATATTTTGAGTAAGTATACCATACATTTAAAAAACGACAAATCTTATCCTTGTGATGAGAATACCTCTTTGCTAAGAGCCGCCTTAGATAACGATATCAGTTTAGAATATTCGTGTTTTGAGGCACGTTGCAGGAGTTGCCGTGTAAAAATACTTCAAGGCAAAGTTGAGAATTTGCAAGACGAAAAAGTGCTTACCGCAGAAGAAAAAGCAGCGGGCTATGTACTCTCGTGCAATGTAGTACCTAGATCAGAAGTAATATTAGATGTAGAAGACTTAGCAGTAACATTGCCTAAACCACAAGTTACACCTTGTAAAATAAATAACATCACAGTACTTACTCCTAATATTGTAGAAGTAGTATTGCGCTTGCCCCCAAAGATAGTCTTTCAGTTCTTAGCTGGGCAGTATGTAGATATTATCAGAAACGGACAAAAACGCAGTTATTCTATCAGTCATAGCCAATGTGAAGCCAACGAACTAAGACTCTTTATCCGTAATTATGAAGGAGGTTTATTTAGTCAGTACTGGTTTAACGAAGCCAAACCTAACGACTTATTACGAATGGAAGGCCCGCTGGGTACTTTTTTCTATCGCAATAATCCCAATTGTGAGGAGATCGTTTTAATAGCTACAGGTACTGGAATTGCACCTATAAAAGCAATTTTAGAGCAACTGCAATCTACTCCTAAATTAACAACTCATAAAAAAATATGGCTTTTATGGGGAGGGAGAAAACAAGAAGATCTCTTTTGGCAACCCAAAACAACACTACCTAAATTCACCTATATACCTGTACTCACTCGGGAAGAGCAGTGGCAAGGAGCTAAAGGTTATGTACAAGAAGTAGCCCTACAGCAACCTATTCATTGGCAAAAAGCACAAGTATACGCTTGTGGCAGTGAAGTGATGATACAAAGCGCTCAAAAGCTCCTCTCCCAACAAGGACTAAAAGAAGAAAACTTCTTCGCCGATGCGTTTATAGCAGGTAATAAGTAAATTTTTATAAATAAAAAAATAATTGCCCGTGCGGCTCGCACAAAATTATCTTTATGAAAGCAGTAATATTAGCAGGTGGTCTCGGTACACGCCTCAGTGAAGAGACCGTTGTAAAACCCAAACCAATGGTAGAAATAGGAGGAATGCCCATCTTATGGCATATTCTCAAAATTTATTCACATTATGGCATCAATGAGTTCATCATCTGTTGTGGCTATAAAGGCTATATCATCAAAGAGTACTTTGCCAATTACTTTATGCACCAGTCCGACATCACTTTCGATATGGCAAACAACGAGATGCACGTACACCAAAAACGTGCTGAACCGTGGAAAGTAACCCTCGTAGATACAGGAGAGCACTCTATGACGGGAGGACGCCTTAGAAGAGTATTGCCTTATATAGCCAATGAGGAAGCTTTTTGCTTTACCTATGGCGATGGGGTAGCTGATATTGATATTGCTAAATTACTAGCTTTTCATAAAGCTCACGGCAAGCAAGCTACCCTCACTTCTGTCTACCCCCCAGGTCGCTTTGGAGCTTTAGATATAGTAGACAATCAGATTATGAAGTTCCAAGAAAAACCAAAAGGCGATGGTGCTCTCGTAAACGGAGGTTTCTTTGTCCTTTCACCCAAAGTGATAGAGCGCATCAAAGACGATAATACAATTTGGGAACAAGAACCTCTCAAAGGATTAGCTGCCGACGGACAGCTGATGAGCTACAAACACGAAGGTTTCTGGCAACCAATGGATACCCTCCGCGATAAAATGCTCTTAGAAGAATTATGGCAAACCAATAAAGCTCCTTGGAAAGTATGGTAGTAGGAAAAGTAAATCCTCAATTTTGGAAAGGAAAACGCGTATTTGTTACAGGACACACTGGATTCAAAGGGTCGTGGCTATCCCTATGGCTACAGCTGATGGGAGCCGAAGTAAAAGGATTTTCATTAGCCCCTCCTACCCAGCCCGCCCTCTTTGAAGTCGCTAAAGTAGGTGACAATATGCAAACCGAAATAGGCGACATTCGCAACCTCCAACAGCTATCACAAAGCATACGTGCTTTCAACCCCGATGTGTTATTACATTTAGCTGCTCAACCTTTAGTACGACTTTCCTATAAAGAACCTGTAGACACTTATAGTACCAATGTAATGGGTACTGTAAACGTTTTGGAAGCAGCTCGATATGCCCCTCAGCTGAAATCGGTAGTTATTATCACTACCGATAAGTGTTATGAGAACCGAGAATGGGAATGGGGCTATCGTGAAAACGAACCTATGGGCGGACACGACCCTTATAGCAATAGCAAAGGCTGTGCTGAGTTAGTAGTCTCTGCCTATCGCCGTTCATTTTTTTATACTAACGATACCGCAGCTGTAGCCTCAGCCCGTGCAGGTAATGTAATAGGAGGAGGTGATTGGGCTGACGACCGGTTGATACCCGATATCTTGCGAGCTTTTGAGCAACAACAGCCCGTAATTATCCGTAACCCCCTCTCTACACGTCCATGGCAGCACGTATTAGAACCCCTCTCAGGCTATTTGGTATTAGCTGAACGCTTGTATAATGAGGGCAATGCCTTTGCCGAAGGTTGGAATTTTGGACCTAAGGACGACGATTGCCAGCCTGTACAATGGATATTAGAAAAAATGGTACAATTTTGGGGCGAAGGAGCCCGTTATGAATGGGACAAGAGCGAACAGCCTCACGAAGCTAACTTTCTAAAACTCGACTGTTCCAAAGCTGCTACCCGACTCAAATGGCATCCTCAATGGCGACTCGCCGATACTTTAGAAAAAATCGTCCATTGGCATCGCGCGTGGCTACGAGGAGCAGATATGCAAACCCACTGCCTTTACGAAATCAAAGGCTATATGGAATACTCAAACTAACAACAAGAAAAACACTACAATAAATGACCTTAGACAGCATCAGAGAAGAAATAGCAAAATTAGTAACCCAATATGCCGAAGAGGCTTACAAACCCCAACCCTTTGAAGCAGGAAAAACGGTAATCCCTCCTTCAGGAAAAGTAATCGGTGAGCAAGAACTCCAAAATATGGTCGCCGCCTCTCTCGACGCTTGGCTCACCACAGGACGTTTCAACCATGCTTTCGAAGAAAAGTTAGCCGCCTTTCTGGGGGTAAAATACTGCATCACTGTAAACTCAGGGTCTTCAGCCAACTTAGTAGCCTTTAGTGCGCTCACATCACCTAAATTAGGTGACCGTGCTATCAAAAAAGGTGATGAAGTAATAGGCGTTGCAGCAGGATTCCCTACTACGGTGAACCCTATTGTTCAGTTTGGGGCTATACCCGTATTTGTAGATGTAGACTTACACACACATAATGTAAATGCTGACCTTATAGAACAAGCTATTACCCCTAAAACAAAGGCGATAATGCTCGCCCATACTTTGGGAAACCCTTTCAACTTAGAAAAAATAAAAGCCCTTTGTGAGAAATATAACCTTTGGCTCGTAGAAGACTGCTGCGATGCTCTCGGCGCTACTTACAACGGACAAAAAGTAGGTACGTTTGGTGATATTGCAACACTTAGTTTCTATCCAGCTCACCATATCACAATGGGCGAGGGAGGGGCAGTATTTACTAACAATGCCGAGCTAAAAACCATAGCTGAGTCTTTCCGCGATTGGGGGCGTGATTGCTATTGTGCACCAGGTTGTGACAACACTTGCAACTGCCGTTTCTCGCAACAGCACGGTGATTTGCCTTTTGGATATGACCATAAGTATGTATATTCACATTTAGGTTACAACCTAAAAATTAGCGATATGCAAGCCGCTTGCGGATTAGCACAGTTAGACCGCGTAGAGGAGTTTATAGAAAAACGCCGTAAAAATTTCGCCTACCTCAAAGAGCGACTCCAAACCCTTACTGATTTTTTATACCTACCAGAGGCAACCCCCAATAGCAACCCTTCGTGGTTTGGTTTTCCTATCACCCTTAAAGAAGATGCAGGTACCGCACGGGTAGATTTACTCCGTTTTTTAGACCAGCACAAGATAGGCACACGTTTACTATTTGCGGGAAACCTCACTAAGCAGCCTTACTTTAAAGGAGTGGAATACCGTGTAGTGGGTGACCTTACTAATACCGATATCACAATGAATCAAACCTTTTGGGTAGGTATTTATCCAGCTTTAGGCGAAGAACATTTAGACTATATCGCAGAAAAATTAGAAGAATATTTTGGGGTGAATTTCTAACTTTAGCACAAATAGGTTTCTTTACAATATCACCCTCATCAGCGCAAGCTGAAGCATTCGTGCAAATTCGTGTAATTCGTGGGCAAACCCCCATCAGCGTAAGCTGAACGTGCCTTTCGTGGGAGTTTTTTCAATCCTACATAGAGCAAGAATTTGAAATAGCAATATAATTATGACAATACTTTTAACGGGCGCAACAGGATTCCTCGGCAGTCATTTGCTGAAGGCATTGGTAAACAAAAGCTATGAGGTAGTAGTACTCAAACGCTCTACCTCTAATATGTGGCGTTTAAAAGGTTTTGAAAACACCTTTAAAAGCTATGATATAGACCAAGTTCCTTTGCAAAAAGCCTTTGAAGAACAATATATAGACACTATCATTCATACAGCCTGTGTGTATGGTAGAAAAGGAGAGAGTATACAACAAATACTTGAAACCAATTTAATGCTTGGTATAGAGTTGCTTAACACCGGGACCTTTTTTAACACCGGGACCTTTTTTAACACCGGGACCTTATTATATAAATATTTAAATTATTACGCTTTATCGAAAAAACAATTTGAAGAGTGGTTGCAATTGGCGTCTGATAAAATACAAGTGGTAAACTTAAAATTAGAACATATGTTTGGAGAACAAGATGGCAATGACAAATTTACCTCTTGGATCTTGAATGAACTCCAGCAGGAAAAAAACATCATCCCACTCACCGCAGGCACACAAAAGCGTGATTTTATCTATATAGACGATGTGGTAAGTGCCTACCTTACTTGTTTAGAACAAGCACCACAACTAAAAGCTTTTAATGATATAGAGGTAGGTACAGGTGTACTCACTCCCGTAAAGACTTTTGTAATACTTGTCAAAGAGGTATTAGAAAAACTTAAAGGCAAACCAATAAAAACACAGTTGAATTTTGGAGCACTTCCTTACCGAGAGGGGGAGATTATGGAACCTCAAGTAGATAACCATATTTTACGTTCTTTAGGATGGAAACCTAAAAAGAGTTTAGAAGAAAATATATGGAACTTTGTAAAAAACGAAATAAATAATTAATAGTCTTGATAGCAATTTTAGGAGCAGGCATAGCAGGCATAGCAGCAGGATACCATTTATCACAAAGGGGTATTGAACATACTATCTTTGAGAAAAATGCTTTTTGGGGAGGATTGTGTGATAACTTCTCAATAGGAGAAGGTTTCTTGTTTGATAAGTTTGTCCATCTTTCTTTTACAAAATCAGAAGTAGTAAAAAATCTTTTCCAAAACAATACTACTTTCTATAGTCATAAACCTGAATCGTCTAATTACTATAAGAATTTATGGCTAAAACATCCAGTCCAAAACAACCTTGCTCCCCTATCCATAGAAGAAAAGGTAAAAATTATAGAAGACTTTGTTGCTAAACCTACTCTTAATACTATTCAGAATTATGAAGATTGGCTATTAGTGCAATTTGGAACGTATTTTAAAGAGCATTTTTCAGAAAAATACACTTATAAGTATTGGGCACTTCCTTCAAAAGAGCTCACTACAGACTGGTTAGGAGGTCGGATTAGTATTCCATCTTTAGAAACTCTATTAAGAGGAGCTTTTGAAGTGCAAGAAGAGAACTTTTATTACGCTCAAGAGATGTGCTATCCACAACAAGGAGGCTATAAAAGTTTCCTAAATACAATGGCTGCAAATACATCTATAAAAACACAAAAAGAAGTTGTTCTTATTGACCCTATTTACAAGAAAATTAGTTTTACAGATGGTTCAGAAACTAACTATGAAAAACTTATTAGCTCTTTACCTCTGCCTGAGATAGTAAAAATTATAAAAGATGCTCCTAAAAGCATTCTTGAAGCAGGTAAGAAACTGTTGGCAACCTCAGGTCAGTTAGTGTCTATAGGATTCAATCGCCCTAATATACCTAAACACTTATGGTTTTATATCTATGATGAGGATATTTTGCCTGCAAGAGCCTATTCTCCTTCACTAAAGTCTCCATATAATGTACCAAAAGGAAAAAGTTCACTACAATTTGAGACTTATTTTTCAAAAATGAAGCCTAAACAGCTTTCTGGTGATAGTTTGGTTGCTCATATCATAGAGAAAGGCATACAGATGCAACTTTGGGAGCTTAACGACATTGCAGTTTCCGATTATCGAGAAGAAAAATACGCTAACGTAGTATTTGATTTCAATAGGAAAAGCAATGTAGCACTAATACAAGATTATTTGAAGTCAGTAGGTATTATTAGTATAGGACGGTTTGGAGAATGGGATTATTTTTGGAGTGACCAAAGTTTACTAAGCGGCTTTGAAGGAGCTAATACAATAGAAAACAGATGATAAACATAAGTAAAACAGATGTACTTTGGAATTATATAGCACAGTTCTTTAGTTTAGCTTCAGGGCTCATTACCCTACCTCTTATTTTAAAGATGCTAACAGTTGAAGAAATAGCTCTCAACTATATTTTCCTAACCGTTTCATCGTTAGTACTCCTCTTCGACTTTGGTTTTTCTCCTCAATTTAGCCGAAATGTGAGCTATGTGTATGGAGGAGCACAAAAACTAAAAAAAGAAGGTATAGACGATACTCCCTCTGGAGAAGTGGGTATCAACTACCGATTAATTGCAACTCTCGTAAAAGTAGGTCAGTTTGTTTATCTCCGTTTGGCTTTGTTCGTACTATTGGTAATGCTAACGGTCGGAAGTTTATATATTTATAAAGTTACTGATGGCTTCCATTCTGTAGCCCATTCATTACCTATTTGGATACTTTTTTCGCTTTCTACAGCTTTTACTATTTATTATGAATATTATAATTTCCTTTTGACAGGAAAAGGTGCTATCAAAGAAACAAAGATAGCTTTACTCGCCTCTCGGATTGTTTATATAGGACTTACTTTTTTATTTTTGTATTTAGGTTGGGGACTGATGGGAGTTGTATTGGCAAATTTTATAGCTCCTTTTGTAAATAGAATGTTGTGTTATCGATTCCTTTTCACAGAAGATTTTAAAAACCAATTGAAACCTTACAATATTAGCAAGGAAGAAATCAGTGCAACTTTTGATATTATATGGTACAATGCTAAAAAATTGGGGTTAGTTTTTGTAGGAGCTTATGCTATTACAAAATTTAGTATGTTTCTAGCTGGTTTATACTTATCAAACGCAGAAATAGCTTCTTATGGATTGATGATGCAATTAGTAAACATACTCTCGGCAGTAGCTACTACTTTTTTTATTACCTTCCAACCCAAATTTGCAGCCTTACGTGTAGAAGGTAATCAGCAGGGATTTGTACAATTGTTTGCCTTTAGTATGATCATTTTTTATATTTTATTTACTTTGGGCGGATGCAGTTTGTTGTTTTTTGGCAATACAGCCTTAAATTACATACACTCAAATGCTTTTTTGCCCAATAAACTTATTCTTTGCCTTTATATAATAGTTGTACTTTTAGAAAACAATCACTCACATTTTGCTACAGCTATTATCAGTAAAAACAACATCCCTTTTGTTAAACCAGCTCTTATAGCAGGAATTGGGATAGCGATAGGGAGCTTTGTAGTGTTGAAATACACTTTCTTAGGAATTTTAGGTCTAGTCCTCGTACAAGGCTTTTGTCAAGTGGTGTACAACAATTGGAAATGGCCACTTGTTGTACTTAGAGAGTTTAAAATCACAATGCTCCAATTCGTACATATAGGCGTACAAGAAACGTATTACAAACTAAAAACCTTTTTTCAATGAGATATACAGCAGTAACCCAAATACCCTCTATAGCTATAAAGCAAGGAACGGTTCCTGAAGGAGCTCAAATTACAATCGCAATCCCTACCTACAAACGAGCTCATTTGCTTAGAGAAACCATCGATAGTTGTTTAGCTCAACAAACAAACTATCCTTTCGCTATAATGGTAATAGATAATAATCCTGAGCGAGAGTGTAAAACAGAACAATTGTTACGAGAGTATGAAGCTATTCCTCATCTGTTTTATTATAAAAACACTGAGAACATAGGGATGACAGGTAATTGGAACAAACTTTTTGAACTGGCTCAAACAAACTTTGTGGTAATGCTTCACGATGATGATTTGCTGTATAATGATTACGTAGAGAAAGTAGAATGTATATTGAGGAAATATAATTATGATATAAATGCTTTATTCTTAGATATAAAAGTTTTTTCTAATTATAAAAATATACCAAAAAGAGATTCTAAAAAAATGACTATTAAAAGTATTATACCTTTTGATTTCTCATTTGGTAATAGTTGTGCTCCTACTGGAGTACTAATTAAAAGAAGTGTATTCATAAATTTAGATGGATTTAATGATTCTTATTTTCCTTCATCAGATTATGAAATGTATGTAAGGCTTTCCTATCTTGGAAAAACATTTAAGTTATTTGATTATACTCTATCATTATATAGAATTTCAGAAAATGAGAGTATGAACTCTGATACTATCTTAAGAATGAGTGAGAAAGATAAAATAATCACAAATGACATAGTAAAAAGCTATCCAACATTATATAAAAAATTATTTTATATTTATCAAAAAAATAGAGAACTTTTACATTTCATAGGTGCAAAAGAAGTTTTTAAAGTTAACTTTCCTGAAATAAACCAGAAAATAAGAGAACTAAAAAGCAAAATAATATTTTTTGACAAATTAATTTTCTTAGGCTGGCGTGTTTTTATAAAATTACACTTTATGCTAAAGCCTAAAACAACTATAAAACTATGAATATAGGTATTTTATACATTGCTACAGGTAGATATATTACATTTTGGGAAGACTTTTTTAAAAGCGCTGAAAAGTACTTTATTACAGAAGCTACTAAACACTATTTTGTATTTACTGATACACAAAACTCTATAGAGGGAGAAGATACAAAACGTGTAAAACGTATCTACCAACAAAAATTAGGCTGGCCCTATGATACACTTATGCGATTTGAAATTTTTCTAAAAGCTGAAAAGGAGCTTGAGCAGATGGACTATATCTTCTTCTTCAACGCTAATATGAAATTTATCCAAAATGTTGAAGCCGAAGAATTCTTACCTATTAAAGAAAACTTATTAGGAATTAGACATCCTATCTTTCTTAATAATCGAAATATGTTCACCTATGATAGAACTCCTCTTTCATTAGCTTATATGGAAGAAGATGAAGGGGAAAACTATTTTATGGGTAGTTTAAATGGTGGAAAAACTAAAGAATATTTAACTCTCATTCATACATTAGCTAAAAATACACAAAAAGACCTCGAAAACAATATTGTTGCTTTGTGGCATGACGAAAGTCATCTAAATCGCTATTTTTATGATCACAAAAATGAAGTCCGTATCTTACCTATAGGATATTTTGATGCAGAAAGAAAAAAAATTATAGAAAAAACAAAAATTATTCTTCAAGACAAAGGACATTATCGTTTTGGCGGACATTTATGGCTTAGAGGGCAAACAAACAAAAAATTAACGAAATTTGAATGGCAATTTGATAATTTAAAAAATATGATAAAAAGAAATTTTACACAGTTTTTTAAATCTATATTCCATAACCAAACTAACTATGTATTTTTGCAAGGAGGTTTAGGTAATCAACTCTATATGCTTTCGTATGCTTTTTATCTTAAAAAACAAGGGTTTGAGAATGTAAGGATGATTACTTTTTATCAAAAAACCAAAGGAAACACAAAGGATAAAAACAAACGGAATCTTCTCACTGAATTACCTGAGAAATTAGATTTAAAACTTTCTTATATCCCTAAATATTTGTTTGCTGTGCTGAAACGTTTGCAATGGCTGCCTCTGTACAAAAGTTTATGGAGTAAAATAATAAATATAGATATTGAGCCTTTAAAAGAATGGGCTGTATATCGCCCAGTGATAAATCACACAGCTATTTTTAAATACCATATAGGTTTCTACCAAGCTTATCAGTATATTACAAATGAATTTAAAGAACAAATAAGGAAAGTTACACAGGAATTAGTTCCCAACAACTCCTCTTATGTCGTTTCAAAAAATGATATAGCAATACATATCCGCAGAGGAGATTTTTTTACTAATGGGAATGAAAATATTTATAGCAGAATCGAAGTGTCATACTATTTAAAAGCCTTAGCCTTACTTTCTAATAAGATAAAAATTGAAAAAGTATATATTTTTTCAGATGATTTTAAAGCCATACAAGAGGATATACAAAAAATAAACAAACTATATGAGGTGATCCTAATAGAAGGACAATCTGTGTTAGAAGATTTTGCTATTTTACAACAATTTAGTAATTTTGTCATAGGAAATAGTACTTTCGCTTGGTGGACTGCAATACTTGCAAAGCCTGATAATGTAGTAGTTCCTAAAAAACCTTGGAAAATAGAAATGAAAGGGATGTCTCCTTATCCCAAAGAATGGATACAACTTGAAAATGAAATTAACATTTAATATACGCAATCTCTCTCTCTCTCTTATAATCACATTTTCAGGATTTTATCTTACTAAAATAGTTCCTATAAGTCCTATATATTTTTTCTATTTGATAGGAACTATAGTAATGTTAAGTCTTAGAATATTCAATCATATTCCCTTTCGTACTAGTAAATTGTGGATTATATATATGATATATATTATTTATCTCATTATAACTCAATTTTTCCTTGAAGCTAATAATACAGCTTTAATAAATGTCCTCTTTTCCTTAATATATTTTGTAACAGTACTTAATATAGCCTCTTATAGTACAAATAAAATTTTAGTAAAATATTCTAAATATTTTGTTTGGTTTACTATAATACTATTAACTATTGAAGCATATTGGAGACTTACTCATCCCATATTTCTATTAGAAGGAGCCGTAAAAGATTATAGAGATATGGATGGAATGCTTTTCTATGCCTATAAATACTCAAGTATAATGTTTATGGACTCTAATTTTGTAGGAACTTATGGACTTATTGCTTTTTTTTATTATTATTATTTACGAAAAAAAAAATATGTAAAAAGTATTATTCCCTTGATATTATTATTTATTCTCATTGTAGGCACCTTGTCAAGAAGTGCAATAATTACTACTTTTATAACTCTTTTTCTGCTTTATTTTTTATTGGTAAAAATCAGATTCTATCATATCCTCATAATGATGATTTTTGTGAGTTTAATAGTTTTTTTCCTAATCCCTACAATAGAAAATGATGGAAGTTTTTCAACTAAATTTGAAATTTTAGCATCTACATGGGAATATATGAAACATTGTTCTATTTTAGATTTTCTATTAGGAGTAGGTTTTGCTAATAGTTACAAATACATGGAAATAGGAGGGCATAATCTTTTTGTTATTCAATTTGTAGAATCCGGATTAATTGGGACTATCCTATTTTTAATAGCAAATTTAACCCTTATAAAATCTACTCAAAAATATAGTCTATTCCTTACCATACCCTTATTTATTAGTGGTTTTTCCTTAGTAGGATATGCAATTCCTTATTATTATTCATGTTTAGCTTTAATTTATGTCATACAAAGAAATGAAAGAAAAAATATCTGTACTCATTCCCACTTATAATGTAGGTAAATTCGTAGAAAAAGCTGTACGAAGTATTATGCTACAATCCTATGATAACTTAGAAATTATAATAGTAGACGATTGTTCTACTGATAATACTTTTGCTGTACTCCAAAAATTAGCAGATGAAGATAACAGAATAAAACTCTTTAGAAATAAGCAAAATATGAAAATAGCTGCAACTCTTAATTTTGCTCTAGGACAAGCTACAGGGAAATATATCGCTAGAATGGATGGAGATGATATTGCTGAAAATACCCGTATTGAAATTCTTTATAATTATCTACAAACACATCCCGGAGTAAAATTGGTCAGTTCTTATCTCTTTTGTATAGATGAGAATGACAATATTTTACAAGAAGAAATCCCTCCAAAAGATTATGATAAAATTAAAAAAGTTGCTCTCTTTGGTACTCCTATTTCTCACCATTGGCTCACTTACAAATATATATATGAAAAATATGGTAACTATAGAATGTCAGGGGCAGAAGATTATGATTTTATTCTACGACTCATTTCTAATGGAATAAAACTTGCTAATATTCCTCAAAAGTTATATTTCATGAGAATTAGAAAAGGAAATTCTGCTTCTTCCATGGGATTAGCACAATTAAAAACAGCTAATTATATAAGAAAATTATATAAGGAAAGAGTGAAAAATAATACAAATATTGATAGCTACTCTGAAGAAAATTATTGTAAAGTATTGAAAAGTAACTATCTCGAAAAAAAAACATTTGATATATCTTCTTTCTTTTTTAGAAAATTTGTGCTAAGAAAAAAAAGAGAAGGAATTATTTATTTACCTTTAGCAATTCTTTTTTCGCCTTATTATCAATTACAACATATTAAAAACAGGGTTTTATACAAAATTTATAAGAAATGAAAATCGCCTTTATATTACCATCGCTCAAAAATCAAGGACCCATAATTGTTGTAAAAGATATTATTCAAGGACTTGTAAACAATGCAGAGCAAATAGATGTATACTATTTTGATAAAGAAAATACTGAAGTAATTTTCCCCTGTAATACCTATCCTATTTCTTTCTTTGAAAAAATAGATTTCAATAAATATGATGTAGTACACACAAATATGCTCCGTCCTGACCTTTATACTTGGTATCACCGAAAAAAAACTGATAAATGTAAGTTCATATCTACCTTACACCAAATTATTTACGACAATTTAAAAGGCAATTACAACAAACTTATAGCCTATATATTCGAAAAAATATGGGTGAAAATATTAAATAAACAAGACTCTATTGTCTATCTTACCCATTTAATGGCTAATATTTATAAAAATAGAATTCACAAACCTTATCAAGTGATCTATAATGGAAGAGTCTATCACAAAGAAAAAATAGAAGCCAAAGTAGACGAAGAATCTCAAATATTAAACATTAAAAAACAATTTAAGGTCATCGGAACCCATTGCTTGCTCACCAAAAGAAAAGGAATACATCAAACTATATTAGCTCTAAAACACCTCCCCGATTATTTCTTTATCATAGTAGGAGATGGCATAGAGTTAGAAAATTTAAAATCCTTAGCTAAGCGAGAAAACGTGTACGATCGCTGTTGGTTCTTGGGCTACAAAAAGAACGCTATTAGTTACTTAAAGTATTTTGATGTATATGCTGCGACCTCCTATTCCGAGGGTTTTAGCCTCTCACTTATTGAAGCAGGACAGTGCAAATTACCTACCGTATGTTCTAATATTGCTATTTTTAAAGAACAATACAACCAAGAAGAAGTAGTTTTCTATGAGTTAGATAACATAGCCTCTCTATCCGAGGCTATTACAAAAGCCTTTAATAATAAACAACAGTACGCTGAAAATATATACAAACGTGCCATAGATGATTATAGCATTGAAAATATGAGTAATCAATATTTAAAACTATATTGGAAAAACTAATGATACTCTCTGCCTCCATAGTGTTATATCAAACCGACCTTACCCCTTTAAAAAGGGTTATTGATAGCTACTTTGCTTGCAAAAGTGGAGTGCTACAGTTGTTCCTTGTCGACAACTCGCCTACCGATGTGCTCAAAAGCGTAGTAACGATGTACCCCGATAAGGAAATACACTATATTTTCAACAACGAGAATATGGGGTATGGCAAAGCTCATAATATTGCTATCAAAAAATCTATGGAGCAAGGACTACCCTATCACATAGTCTTAAATCCTGATATTGTAATACAAGAAGGAGCCTTAGAAAAACTCACTCATTATATGAATGAGCACCCCGAGGTAGGCAATATAATGCCAAAAATCATCTATCCCGATGGTCAATTGCAATACCTTTGCAAACTCCTCCCCTCTCCTATCGACCTCATTTTTAGGCGTTTTATCCCTTTTAAAAAATGGAAAGATAAAAGCAACAAACATTTTGAGTTACACAACTTTAGCTATAACCAAACAATGAATATCCCCATACTCTCAGGCTGCTTTATGTTCTTGCGCACAGAAGCCCTTGAGAAAGTAGGATTATTTGATGAACAATTTTTTATGTATATGGAAGATTTCGACCTCAACCGTCGCATCCACCGTGCCTACAAAACTATCTTCTTCCCTGAAGCTGTTGTTGTACACGAATATCAAAAAGCTTCCTATAAAAATATCAAACTATTAAAAGCCCATATCAAATCCGCTATTTATTACTTCAATAAGTACGGTTGGTTTTTTGATAAGGAAAGAAAGAAAGCTAATAAGAAAACACTCAGAGATATAGATACTCTCAAAAATATTTAGCATATAAAAATAAAAAATAGAGGTTTATCTCTATGAGACAAAAACATTTTAAGAAGTTATCGAAATTAGAATATTTTTTGTAACTTCGCCCCTTGAACAATCACCTTTATTACACCAATAATAAAATGACAAAAAAAGCACTCATTACAGGTATCACAGGACAAGATGGCGCCTATCTCGCCGAATACCTCCTCAAAAAAGGATATGAAGTACACGGTATGAAACGCCGATCCTCTCTCTTCAATACCGACCGTATCGACCACCTCTACCAAGACCCTCATTTAGAACACCGCAATCTCATCTTACACTACGGCGACCTTACCGATAGTATGAATATCACACGCCTTGTCCAAGAGGTACAACCCGATGAAATCTACAACCTCGCTGCGATGAGTCACGTGCACGTGAGTTTCCAAACTCCCGAATACGTCGGTAACGCCGATGGTCTCGGCACCTTGCGCATCCTTGAAGCTGTACGCCTCTTGGGGCTTACCGAAAAAGCGCGTATCTATCAAGCCTCTACCTCCGAACTCTACGGTTTAGTGCAAGAAGTACCTCAAAGTGAGCGCACTCCTTTCTATCCGCGTTCGCCTTATGCAGTCGCTAAATTGTATGCCTATTGGATTACTGTGAATTACCGCGAAGCCTATAATATGCACGCCTCTAATGGTATCCTCTTCAACCACGAATCTCCTATACGCGGCGAAACTTTCGTAACCCGCAAGGTAACTCGTGCTCTGAGCAGGGTAGCGTTGGGTATGCAGGATAAGTTCTATATGGGTAACCTCAGCTCTCAACGCGACTGGGGGCACGCCAAAGACTATATCAAGGCGATGTACCTCATCTTGCAACAACCCGCTCCTAGTGATTATGTAATTGCTACAGGTATCACTACCGCCATCCGCGATTTTATCACAATGGCTGCCAAAGAAATAGGTCTCACTATCGAATTTAAGGGCGAAGGCGTAAACGAAAAAGGCTATATCACAGCGGTAGATGCTTCTGTTTTCAGCGAAAAAGTAGGCGAAAAGTACCTCAGCGCCATACGCGAACGTATTGCCAATAACCCCGAAGTGGTGAATGTAGACCCTCAGTATTTCCGCCCTACCGAAGTAGATTTGCTCATCGGCGACCCTACCAAATCGCAAACCGTTTTAGGTTGGAAACCTGAGTATGACCTCAAAGGACTGATTGAAGATATGATGCGCTCGGATATCAAACTCTTCAAACGCGATGCTTACCTCAAAGAAGGTGGCTTCACTGTAATGAATTACTTTGAATAACAATGAATAAAAACGCTAAAATATATGTTGCAGGACACAAAGGTTTGGTGGGTTCTGCTATTTGGAAGAATCTTTCTCAAAAAGGATATACCAATTTGATAGGCAGAACAAGTGCCGAACTCGACCTACGTGATGCACAAGCCGTCGCTCAATTCTTTAAAAACGAAAAAACCGATTATGTCTTCTTGGCTGCTGCCAAAGTAGGGGGCATTATGGCTAACAACACCTATCGCGCCGATTTTATCTACGAAAACCTGATGATTCAAAACAATGTAATTCATTCGGCTTACGAAAATAAGGTGAAAAAATTGTTATTCTTGGGGAGTACTTGTATCTACCCTAAGGAAGCACCTCAGCCTATGAAAGAAGACTGTTTGCTCACCTCTCCGTTAGAATATACTAATGAACCTTATGCTATTGCCAAAATTGCAGGCATCAAGTTATGCGAGAGTTACAACCTGCAATACGGCACTAATTATATTGCTGTAATGCCCACCAATCTCTATGGACCTAACGATAATTTTCACCTCGAAAATTCTCACGTATTGCCAGCGATGGTACGCAAAATACATTTAGCAAATGCCTTGCTTAAAAATGATTGGGAAGCAGTAAAAACAGACCTCAACAAGCGTCCGGTAGAAGGAATAAGTGGTAAAAACAGCCAAGAAGAAATAAAAACAATCTTATCAAAATATGGTATTACAGCCGAAACAGTTACGCTATGGGGTACTGGCACACCTTTGCGCGAGTTCTTGTGGAGTGAAGATATGGCCGATGCTTGTGTGTTTCTAATGGAACGTATCAATTTTAAAGATACATATCCCGCTAATGCCAAAGAAGTCCGCAACACCCACATCAATATTGGTACAGGCAAGGAACTTTCTATTAAAGAGCTCGCCTATATGATAAAAGAAGTCATTGGTTATCAAGGAAAAATAGTCTTCGATAGCACCAAACCCGATGGCACAATGCGTAAACTCACCGATCCTACTAAGCTACACCAACTAGGGTGGAAACATTCCATAGAACTCCAAGAGGGAATTAAATTAATGTATGAGTATTATTTGCAAAATCAAAACTTCTTATAATTAATTTTTTTCATATTCTTTAATGTGAATTTGGACTAAGAATTTTAAGATTTTGCTTAAAAAGATATGTGAAACAAAAAAGCTGTCCTATCTCAGGACAGCTTTTTTTATTGTTTCAATAGATATACTATACTATTTGATAGCTTCGTAAGCACGAATGGCTTTGTCGAAGCGGTCGTTTACGCTTTCTAAGGTGTAAAGTCCATCGGCATTAGCTTGTACGCCTTTGAGTTTTAGTGGGAATACCACTGGCGGATTTTGCATATCCAATAACTCTATGCCACGCAATTGTTCGGTGGTTTGGTATACAATGTTTACCGATACAAACTCTTTACCGCTGTTGTCTACCCATTTTTCAAACACGAGTTTACTACCTATTGGGGTTTTCTTCTCAATAGATTTAGGCAAACTGTATTCTTCTACTTCCAAAGCTGCATTCACGCTGGCAATATTAGAATCGTGACCACAAAGGAATGTGAACTTGCGGTTTTTGGCGTTGAGCTCGTCTTTCATATACACTAGTAGTGGGTGTGCTACGTTCACGGCTACAATAGGAGCGGTGAAAAGCACATCGCCATAGACATCTTTTACCTTAGCGATTTTTTCCCAGTCGGAGGTGGTGAGGTTGTTGCCAAAAGCTGCTTGCACAGGGTCTTTATCTTCATAGTATTGCAAGATAAAAGCATCGGAAGCGGAGTTGGCTAACTTCAACGAACCTTTCATATTAGGTTCATCGCCTTTTTCGAGTTTCAATTGGGTGTTGTAATCGTTGAAAGCACACACTTCACCGGATTTACAAGCGGGTGAGTTCTTCAAATCAAGTACTTTTTCCAAGAGTTGGTAAGAGTCTTTCAACCCCTCGTTGATGCCTACAATGCCTTTTTTACCTCCCATAGCAGCAATTTCTTTCATTGCTTGTGCTTTGAAAGCAGGGCTACTTTTGGTAAGCGCAGGGAAAAACACAGGGTCCATTTTGCTGGGGGTAAAGCGGTGGTTGATATGCAAATTGGCTACGGGCATAAATCCTGAAGAGAAATATTGTGCCGTCGCAATGGTGCGTTGCATACTATTAGCATAGAAATTCACTTCATCAACAGAGGGAACTGCATTTTCAGTAAAAAGTCCTTCGGCTACTGTCCATTTGCGGAAAAACTGACCCATAATGGTTTCAAGTGCTCCCCCACGAAGGGTAAGTTCACTGGGGGCAGCGCTCCATTTTATCCACTCGTGAGGCGTCATTTTTTGCAAGGTACTCCCGTTCACTGATAAAGAGGAGCGAATGTTATGACGGCTGAGGATCACCACTTCTTTGAGCTTGTATTGGCTTTTAAAACTTTCGGAGCGGTTGAGTTGTGCCATCGCTAAGAGCGGACACAAGAGGAGTAGTAATGCTTGTAGAGTTATGATTCTTATTTTCATACTGCGTTTTAATTAGATAATTATATTCTTTAACTTTGTAACTTTGCCAAAGTTTGAAACTTTGGCAAAGTTTTAATTGCATCTCGTGCTACGAGTTTTGGCAAAGTTTGTGACTGCGCTATATGGTGGGAGGTCTTTTATAACTATATGATAATAAACCTCCCCCGTTCCCCCTCCAAAAGGGGGACAATCCACAATTATACCTCTATAAAAACTTTTCAAACAGTCCTTTTACAATTGCCCGTGCGGCTCGCACTTAGAACTTGATTTGCAAACGAGTTTCGATAAGACTTAAATTGGTGTCGGGAATGCTTTCACGGTAAGTAACACCAGTGTAGGAAGCACGTACACGCCAAATCATATACTTATTGATATAATAGTTGAATGTAAGTGAATAATCGTTGAGGCGACCTCCTAAGATTCCCGCTTTAGGGTCGGATAAGTCGGTATAGTTATAACCGGCAACGAGTTCCATAGCACCAGGTCTGGGAGTAGCGATACCTCCATCGATATCAGTATATTCGTAAGGGCTTCCTTTTACGATAGCACGGAACATACCATAAGCACCACTTGCTTTGAAATTATCGAAACCACTCTTGCGATTTACATTCACATAGTAATATTGGGCTTCTAACCCTAAACGACCACGTGCAAAGAGCAATTCGGGGGAGAATTTATAAAGGAAAGTAGCGTTATCAATAGTTGCTTGTTGTGCGGTTACCTTAGCGATACGAGTAGGGAAAGGTGTTTTGAGCACATAAGAGTTGTGGTTAAGTGCTGGTGTTTCGTTATAACGAGGTGTTTCGAAAGCACCTGAGAGTCCTACGTGAAAAATCTTGCCTTCTTCACGTTGTGGGCGATAGAGCAAACGGCTCATCATACCCATACCTTGGTCGCCTGTAGCATCAGAGCTTTTCTTCATCGTTTCACCTTCGGCAAAGAGGCTTAAAGTACCCATAAAGTCATCTTTTTGGTGTAAGAGCATCAAACCGATGAGACGAGAGTTGAAGAAAGCCTCGTTACTTTGGGGTTCTTCCATCGATATTTTGAAAGAAGAGCTGGTGGCACTTTGCATACCGAATTGGTGTACGAAATAACCTCCACGCAAAAGTGTGTGTTTGCTGAAACCGTATTCGATAAAGATATCCTTAGGAGAAACTTTGCCATAAGCAAAGCCGATATCTACTTTTCCTTTCCAATTACCATAGCGTACGCCTAAGCCCATACGCACATCGGGGATAGCTACCCCACTTACAAACTTATCTTTTTGCTCATTGGCATTGAAATAACCAGCGTCCAATAAAATACGTCCTCCGGGTTTTACTTCTAACTTTTCTTCGGGTTTAGGAGCTTCCTGTATAGGTGTAGCGGGCATAGGTTCGGTGGTATCGGTAACGGTGGTTGGTTCTTCTTGGGCATAGGTATAGCCCACAGCCATTAGGCTGAACATCATAAAATATATCTTTTTCATAGTCTTAAATTTTATTTAGTCATACGTTCACTTTTCTTTACTTTGCCTTTTTTTACAAGTCCTTCAAACTCTTTTTTAGCTTTTTCGAGTTGTTTCATAAAGGCATCATTGGCGTGGAGACGCGCTACTACGGCACTTGCTACGAGACGAGCAGCATCTACATCACTTTGGAAATGGTAGCCACAAATCACGCGACTTTGTCCCATTTCATATCCGCGTTTGAGGATTTCGTTTTGTCTATCGACATTGATTTCGGCAAGCACCAAAGCGGTAGCCCACCCGATAGCGGTGTGACCAGAGGGATAAGAACCATTAGTAGAGAGTTCTTTTTGTTGTTCGGGGTTGCAAGTGGTCTTTTCGTAGAAAGCAAACGGACGCACGCGCATATAGTGTTCTTTGGCGGCACGAGTAGCGAGGTCGCCTGCATCTTCGCGCATATTTACGACAAGTTTGAAGATTTCGGGAGTAGTTTCCTTAGAAATCTTGATGCCAAAAGCTTCGGAAAAAGCATTAGGCACGCCAGGACCGTCTACACGAGCATCGGATACGGCTTGCTCACCACGAGGGGTACGGCGTTGCATTAAGCCCCACTGGTATTGGGCTTCGTCGTTAAGGAAAAGAATACTACCTGGTTGAGGAGGAGGAGGTAGGAGTTCAAGACTGTTTGCCACCTCACCGATTTGCAAGAAGTAGAGGTCGGGTTTGGTTCTTACGTCTTTGATTTTTTCTTGTGCGAATGTAGTTGCCATCACCGATAGCAAGGCTACGAATAATAATGTTTTTCTCATCTTATTATACAGTTAAAATTTATTGTATTCTCTTTTGGAAGGTATTTAGGTTTTAAAAAACACTACAAATGTAGAAAGAAAAGAATAAATGTGCAAATTATTTCAAAAAAATATTTACTAAAAAAGAAAGAAATAAAAACAAATGTGGTGATTTTGTGGTTTTTAGGTGCGAGGTGCACGGGCGGGGGAGAAATGAGAGAATTAGAAAATGAGAGAATTAGAAAATGAGAGAATTAGAAAATGAGAGAATTAGAAAATGAGAGAATTAGAAAATGAGAGAATGAGGAAATTAGAAAAAGGAGTGTGAGGTTGAGTTAGAGGAATGAGGCTATGCCTCAGAAATCAAACAAAATTTAAACAAAATCAAGGCTACGTCTTGTAAACCAGCAGAGGGATTGTTAGTTTATTCAACTTTGCCAAAGGTCGTAGCACGACGGGCAATTAACTTGGGCAAAGTTTGAGATGAAAAAGAGATATGCTGGGACTGCTAGGGGCTTTCAAAAGATATCGGAAAAGAACGGAAGAGAGCTGAGAGAAAATTTGGTGAAAAAAGGGTGTAAGGAGGGTGGGGGTAGCTTATAGAGAGCTTATAGGAAGCTTATACGAATCTTGGACGATTGGTATAGGAAGGGTATATAAGTAGTTGACTCATAATATAATACAACAGCGCTAAAAATGGTAAAAACGGGGTTTCGAGGCGAAAGAAAGAGGAAGAGGCACTAGGCCTTAGGCCCTAGGCAATAGGGGGGAGTATGACGGAAAAGGGAAGGAATGACGAGGAACAAATGACGAATGACGGAGATAATAGGGGGAATGTAGCGACGGAAAGGTGAAGGCAAAACGAAAATAAAGAGGCGGTAAGGCGAGGCTAAAGCGAAGTTATTGCTTGTAAAAAAGCCTTAGTAGCGCCTTGTTTTTCGTTTATATATTGGCGATTGATATTGCCTATAGCGATGCGATTTTCGGGTGAAGTAACAAGGTTATTCATCACCTGAGCGAATTCTTCTTTACTGCTTACGGAGAGAACGCCTCCTAAGGTGACTAACTCCTTTGCTTCATTGAACTTTTCATAATTCTTACCGATGATTACAGGTACCCCAAATACGGCGGGCTCTAAGACATTGTGTAAGCCCGTAGTGCCCATTCCACCTCCTACATAGGCTATATCGGCATAGCTGTACACTTTGGTGAGAATGCCTATGGTATCGATGATGAGTACGTCGTAATCAGAAAGGTTAAGAGAGTCTTTCTCGGAGAATAGGGCAACTTTACGGCTTAACTTCTGCTGGTTGTGTTTGAGTTCTGCGATATCGGTAGGATGAATATTATGAGGGGCAATGATGAACTTCACTGGGGCAGTGCAAGTGTTGATATACTGCAAGTAAATGTCTTCGTCGGTAGCCCACGAACTACCGAAGACCACACATAGATTGTTTCCTTTGAACTGCTCTACAAAATCTAAATGGTTGTCTCGTTGCAATATTTCGGCTACACGGTCGAAGCGGGTGTCGCCACTGACAGTTACATTATTGAAGCCTAAGTTTTTAAGTAGTTGCTGAGAAAGCTCGTTCTGCACAAAAAAATGAGTAAAAGAATGCAGGGCTTGGCGCATCATTCCGCCATAAGGCTTGAAGAAGATTTGATTTTTGCGAAAAATACCGGAGAGCAAATAAGTAGGTATTTGTGCTTTTTTGAGCTCGATAAGGTAATTGACCCAAAACTCGTATTTCACAAAAATAGCCATTGCAGGATTTACTATTTGCACGAACTTGCGTGCATTAGCAGGTGTATCAAGCGGAAGATAGACCACTATATCGGCATCGGGGGTGTTTTTGCGCACCTCGTAGCCTGAGGGAGAAAAGAAGGTAATGAGTATTTTATAGCCTTGTTTTTTCAGGGCTTTAACGACGGGCAAGCCTTGTTCGAACTCGCCGAGAGAAGCCGTATGTATCCAAACATAGCGGGTATGAGGGTCGAGTTTTGCGGTAAGGGTAGTCCATACGGTTTTACGTCCGCTTACAAAGAGGTGTATTTTTTTGTTGAATAGGGCAACGAGGGGGAGGATTGCCTTGATGATATAAAGAGAGAATGTGTACATTTTAATGATGAATTACGAATGACAAATGACGATACAAGGCGCAAAGGTAGTAAAAAAGGGACAATAAAAAAAGCGCAAGCCGACGGCTTGCGCTTTTTTACTTGTTATATTTATCTATTTACAATGAATTTTCTTTGGTGAATTTTACGATTTCGGAAATACGTCCGAAAGCAACGCCCACTACTGTATCGGCAGCACCGTAGTACACGGCTACTTTGTCTTCTTCGATAGAATGCAAGGCAGCACAAGGGAATACCACATTAGGCACATCGCCGGTAGTTTCGTAGAGAGTTGCAGGCGCCAAGAGGTAAGGCTGTGTACGAGCGATTACCTTGCTTGGATTGTTGAGGTCTAATAGTGCAGCCCCCATAGAGTAGCGGAAACCATTGCAAGTGTTGATCACCCCGTGATAGAACAATAGCCATCCATCTTTGGTTTTGATAGGCACAGCTCCTGCCCCTATTTTGGTACATTGCCAAGCACTATCTATAAAAGGTGTTACTTTCATCACGCAGCGGTGTTCACCCCAGTATTTCATATCGGGGCTATAGCTGATGAAAATATCACCGAAAGGTGTATGTCCGTTATCACTTGGGCGACTAAGCATTGCATATTTACCGTTGATTTTCTCAGGGAAGAGCACTCCGTTGCGGTTGAAAGGCAAAAAGGCATTCTCGCATTGGAAAAACTCTTTGAAATCAAAAGTATAGGCAATCCCGATAGTAGGGCCACAATAGCCATTACACCAAGTTACCCAATAGCGGTCTTCGATAAAAGTTACGCGAGGGTCGTACTTATACTCAGAGTGTAAGAAATCAGTATTACCACCTTTCATCACGATAGGTTCGTGGTTGATTTCCCAATGAATAGCATCTTTACTGAAACCAGCAAAAATGTTCATTTGTACTGCTTTGTTGTCGCAGCGGAAAACCCCTGCATAGCCGTCGCCAAAAGGCACAACAGCCGAGTTAAAAATACTGTTAGAAGTAGGGATATCATACCTACCGATAATAGGGTTTTCAGAATAACGCCACATTACATCGGTACAACCCGCAGGGCGTTCTTGCCAAGGAATTTTTTGACTCATTATTTTTGTTTTAGTTATTAGTTATTCAGTTTATTAAATTATAGTTTTCACAACAAAGTTATCAGGAATTTCTTCTAAAAACATCGATTCGTTATTCTTTTCGGTTATTAGGTATAGTTGGTCTTTAGCTCTTGTAATAGCTACATAGAAAAGACGTCTTTCTTCTTCCATTAGCAAATCGTGTTGAGTGGGTTTTACAACTTGGAAAATTCTGTCCTCTAACCAAATATCAGGGAATCCTCCTTTACCCTGAGTGAGCCCTATGATAAAAACAGCTTTGGCTTCTAATCCTTTTGCTGAGTGCATCGTTTTAGCCTGTACAAAAACGCGTTGGGTTTTAAATCGGCTCAAGTAATTGCTAAACATTTTGCTACGCCTATATAGAAATAGTATATCTTCCTTTCTGTAACCCTTATTGAGAAGCTTTTTAACTTCACTCACTACAAAATCAATATTTTCATCTTCATTGCTACCTGCAAAAATATTTACTTTTGTTTCCGATTTTTTATTTGCAAAAATCTCTTTTTCTACTTTGAATTTATTGTGTTTTATCACTTCATTGCTGGCTCCAACAATATGTTCAGTGCTTCTGTAATTCTGATTGAGTTTAATTACTTCGGCATTAGGGAAATACTTTTCAAAGTTGATGATATAATCTACATTAGACCCTCTGAACGCATAGATACTTTGCCAATCATCACCTACGCAAAAAAGTTGATTATCGGTAGTTAAGAGTTTTTTCAGTAATTCTACTTGTAGGTTGTTTACATCTTGAAATTCATCTACCAAAATATATTTATACATCTGTTGATGTTGTTCAGCTATTTCGGGTCGGTGGTTGAACAAATCAATGGTTTTAATAATCATATCTTCAAAATCGAGGTATGATTTGTTCACACAATAAGCCTGATATTTTTCCATTAGCGGAATCACCAAATTATAAAAATCTCTGATACGCTGATGTGGGTCGGTGAGAGCTTTAACTAACACTTCTTCGGGTGATAGATTTTCAGCTTTAATCATCTTAATTACCCGTAAGGACTGAGTGATAAAATCGTTTAATTCTTTGTGATAAGCATTGAATTCCTCTTCAAAACTCAAAGCGACATCACTGTGATAATTGGCAGGTAATCTATTTTTAACAATCTTATCTAAAGCCGAATTGAATAGTGTAGTATCTTTAGCTTCAACCTCTTCGTATGTTTTAAAAAGAGTTTTGTTAGCCTTTTTGTACTGTTCATCTTTTTCTTTAACAGCAGCACTCATATTGCTGATGTGCTCTAAGTAAATATCGGCTTGCGGGATATAGAAATCAGGGTGAAAATAGAAATCTTTACAGTTGAGATACGGTTCGTATGCAAAATCTATATTGTGTCTATAGAGCCAATCGGCTATATAACGTTCAGATTTAGACCGCACTTTTGTTCCGTTGAGTGAAGTATAATACTTTTGTTCTTCGTGAAACCCCTCTTCTTTTTTATGGGAATGAAAATAGCCGTTATCTACAAAATAATCAAGGATATAGCGTTTTAAGTCTAATAAGTATTCTCTATTGTTAGAATTTTCTTTGAGAATTTTGCTTGCGATTTCAAAGTCGGTTTCAGGAGTATTTTCATAAACAAAATCATCTTCACTTTTACTTTTTTTACTATCGTTTAAAACTTTAAATTGGTTATCGAACTCACTTACACCATATTTGCGAAGTACCTTATAACAGAAACTGTGAAAAGTGCTTATAGAAAGGTTGGACAGTCTTTTATTTGCTTTCACAAAATTATCTCGATAGGTATTTTTTTCGGCATCACTAATCTTAGTATTATTCATAAAAGATTGATACAAGCCTCCTTCTTCACTTGAAAAAATGAGTCTGTCAATCATTTCATTAGTAGCATTTTTGGTAAAAGTAATCACTAAGATGTTAGCAGGTTTTACTCTTTTAATATTCATTAGATAGGATAATTTTTCTAAAAGAGTTTTGGTTTTTCCAGAGCCAGCTCCAGCGAGTACTAATAAGCGTTTACTTTCACTTACTACAGCTTCTAATTGTTTATCATTGAGTTGATTCAATTTTGCTTCCATAAAAATGTTCTTAGACTTTGCAAAACTTATTTATTTTCTATCACTTCATCAAAAATAGCACTATAAACAGCATCAATATCTGTAAGCAATCCCCATTCTAACCCCTTTTAGCTGTGAGTAATTCATCATCGCTGAGTGTTCTGCCTAATCGCTCTAAAGCAACAGATTGTATATCTTCTACAGCAATCGTAAAAAGAGGTTTAGTCTTTTCTTCTATAACAGAACTCTCTACCTCAAACTTTTCAAATAGAGAGTTGAAAATAGGTAAGTCTTCCTCATCAATAGCTATTTGCAATACCGTCTTTGTCATAAGATTATAGGTAACTGCCCGTCGTACCACGACCTACAATTACACTGTTTTCTTTATCAATTCTGTGATAAACGCTATTTGCTCGTCGTCAAGCTCGGTGTGCATAGGCAGAGAGATGACTTCTTGTACTAATTTATTGGTAACGCCAAAATCAGCTTCGTTATAAGAGCTGCGGGTATAGGCTTTTTGGGCGTGTAATGGTATAGGGTAGTAAATACCAAAAGGCACTCCGTTTTCACCAAAAACCTTAGCGAGTTCATCGCGTTTGCCATTAGTGATGCGGAGAGTATATTGGTGGAACACGTGGTCGTTACCTTTGGCGATTACAGGGGTAATGATATGAGGATTGCCTTTCAGTGCTTCGGTATATTTGCGAGCTGCTTCACGGCGGCGGGCGTTATAATTGTTCAGGTTAGGGAGTTTGGCGCGCAACACAGCCGCTTGTAGAGAGTCGAGGCGTGAGTTTACGCCTACTACATCGTGGTGATAACGCACATACATACCGTGATTTACGATACCGCGAAGAGTGTAAGCGAGGTCGTCGTCGTTAGTGAAGATAGCCCCTCCGTCGCCGTAGCAACCGAGGTTCTTAGAAGGGAAGAAAGAAGTAGCCCCCACGTGACCGATAGTGCCTACTTTTTGTTTGTGACCATCGGCAAAAGTATAATCAGCACCAATGGCTTGCGCGTTGTCTTCAATCACGAAAAGGTTGTGTTTTTTAGCCAAAGCCATAATAGCTTCCATATTGGCTGGCTGACCGAACAAATGCACGGGTACAATCGCTTTCGTGCGAGGAGTAATAGCTTTTTCAATAGCCTCGATATTGATGTTGAAAGTATCATCATATACATCTACGAGTACGGGGGTGAGTTTCAGCAAGGCAATCACTTCTACGGTTGCTGCGAAAGTAAAATCGGCAGTGATAACTTCATCGCCTTCTTTGAGTCCGAGACCCATCATTGCTATTTGGAGGGCATCGGTACCGTTGGCGCAAGGGATTACGTGTTTTACCCCCATATATTTTTCCAATTCCTTTTGAAAGGCTTGTACCTGAGGTCCATTAATAAAGGCGGTAGTGCTGAGTACTTCCTCAAAAGAGGCTTGTACGTCGTTTTTAATTCTTTCGTACTGACCTTGTAGGTCAACCATTTGTATTTTTTTCATATGTCGAATATTATTAATTGTTCGTTACAAAAAACTTATCAAATCAAGAAACATTAATCTTGTTTCTTCTCCTTCATCTAATTTCGTTAGAAATTCAAACCCTATCTTTTGATAGAAACTTACTGCTTGTGCATATGCATCAACTGTAATAAGACGACAAGCCTCATCTTCATTCAAATCTACACAGTGATTGATAATAGTATCAATAATAATTCTTCCTAACCCCTTACCTTTAAAAGTTTTATCGATAGCCAATCTCCCTATTTTTAGAGAAGGAACGTTGTTTAAATGCCGTTTAGGATAGGGTAATAACTCTCTGCGAAATTTGTTATACTGACTTTTTGATGAGAACATCTCTTCTTTGAGTAATAGACTATCATTCAATAGACTGTAATAACCTAAAGTACGCTCATCATTTTCAATAACAAAAGTGGTGGCAAGTAATTGTTTTCGGTAAGGAACTGCTTCCTCAAAAAGAAACTCATTCAAATCGTCGTCTCCACAATCAAAAGGCTTTATTGTATGTCCTTCTTTAAGTCGAAAAAAAGATAAGCCTTTTAAAAGTTGTACAAAATCATCTGTTTGCATTATCTCTATCGTCTTTAAAAATTGACTTCAATAGCATAGCATTCTTGCGAACGCTCTCACGTGTAATTCCTTTTTCAGCTAAGCTTCGTCTAAAACCTGCTAATTTTTTGTAGAACTCTATTACATCTTGCCCTTCTAATACAGGTGTTGGTTTTATTTCTCTTGCCATAATACTTAATTCTTAGTTTTTAATCCTTAATAGTTAGTGTTGCTTTGCCACGACTTTTGTCAAAGCCCTAATAGCCCGTCGCACTACAACTACCCGCGTAGTTCTTAATGCCTACCGCGCCACGGTTATATAGCCATTAAACACTGCCTCCCACAGTGCAAAGATACAAAAATATTTTGAATTATATAAAAATCTCCCCTTCTTAACACATAAGGGTTGACTCACCTTCGTAAGCCAACCCTTATGTTATTAAAAAAACTTCTTATTCCTAAAAATATTTCAACTTCTGTGTGAAAATCGTTACACGCTGACCGTTAACCGACATTGTTTTCCTTGTCCAGTTGTTCTTCTTGTCATACACAAACTCGTAAGTCTCTGTTTTAGTAACGTTACCATCTTTGTCAAAGTATTTAACCTCCACCTCATTGTCATTTTTGTCAAAAGCTGAAACAACTCTCTGTTTCAAAGCGTTATCTTTGTCAAATACTTGCTTTTCTACCACATTCCCTTTCGCATCGTAAGTATATACCGTTTTGCTGGTAAGCTCGTCCTTTGTGAATTTAGACTCTTCCGATAATTTCCCCTCAGGAGTATACTTATAAGTAGTTTTATCTTGGCACATTCCTGCTATACAATCCGTGCGTTCTACAAGCTGATTCTGTTCGTTATAAACATTTATTCGGCTCATAAAAATATTCCCATCGGGCGTCTCTACATCGTGCTTGGTAAGATTCCCTCTTTCGTCATACTCATACACGTTCTTAGAAAGCAACGTGTTCGAATCATCTCTCGAAGCCGACTCTAACATATTCCCGTTTTTGTCATACACATCCACGAATTTAATCGTCATTCCATTTTGCTTCGATTGCATTTTTACAACAGTCCCCTTTTTGTCAAACTGCGAAAAAAGTTCAGAGTTCATCGGTATTTCCTCTCCGTTTTCACCAACTTGGATACCCGATTGCACAACCGTTTTTACTTTTCCTTTCAGCTGAGCACGCTCCCAACCATTCTTTTTGTGACTCTGCCCAGAAGCGACAGTAGTAGCTAATAAGGCAATGGCTATGATTCTTTTCATAATAATGTTCTATTTAAAATAATACTTTTTTGGGGTGCAAAAGTACAAAAGATTTCTAAATGTACCAATACGCCATATCCACCTATTCACCAAAACTATGCCAAAACAAAGTAAAATGATGATAATAAAGCCTCTCTTGTTATATTTATAACTAAATAGTCGTCGTTTGTGTCTCTTTTAAAAAGAAATTCTCTATCCTTATTTAACCTCTATTCGATGTAATAAAACACTACTTTCAATCACCTGTCGTACTACTTTCAATCACCCATCGTGCTACGACCCCACCCCTTTCCCGTCGCCACATTCCCCCTTTGAAGATAGCCAGCGACAGCTGGGTATGTGCACCGCAAAAGCGGAGTATGTGTAAAAGGGGAGGTTTGTCTCCTTTTACAGCTTGTCCCCCTTCGGGGGTTCGGGGGCTTACCGAATAAATGACTCACCACATTCCCCTTTGAACGGAAGTCCGCGAGAGCGGAGTATGTGTAAAGGGAGAGGTTATCCCCTAGTGCCTAAGGCCTGAGGCCTATCACCTCTTCCTTTTTCTTTCGCCTCGAAACCCCGATTTTAACATTTTTAGCACTGTTGTATTTGTCATATCCTGAAATAGGTTTACACTAAAAACCATAAAAAGATATGACAATAGGGAGGAAAGAAACAGTTCGGTACAGTGATTGCTTTAAGTTGAGTATCGTAGAAGAGATTGAGAGAAACGGATTGAGTATTGAAAACTGCCGACGCAAGTACGGCATTGGAGGAAGTACAACGATTCAAAAATGGCTTAAAAAGTATGGTAAAAATCACTTATTAAATAAAATAGTACGCGTGGAAACAATTGATGAAATCGGGGAGCTTCAAGCTCTTAAAAAGGAGTTAAAAGCCCTTAAAGAGGCTTTTGCTGAAACGACTTTAGAGAATAAAGTTTATAAGACTTATTTTCAAATTCTTGGTCAGGAAACAGGAATGGGCGATGAAATAAAAAAAAAGTTAGAACAAGAGTTATTGAAGTACTTTCCAAAACAGAAAAGATAAGCGCTCTTTGCAAGTGTTTTGGTATTAGTAGACAAGCTCATTATAAAGCAGTTAAATCGTTTAAGGAGGTAGCACTCAGTGAGAGTATAATTATTGAGATGGTACAGGAAATACGTCGAGAACTGCCCAAGATAGGAGGAAAGAAGCTTTATTATATGTTATCAGATAAGATACATCAGGTAGCAAAAATAGGGAGAGATAAGTTCTTTATGATATTGAATAATAATGATTTACTTATTCAA
>NZ_AKFR01000010.1:0-107685 GCF_000277665.1 Capnocytophaga sp. oral taxon 335 str. F0486 | reverse complement strand
CTACAGTGGGTCTACAGTGGGTCTACAGTGGGTCTACAGTGGGTCTACAGTGGGTCTACAGTGGGTCTACAGTGGGTCTACAGTGGGTCTACAGTGGGTCTACAGTGGGTCTACAGTGGGTCTATAATGAATAAAAGACAGTGTGAGTTACACGGACAGATATAGAAAAGACGAACAAAACCTCTCCCTAACCTGCTCCAAAGGAGGAAATAAAGCGACGTAAAGACGAACAAATGACGAAGGAAAAAAGAAGGTAAGCTAAATCTAAGAGAGAGATAAGAAGAAGGTTATTAGTGGATTTTAACATTGCCAAAGGTTTGAAATTTTGGCAATGTTCATACAAATAACGGTGTGAGCGATACGGGTAGATAATGGAACAATGAAAGAGAATAGGTTTTGAGAAGTAATATAAGTGTTGAAATATAGGGAGTGGTTTGTAAATGACTAATATATAATGTGTAACAGAAAAGAGAGAGACTCTATTGCAATAGGAAAATGATGGATTTATTCTTGGAAATAAAATACAGTATGAAGCTATATGCTTTGCTTTATACATATTAATATGACTCTTCTATTTTATTATTATGCGCTTTATTTTCTATTTCAAATAAATTAATAGGCTGTTATTAATTAAAAGTTTTATTATTGTAGTTTTTATGCTATGTAGAATTTGTAAAATAAAATATTTTAAATTATTCTTTATGATAGATTTTTGAATGAAATAGAAAATAAAAAGATTGTTTATAGTTGTTTTTTCGAAATAATACGAAAATATAATACTTTCTGTTTAATTCAAATATATATGTAAATCAGTATGTTATACCTAAAATCAACATTTCATAAAATTTATATATAAAAAAACTTTATTAAATATTTGGTCATATCATTTTTTATTTGTTATTTTGCCCCGTCGATTAAAGAAGAATAAAAACTAAATCACAATTAAAACTAAGATACTATTTTAATAATGGATTTTAAACAATTAGAAAAACAATATCGCGATGAATTGTTACAAAACGTGATTCCGTTTTGGCTAGAGAAATCGCAAGACAAAGAATATGGTGGTTATTTTACTTGTCTTGACCGCCAAGGAAATGTATTTGATACCGATAAGTTTATTTGGTTACAAGGGCGTGAAGTATGGCTCTTTGCAATGCTTTATAACCGTGTAGAAAAACGGCAAGAATGGTTGGATTGCGCTATACAAGGAGCAGAGTTCCTCAAAAAATACGGACACGACGGAAACCTAAACTGGTATTTTTCATTAGACCGACAAGGTAACCCTCTTGTGGAACCTTATAATATTTTCTCTTATACCTTTGCTACGATGGCTTTCGGTCAGTTGAGCATTGCCACAGGCAATCAGGAATATGCCGATATAGCCAAACGCACTTTTGATATTATCCTTTCCAAACAAGATAATCCTAAGGGAAAATGGAACAAAGCCTACCCAGGCACTCGTTCGCTTAAAAACTTTGCCTTGCCTATGATTCTCTGTAATTTGGCATTGGAGATAGAACCCTTATTGGACGAGGCTTTTATCGAGAAAACGATGGATACTTGTATTCACGAAGTAATGGACGTATTTTTACGCCCTGAACTGGGTGGCATCGTAGTAGAAAATGTAAATGCAGACGGTTCGCTATCTGATACTTTTGAAGGTCGTCAGCTTACCCCCGGTCACGCCATTGAGGCAATGTGGTTTATAATGGACTTAGGCAAACGTCTCAATCGTCCTGAGCTCATCGAAAAGGCGGTGCAAACTACTCTAAAAATGATTGACTACGGTTGGGATAAACAGTATGGCGGTATTTACTACTTTATGGATAGAAAAGGCTGTCCGCCCCAACAATTAGAATGGGATCAGAAACTGTGGTGGGTACATATAGAAACGCTTATCTCGCTGATAAAAGGATATCAACTCACTGGTAATAAAGAGTGCTTGCAGTGGTTTGAGAAAGTGCATCATTACACTTGGGAACATTTTAAAGACCCTAAACATCGCGAATGGTGGGGGTACCTCAACCGCCAAGGCGAAGTGCTCTTAGACCTCAAAGGCGGTAAATGGAAGGGCTGTTTTCACGTACCACGTGGCTTATATCAAGTGTGGAAAACAATTGCAATGATTAATGGTTAGTTGTTAATGGTTAATGATAAAAGACAAATAATGAACAGAAAAACTTTGACAAAGTCTAAGCTACTTTGCCAAAGTTTCCTGCCCGTGCGGCTCGCACCTTTGGCAAAGTCTGCACTATTCGTTTTATCTCTAATAATATTGACGGCTTGTACAGAAACCCAAAAAAAACAACCTATGAAAATTAATATTACAACACTTACCACCCAAGGCTTGGAAGGCGATTTGCAGAAAGGCGTTTCGGCTTCTTATGCTGCCCTGCTCAACGGTGAATTATTGGTAGCAGGAGGGTGTAACTTCCCTGATAAACTCGGGTTTGAAGGCGGAAAGAAAGTGTTTTACGATGAAATACTTCACTTCAATAAAACACAAAACCAATGGCAAACAGTAGGCAAACTTCCTGAAGCAGCGGCTTATGGGGTATCGGTAGCGATTCCTACTGGCTATCTGTGGATAGGAGGACAGACGGCTACACACTCTTTAGCCAATTGCTATAAGGTGCAGTATTCAAAAGAAAAAGGCATTACGCTTACTTCTTTCCCCTCTTTGCCTGAACCACTCGACAACTTTGCAGGTGCGAGCATAGGTAGCAAGGTGTTTGTAGCGGGAGGTAGTGCTTCGGGAAAGCCCTCTAACAAAGTGTATTATATCGATACTGCTACTGATAAAGAGTGGCATCGCTTGCCTGATTTTCCCGAAGAGCCCAGTGTACAACCTGTATTAGTAGCGATGGAACAAGAGGGTGATACACACTTATTCTTGTTAGGAGGCTTTTTCGGGGGGGATACTACCCGCGTGCCTACCCTCTCTACTACTGTGTGGAGGTATAGTGTGCAACAACAACAATGGCAAAAAGTAGCTACACAAGAAAGTCCTGATAAAGTACTATTTTCGCTCACAGGAGCTACAGCTTTGGCTATTGATAACCGCTATATTGCTTGCTTTGGAGGTGTAAATGCGACACTTTTCTTAAAAACCATCACCGACCTCTATCATATAGGTCGAGATACTACCCTCACTGATGAGACACGCAAGCAGAAAAACTACGATTATATGTCGCATTATATGACACAGCCCATTGAGTACTATCGTTTCAATAAAGAGTGTTATCTGTTCGATACTCACACGCAAGAGTGGTTGGTGCTCGATACACAAACTGATTTCGCTCGAGCAGGCGCTACCTTAGTAGGCTCTCCAGATGAGTTCTACCTCGTACAAGGAGAACTAAAACCCGGTGTACGTAGCAATAAAACTTTCAAAGTTGTGGTAAAATAGTATATACTTACTTAAGGGAGAGGCTACGCCTCAGAAATCAATCAAAAAAAACAAAATCAAACAAACTTTTGTTGATCTGTTAGATTTCCTGACCGTAGGGAGGTTTTTTAACAAACCAATATAACAATTGATACTATGAAAAACAGTAAAATATACCCTTGGATAGTAGTGGCATTGCTATGGGTGGTGGCACTACTCAATTATTTAGATCGACAAATGCTCTCCACGATGCAGGAGTCGATGAAAATGGATATCAAAGAGCTTGCTGTGGGAGAAAACTTTGGTAGGCTGATGGGAGTGTTCCTTCTTATCTACGGATTGATGAGCCCTGTGGCTGGTATTATTGCCGACCGCGTGAACCGCAAGTGGATGATTGTAGGAAGCCTGTTTGTATGGTCGGCAGTAACTTATGGTATGGGTTATGCGACAACCTTTAATCAGGTGTATTGGCTGCGCGCCTTAATGGGACTCAGTGAGGCGCTTTACTTAGCTACTGCTCTTTCTATGATAGCCGATTACCATACTTCAAAAACACGCTCTTTGGCTATAGGTATTCATATGTCGGGACTCTATGCAGGACAAGCCTTAGGAGGCTTTGGAGCTACCATTGCCTCTAACTATACTTGGCATACTGTGTTTCACTGGTTTGGTATGGTAGGGATAGTGTATGCTTTCTTTTTGGTATTTACTCTCTTTGACATAGAGCGCAAACCACAAGCAACTACACAAGCAACACCAGCACCGAAAAACTCATTATTGTCGTCGCTTGCTCTTGTGTTCGGCACTTTCTCTTTCTGGATACTCTTGTTCTACTTTATGGCATCGAGCTTTCCAGGTTGGGGAACTAAGAACTGGTTGCCTACGCTCTTTGCTACTAACTTAAATGTACCAATGGCTACCGCAGGCCCCATAGCAACAATTTCTATAGCTATATCTTCTTTCTTGGGAGTGCTCATAGGAGGTACATTATCCGACCGCTGGGTACAGACAAATATCAAAGCGCGCATCTATACTAGTACTATTGGCTTAGGGATCACGATTCCTGCCTTGATACTCATAGGCTTTGGTGAGTCGTACGTGGCAATGATAGGGGCAACCTTGCTCTTTGGCGTTGGCTACGGAATGTTCGATACCAACAATATGCCTATCTTATGCCAAATTATTCCGCAACAGCAACGCGCTACGGCTTATGGCATTATGAATATGGGAGGCGTATTTTCGGGCTATGCTGTTACCTTAATGCTCGGTACTTCTACCGATGCGGGCAACTTAGGAGCTGATTTTAGCAAACTCTCGGTGATTATCTTAATAGCCATTGTACTGATGTTGCTATTCTTAAAACCTAAGAGAGAATTGTGTGGAGAATAATCCTCCCCAACTCTTCCCAAGAAGGAGCTAATTGAAATAGAATTATTAATAAACACTCTCCTTATTATTGCTTTTGAGGTTCCCCTTCCCCTTCCTTTTTGGGAGGGGAAGAAAGGAGAGGGAGAGGAATAAATAAATAACTAAATAAAATGACATTTGAAAAAATTAATGGGCTAATAGTAGCGCCCTTTACACCTTTTGACAAGAAAGGAGAAGTAAATTTAGACCCTATTGATCAGTATGCAAAACTCTTGCAAAAAAATGGATTGATAGGGGTATTTATCAACGGTTCGTCAGGTGAAGGCTATATGATGACAGTTGAAGAACGTATGAAGATAGCCGAAAAGTGGGTATCAGTAGCTCCCAAAGGCTTCAAAGTGATTGTACACTGTGGAGCTACCTGCATAAAAGATAGCCATAAAATGGCACAGCACGCCCAAGAAATTGGAGCTTTCGGTATAGGGGCAATGGCTTCACCTTTCCCCAAAGCGGGTAGGATAGAGGAGCTGGTGAAATACTGCGAAGAAATAGCTTGTGGAGCACCTAATCTGCCTTTCTATTTTTACCATATCCCTGTGCTCAATGGGGTGTACCTTCCTATGTTGCCGTTCCTTAAAGCAGCTGACGGACGTATTCCTAACTTAGCGGGTATCAAATACACCTACGAACCACTTTATGAGTACAACCAATGTATGTTGTACAACAATGGTAAATACGATATGCTTTACGGCTTAGATGAGACTATCCTCAATGCTCTTGTAATGGGGGGTGCTCGTGGTGGCATTAGCGGTACTGGTAGCTATATAGGCAAGGTATTGGTAGGTATCATAGATGAATATCACAAAGGCAATATTGCCAAAGCTGCTGAGTTGCAAAACTACGCCCAAGACGTGATAAATGTAATTGCTAAATATCGTGGCAACATAGTTTGCGGCAAGCGTATAATGAAGTTGCTTGGTTTAGACTTAGGTATCAATCGTACGCCTTTCCAAAACATTACTGATGAAGAGGAAGTAGTCATTAAGAAAGAATTGGAAAGCATTGATTTCTTTAAAAAATGTAACCAAATGTAGTATATATAAAATGTAATTAACCTACCACCCCATTGTATTTATAAAATCAATCAGTAAAAATTTAAAGTAATGAAGCAAAAGTATTTATTTAATGTATTCTTCTTGTTGTTTTTTACCACAATAGGTTGGGCGCAAGAGATAATAGTGAAAGGGACGGTTTCTTCTGATGAAATGCCGTTGCCAGGCGCTGCTGTAGTTGTGAAAGGTACCACACACGGTGCCCAGACCGACTTTGAAGGGAACTATACCCTCACTGCAAAGGAGGGTGATATTCTTGTATTTAGCTTTGTAGGGTATACTACCCAAGAGAGAAGAGTAACAGGTAGTCGCCCTATTAATGTGTCGTTAAAGGAAGAAGCGAATGTATTGGAAGAAGTAGTGCTTACTGCTTATGGAGGTACACAAAAGAAAGCAAAAGTAACGAGTTCTATTGCTTCAGTGAAAACAGAAGTATTATCAACCGGTTCTTTTTCTAACCCTGCTCAAGCTCTTTCAGGAGCAGTGGCAGGACTCAGGGTAGCACAGACTTCAGGAAGTCCAGGAGCAGCTCCTACCTTAGTACTTCGTGGAGGTACTAATCTTGATGGTTCAGGCTCACCCCTTGTTATCATAGATGGACAAATCAGAGGGGGATTGAATGACATCAACCCCGATGATATTGAATCAATGGATATATTAAAAGATGCTGGTGCTACTGCTATTTATGGAGCAAGAGCCAGTAATGGGGTAGTATTGGTAACTACTAAAAGAGGTAGAGCAGGTGTTTCGTCACTGAATGTAAAATTGAAGCACGGATTTGCTTATATGAATAACCAAGTAGAGTTTCTCAATGCACGTGATTATCTTTATTGGCAACGTACGGCGGTACGTAATAGTGCCCGTGTATGGCAAAATGCTTCAGGTGATTGGAAAGGATTTACTAACGAAGCGAGTTTAAGTGGTGCACAGCCTTACGGTACAGGTAATAAACACTTCAAAAGTATGACCGATGATACGGTATTAAATCCTAATGAAAGTGCCAATTCATATTGGTCTACTATGTTCTCAGAAAGCCTTTCACCTTCTCAAAAACAAAAACTTCTTTCAGAAGGATGGCAAACGATGACGGATCCTATTACAGGTAAAGAACTTATTTTTTATGATTTTGATTTCAAAAAGGCAGCTTTCCGTCCTTTTGCTCTTACTAGAGACTATTCGTTATCAATGACAGGAGGTAATGACAAAGGAAAATATTATGCTGGTTTGGGCTATTATAACCAAGAAGGTTTGCCTATCAAGAGTTGGTATAAGCGACTCACTGGTACTTTGAACGCTGAGTATAAGTTAAAACCTTGGCTTACTTCCACCAGCAACTTCTCAATAGCCTATGCTACTTGGTATAAAAATGTGAATACTTCTGCAGATGATGCCTATTTTGGACGTATGCTTTCAGCTCCCCCTACTCAAAAAGAAAAAGTAAATGGGCAGATAGTAATGGGACGTGGTGGTGCTGACGGTAACCCACGTTTTTATGAAAATATATTTCTTCGTGATAATAATACAAATAAAATTAATTTCGGACAAAGTCTTAGAGCTGATTTGTACAAAGGACTTTCATTAACAGTGAGTGGACAAGTGATGTTTGATGAAGAATATTATGAAAGCTTTAATAAAGACCACCAAACCTCACCAGGTAAAGCTGCTAATAACTGGAGTAGAACTAGAAGTACTTCAGCTAGCTTTAAAAGAACTATACGCCAAACTTATAATAGTATCTTAAACTACAAGTTTGATATAAAATCTCATCACTTTGATGCTATGGCAGGTTATGAGTACTACGACAGCTATACACGCGGGCTTAGTGCTTCAGGCTCAGAAGCACCTACCGATGAATTCCAAGACTTAGGTTTGACTTCTAACAAAGAAGGTAAACGTGGGATAGATTCATATCATTATGGCAATAGAATCAAATCATATTTTGGACGTTTAAACTATGACTATGCTGATAAGTATTTGTTTTCATTTACTATTCGCCGTGATGGATATTCTCGATTGATTAATAACCGTTGGGGTAACTTCCCTGCAGCCTCTCTGGGTTGGATTATCACCCGTGAAGAGTTTATTCCTGACAATATAAAACGAGTACTTTCGTTTGCAAAACTCAGAACCAGTTTTGGTTTGAATGGTAATGTGCCAGATAAATTTATAGGTGATTATACCTTACAAGGTTCTTATGGCACTAATAAGTACAATGGGGCAGTAGGCTATGCCATAGGTACTTTTCCTAATAAAGGACTTCGTTGGGAGAAAACGCGTACCTTTGAAGTTGGATTAGATTTAGGTTTTATCCAAAACCGTATCAATGCTAATTTTACATTGTACGATCGTTTGACAAGTGATAAGATACAGTCAATGACACTTCCACACTCATCAGGTGCTTCTGCTATCAATACTAACAATGGTTCTTTCAGAAACAGAGGGGTGGAGATGGAAACCAACTTCCGGATTATTGATAAGAATGATTTGCATTGGAGTTTAGCAATAAATGCTGCTTATAACAAAAATACAGTAGTAAAACTGCCTCATAACGGTTACCCTAATAATAGACAAAATGCTATTGAGGCATATAACCCTACCACAGGTAAAAAAGAATGGGTAGGAGGTTATCAAGAAGGACAAGAGCCTGGTGATATGTATGCTCACGAAGCGTTAGGTATATACCAAAATGAAGAACAAGTAAGACGCTTGGCTAATAATTTAGTTGATGAAACCGGGCCTAAAAAACTATACGGGCCTGCCGCTTGGGCAAGACTAAGCGATGCTGAAAAAGAAAAAGGACTTCCTATCCAGCCTGGAGATGTAATTTGGAGAGATGTGAATGGAGATGGTAAAATTGATAATTATGACTTAGTGAAAGCTGGTAATATTTACCCTAAATGGACAGGAGGTATCAATACTACCTTAAGTTATAAAAATATTCGACTTTCTGCTCGTATGGACTATGCGCTCAACTTCAAACAGCGTATCTCAATAGGTAACTCATTACCTTGGTACTTAGGTAATATGCAAGGTACTTTTAACACTGTTAAACAGGTAAATGATACTTGGACACCCGATAATCCTACTGCTAAATATCCTAAATATTATTGGGCTGACCAGCTTGGTAAACGTAATTACTACCGTAGTTCAACAATGTTTATTTATGAAGGAAGTTACTTAGCCTTCCGTGAGATAGCTCTTAGTTATAATTTCCAAAAAGATATAGTTAGTAAAATGGGACTTGATAATTTAGAGCTATCTTTGATAGGTCAGAACTTAGGTTACCTTACTAAAGCCGAAACTTATTCTCCTGAGGCTTTGGGACAATCAAACTCAGGCTATCCATTGCCAAGGACTATTATCTTAGGATTAAATCTAACCTTTTAAAAAATGCAACATATGAAAGTTTTAAAATATATAACAATTATCGCAGGGCTATTACTTACAGTCTCTTGTAATGATTTAGACCTTGTTCCAGAGGACTATAATGGTAGTGGTAACTTCTGGAAAAATGAAGCTCAAGTAGTAGGAGCTATCGAGGGAGTGCATAACCAATTTAGGAGTAATGATTTTAACTATTGGATAATGGGTGAAGCACGTGGAGGTACTATGGTGCCCGGTGGTACGTCATCATTAGAGCAGAATATATATTATTCCGATATAAAAATACAGAACTTTTCTGCTCAAAATCCTAATAACAGTTCTTGGTTTGACTTTTATGGAAAGATTTTTAATATTAACAATGCTATTAAGAATATTCAAGAAGCCAATTATTTAAGTGAAACCAATAAGAATTATTATTTAGGGCAAATGTACGGAATGCGTGCGTGGTACTATTTTTGGCTTTATAGAACCTATGGGGGTGTACCCATTAAAACTGGAACTGAAATATTAGACAAGACGCCTAGTAGTGGTAAAGAATTATTTACGCCTCGCAGTACTCCAAAAGCTACTTTAGATTTTATAAAGACCGATATTAATAACTCTGAAAAATATTTTACAGATTCTAACAGAGTGAATAATTTTGATAGAATACATTGGTCATATTATGCTACCTTAATGCTTAAAGCTGAGATTTATCTTTGGTCAGCCAAAGTCACTACCGGTGACCAAGTTCCTTCTGCATCTGATTTAGACGCTGCAAAAGAAGCATTAGACAAGGTAGCTAGTTCAGGTAAATTTAGCCTTTTACCTAACTATGCTGATGTATTTGCTTACAATAAAAAGCAAAATAATGAGATTATATTTGCAATGGCTTTTTTAGAAAATGAAGCAAGTACTCCGTTCAACTCATTTATGTATTACCCACCTAATTTTATCAATAAATACGATGAAACTGGGAAAGCTTTTCCTAATAATGACCCCTTAAAGATTCAGTCAGGGTTCTTATTCAATGAGTATAAATTTGAATTGTTTCAGGCTTTTGATGCTACTGATACCCGTAGAGCTACTACATTCCTATCGTTTTACTCTAATGCAGCTAAAACACAAGGGAGAGGGATAGCTCTCATCAAATATATAGGCTTTATAAACTCAGCGAACACTCGTGTTTTCTCTGATGATATACCTGTATACCGCTATGCCGATGTACTGTTGATGTATGCTGAGATAGCTAATAAGCAAGGCTCTGACCCCTCTACTTATATCAACCAAATTAGACAGAGGGCTTATGGTTCAAATTATACTTCAGCTAATGCGTATACACATACTAACTTTGCTGATGGTGAGTTAGCTATCTTGAAAGAACGTGATAAAGAGTTTGTAGCCGAATCTAAACGCTGGTTTGATGTTCGCCGTCTACAAGATGCCTCTGGTAAACCTCTTGTATTTTCAAAAGAGGCAAGCTATGGTACAGTGGCGGGCAATGTAGAGCCTATACTGAACCAAAATACAGAAGCACATAAGCTACTTTGGCCTATCAATTCTGATATTATCAGTAGAGATACACTCGTTACTCAAACACCTGGTTACAAATAAAGATAAAGATTTTTAGCTTTATTGAAGATGAAAACGGAGTTCCTTGTAAGAGGGGCTCTGTTTTCTGTTTTATATATTTCTTTCTTCAAAAAAAGTACCTCTGCATTCAATTGTTGAATGCAGAGGTACTGTCTATTTGCGGACTCTATATAGAGTATATAGAGTGGTTCACTATTTTAATTTCAACTCTTCTACTATCTTTTGGATTTTTCCGTCCAAAACCTTTTGAGTTGCTTCAAAAGCGTCTACACTGCTCAAAGATGTATTTACACTGAAATAAAACTTAATCTTAGGCTCTGTACCGCTGGGGCGTGCTGCTACGCGGGTACCCTTATCGGTGTGGTAGATGAGCACATTCGATTTAGGAACGTCTATTTCTTCTACTTTGCCAGTAAGTGGGTGGAATGCCTTAGACGATTGGTAATCGCAAATCAGCGTTACTTTTTCTCCGTTAATTTCCTTCAACGGATTTTCGCGCAAGTTTTTCATCATCTTAGCAATCTCTTCTGAGCCCGAAATACCTTTTTTCACTAAGGAAATGAGGTACTCTTTGTAGAATCCGTATTTAGTATAAGCGTGTAGCAATTCTTTGTAGAACGAACTGCCTTTAGCTTTAGCAAATGCAGCAATCTCACAAGCCAATAGGGTCGCAGTTACGGCATCTTTATCGCGTACGAAATCACCAACCATATAACCGAAGCTTTCCTCTCCACCGCCTATGAAAGTGAGCTTAGGGAAGTCTTTTATCATCTTGGCAATCCATTTAAAGCCCGTGAGTCCTTCTTTGTATTGCACTTTGTAAGCATTAGCAATTGCGTGAACCATAGGAGTCGAAACAATAGTAGAAGCTACAAACTCATTGCCTTTAAAGCCTTTTTTGCTTTGTTGTGCCAAGAGAAAGTCGGTCATCATTACCATTGTTTGGTTACCGTTAAGTAGCACCATTTTGCCGTGAAGGTCGCGAACGGCTATACCTATACGGTCGCAATCGGGGTCGGTACCTATTACGATATCAGCTCCTATTGCGTCTGCTTTTTTGAGTGCCAACGTAAGAGCTTCCGGCTCTTCGGGGTTAGGTGATTTTACCGTAGGAAAATTGCCATCAGGTACAGCTTGTTCCTCTACGATGTGTACATTGGTAAAGCCAGCGCGTTTGAGCACATCGGGAACCATAGTGATAGACGTTCCGTGCAAAGAAGTAAATACAATTTTTAGCTTGTCTTTCTCAGGAGCATTGAAGTCTCCGTGTTTGATAGATGCTTCGGCAAAAGCATTGTCAAGTTCTTTGTCGATGTAGTGAATAAGACTCTCATCGGCGTTGAATTTGATGTCTTTGAAGTCAAGGGCTTCAATAGCTTTCATAATATCACCATCTTCAGGTGGTACGGTTTGTCCGCCGTCTTGCCAATACACTTTATAACCGTTGTATTCAGGTGGATTGTGAGAAGCGGTAAGCACGATACCTGCTTGGCAGCCTAAGTAGCGTACTGTAAACGAAAGCTCTGGGGTAGGGCGGAGGTCAGAGAAGAGGAATACTTTTATGCCATTAGCAGCAAACACATCGGCTACTATTTTGGCAAACTTCTTAGAGTTATTGCGACAGTCGTGAGCGATAGCCACTTTAATCTCTTGGTTAGGGAAGCATTTTTTGAGGTAGTTGCTCAATCCTTGGGTGTTTTTGCCTAACGTGTATTTGTTGATTCGGTTAGTACCAATTCCCATAATACCACGCATACCACCAGTACCGAACTCTAAGTTCTTGTGAAAGGCTTCGTTGAGCTCATCGGGATTTCCGTCGATGAGGGCTTGAACCTTGTTGCGGGTTTCTGCATCAAAAGTGTCAGAAAGCCACATTTTTGCTGTTTCAATACTTTTCATAAAATTAATTTTATATAGAGGCTGACTCTTGTTATATATTTTATCAGCGTTGTTTTTCGTTAGCAAAGGTACAAATTAATTATTAAATAACAATTAATTATTAACATTTTTTTTTGTTTCTTCTTTCTGTAAATTAGTTAATTCATTCCACCATTCGTATAACATAAATTCTAATTGCTTGTTGTCTTTTCGCTCTACAAGCCGATGTGCTTCGGGTTTTTCCATTACATAGAAAGCTAAGGTGCCTATTTCTTCTTCCGTTAGGTGATGTTCATTTTTGAGGTAGTTGCCCATCTCATTTACGATGTAATGTGCCACCCTTAGGTTCTTTTCATTGATAACTTGTTGCTTTATAATCTTTGCCTTTCCGTTCAGGTGGTTGATAATTGCATTGAAATTAAAACTCACATTTCCTACTAGTAGTTTGTAGAGGGAGAATTTGTCTATTTGAAGAATATCTGTATTAGCGTACTTCCGTTTCTCTTCCCAAGTGCGTTCTTTTGGAGTATGTTGTAAAATACCCAAACTCTGAGCAGTAATCTTAGGTTTTTCAGTAACACTCACTTCTTCTAATGCAATAGTAATATCAGTCATTTTCAAAACAACCAATCGCTGTAAATCCACTTGTGTAAGGCTATGGTAAAGTGTTTTCTTGCCTACATACGTAGCTTTTAAGCTCTGTCCTTTGGTAGCGTCTATCGAAAAAGACCCCTCAGCATCGGTAGTAGTATAGTGCTGGTTGTCTATGTTTTGAATATGCACCCCTTCCAAAGGCGCATTGTTGTAGAATACTTTTCCTCTGATACGCGTCATTTCTTGCCCCCTCATCAAAAGCGGACTCATCAGCAATAATATGAAAAACCATAATCTCATTACTAAATTAATCGCCTGTACGGCTCGCACTGCCTGTGTGGCTCACACTGCCTGTGCGGCTCGCACCTCGTACCTCTAAATCAACTTCATCTTCTTTGCTTTCTCCATCATAAAGGCTTTGGCAGCCTCGTATTCATTAGGGATTTTCCCCTCTAAAATCGCTTCTTTTATCGCTTCTTTTAGCATTCCTACCGGTTGTGAAGGAGGTAAGTTGAACGTCCGCATTATCTCTTCACCGCTTACCGGAGGTTGGAAATTGCGAATGTGGTCTTTTTCTTCTACTTCCACTACCTTTTGGCGTACTATCTGGAAATTGTCGTGATATTTTTTGAATTTCTTAGGGTTTTTGGTAGTAATATCAGCTTCGCAGAGGGTCATTAGGTCTTCAAACTCCTCTCCAGCATCAAATACCAAACGGCGTACAGCCGAATCAGTAACAATATCATCAGCGATGATAATAGGGCGCGAACTCATCTTTACGATTTTCTGTACGTATTTCATCTTGTCGTTCAGAGGCATTCGCAAACGTTTGAAGAGGTGATATACCATCTTGCTCCCCACAAACTCGTGTCCGTGAAATGTCCAACCTATCTTCTTGTCGAAGCGTTTGGTAGGTGCTTTGCCAATGTCGTGTAAGAGTGCAGCCCAGCGTAACCAAAGGTTATCGGTGTTTTCTGATATATTATCCACCACTTCTAAGGTATGCCAAAAGTTATCTTTATGGCGTTGTCCGTCGTGTTCCTCCACCCCTTGCAAGGCAATGAGTTCTGGGAGGATATAGTGCAGCAAGCCCGTTTCGTACAGCAATTTCAGTCCAATAGAAGGTTTAGGCGAAGCGAGTATCTTGTTCAGTTCCTCTACAATACGCTCGTTCGAGATGATTTTTAGCCGTTCCTTATTATCAGTAATAGCTTTTAGCGACTGCTTTTCAATCTTAAAGTTCAGTTGGGTAGCAAACCTAATAGCACGCATCATACGCAAAGGGTCGTCTGAATAAGTAATATCAGGGTCTAAGGGGGTACGAATGAGCTTTCGTTTTAAGTCGCCTAAGCCGTCAAAAGGGTCGATAAGCTCGCCAAAAGTATCTCTGTTCAGAGAGAAAGCCATTGCGTTGATAGTGAAATCCCTACGATTTTGGTCGTCTTGTAGCGTGCCACTCTCTACATAAGGCTTGCGTGAGTTTGCCTCATAACTTTCACGGCGTGCCCCTACAAACTCAATATCTAAGCCATCGGCTTTAATCATTGCTGTACCAAAGTTTTTAAATATCGATACTTTAGGAGCACTAGGCAATCGCTCAGCTACTTTTTCAGCCAACGAAATACCACTACCGATTGATACTACATCGATGTCTTTGGGAAGTTTTTTCTCTAATAAATAATCGCGTACAAAGCCCCCAATCACGTAACTTTCAACGGATATCTCAGCCGAAATATCGCTTATGAGTTTAAAAATAGGATTAGAAAGCGCTTCAGTATAGTTCATTAAAATTCGTTAATTGTTTTGCGAATGGCAACCAAACGCGTTAAAAGACCTTCAAGGAGGTCGAGATGTAGCATATTTGCCCCATCACTTTTGGCGTTAGCAGGGTCAAAATGGGTTTCGATAAAAAGTCCATCGGCATTGTTCACAATAGCAGCGCGGGCAATGGTTTCAATCATATCTGGGCGACCGCCTGTTACCCCACTACTTTGGTTAGGCTGTTGTAGCGAGTGCGTAACGTCCATTACTACGGGAGCAAACTTGCGCATCGTCGGAATTCCGCGAAAATCTACTATCAAGTCTTGATAACCGAACATCGTGCCACGGTCAGTTATCAACGCTTTTTCATTGCCACTATCAAATACTTTTTGCACGGCAAATTGCATACTCTCAGGACTCATAAACTGACCTTTTTTCAGGTTCACTACCTTGCCCGTTTCGGCTGCTGCCACCACTAAATCAGTCTGGCGCACCAGGAAAGCTGGTATTTGCAGTACATCTACATATTCGGCAGCCATCGCCGCATCGCTCACCTGATGAATATCAGTAACAGTAGGAACATTAAAGGTTTGCCCTACTTTTTGGAGTATTTTTAGTGCCTTTTCATCGCCTATGCCCGTAAACGAATCTACGCGACTCCTATTGGCTTTCTTAAAACTCCCTTTAAAAATGTAGGATATATTCAGTTTATGGGTGATATTCACTATATGTTCAGCAATTTTCATCGCCATATCTTCCCCTTCTATAGCACAAGGTCCCGCTAAGAGAAAGAAATTATCTTCTTTGTTTATCATTTTGTTTAATTGTTAGGTATAATTCTTTGAGGTTAGTAGCTTTTTCGTAATTTTTTATTTGTCGGTGAGGTTCGTACTGTTATTTGTCATTCATCATTGACCAAATAACATCGCCCTAATATTAGTAGTAAACAAGTTTACTGCAATCGCTAAAAGTATAACTCCAAAAAGGTTGTGAATTACGGTAATGCCCTGTTTGCCTAAAAACTTCTCTATTTTCTCCGAAGATTTAAGCACTACGTACACAATAATCATATTAATGAGGATTGCCACTATAATATTCTCTACATAAAACTTTGCCCTAAGGGAGAGTACAGTAGTGAGAGCCCCTGCTCCTGCCACCATAGGGAAAGCCAAAGGGACAATAGAGGCAGTCTCAGGCGTAGTGCCTTTGTAGAGGGTGATACCTAAAATCATCTCTAAGGCGAGAAAAAAGAGAATAAATGCCCCAGCTACAGCAAATGCCTCAACTGTTACTCCAAACAAATTGAGTAATTGCTTGCCTATAAATAAAAACAGAATAAGCAAAATACCGGCTACAATAGCTGTTTTCTCAGATTGTATACGTCCTGCTTTTTTGCGCAGATTAATAATGATAGGCACACTTCCGATAATATCAACTACCGCAAAGAGCACCATAGTAGCGGAGACAATCTCCTTTACATCGAAATTCATAATCTAAAAAATTTGTGCAAAAGTACTAAAATAATTGCGAACGATGAAAAAAAAATCTCCCAATTTGTTAATTAATTGATTTACCAATATTTTAATATAACTAAAAGATTGATTTCACCTACATCATAATACGATAAAAACACTTTCTTACAATTATCATAGCCTCATCTTTCCTTCATCATTTGTTCGTCATTTGTTCGTCATTTGTTCGTCATTTGTTCGTCATTTGTTCGTCATTTGTTCGTCATTTGTTCATTTGCCCGTGCGGCTCGCACCGTCATTTGTTCGTCATTTGTTCGTCATTTGTTCGTCATTTGTTCGTCATTTGTTCATTTGCCCGTGCGGATCGCACCGTCATTTGTTCGTCATTTGTTCGTCATTTCATTATCTGCTCTTGTGGCTCGCATTTTCCTTAGGCTTGATTCAGTTTCGCTCTATCTTCAAATAAGTCTTGTCTTTCAGACCGATAGTCTTTACCAATTTTTCTTTAAGGCTTGTCCCCCTTCGGGGGTTCGGGGGCTTCTCACTCGTCTTTTCACTATCTGTCCTTGTACCTTGCACCGCTTTTTGTATGAACTTTGCCCAAGTTTCAAACTTTGGCAAAGTTAAAATCCACTAATAACCTTCTTTTTATCTATCTTTTAGCTTTAACTTAGATTTATCCATCGTTCGTCTTTTGTTCGTTCTAGACCCACTGTAGACCCACTGTAGAGCCACTGTAGACCCACTGTAGAGCCACTGTAGACCCACTGTAGACCCACTGTAGACCCACTGTAGACCCACTGTAGACCCACTGAAAAGCCACTTATTGTTCGATTATCCTATAAGTTTCCTATAAGTTTTGTATATTCCTCTCCTAATTTTATTTTATCATTAATTCACTTCACCCAAAAATGCCCGTCGTGCTACAACTGTCTGTGCGACTCGCACCTGCCCGTGTGGCTCGCACCTGCCTGTCTTTAATAAATAAATAGAATACAGTAATGGTATCAAAAAATCTCAGAAAAATTTTAATATTTAGAAAATACAACGTACCTTTGTAGCGTTTTTAAAAGAAGATTATTTTAACTAATACAAACAAAATGAGTTATAGAATTGAAAAAGACACTTTGGGTGAAGTGAAAGTGCCAGCCGATAAATATTGGGGAGCACAAACAGAGCGTTCACGCAACAACTTTAAAATCGGTGCACCCGCTTCTATGCCGATTGAAATTATCCGTGGTTTTGCTTATCTTAAAAAAGCTGCCGCTTATGCAAACTTCGATTTAGGAGTGCTTTCAGCCGAAAAACGCGATGCTATCGCTCAAGTTTGCGATGAAATTCTCGAAGGCAAACTCAATGACCAATTCCCATTAGTAATTTGGCAAACCGGTTCAGGTACACAATCTAATATGAACGTGAACGAAGTGATTGCCAATCGTGCTCAAGTGTTGGCTGGTAAAAAAATAGGTGAAGGCGACCCCGTACTAAAAGCCAATGACGATGTAAACAAATCACAATCGTCTAATGATACTTTTCCTACCGGTATGCACATCGCTTGCTATAAAATGGTAGTTGAGAAAACTATTCCTGGTGTTCAGAAACTACGCGATACTCTCGCTGCTAAATCTGAAGCCTTTAAAAATGTAGTAAAAATAGGTCGTACGCACCTTATGGACGCTACACCACTTACTTTGGGACAAGAACTTTCTGGCTACGTATCTCAACTCGACCACGGTTTGCGTGCTCTTAAAAACACATTAGCTCACCTTTCAGAATTAGCCTTAGGAGGTACAGCCGTAGGTACAGGGCTCAATACCCCTAAAGGTTACGACGTGAAAGTAGCTGAATACATTGCTAAATTCACCGGTCTACCTTTTGTAACCGCTCCTAATAAGTTTGAAGCTTTGGCTTCTCACGATGCAATTGTCGAAAGCCACGGAGCTCTTAAACAATTAGCCGTATCGCTCAATAAGATTGCAAACGATATTCGTATGATGGCTTCAGGACCTCGCTCAGGTATAGGCGAAATCATCATTCCTGCTAACGAACCTGGTAGCTCTATTATGCCCGGTAAAGTAAATCCTACTCAATGTGAAGCTATGACAATGGTGGCAGCTCAAGTAATGGGTAATGATGTAGCTATTTCAGTAGGAGGTACACAAGGTCATTATGAATTAAATGTATTTAAACCATTGATGGCTTCTAACTTTCTTAAATCAGCTGAGTTGATAGGAGATGTTTGTGTGTCATTTGAAGAACACTGTGCAAGTGGTATTGAACCTAATTACAAACGCATTAAGGAATTAGTAGATAACTCGTTAATGCTTGTTACAGCTCTTAACACTAAGATTGGCTATTACAAAGCAGCCGAAATAGCGCAAACGGCTCACCGCAATGGCACTACTCTTAAAGAAGAAGCTGTGCGTTTAGGCTATGTAACTCCGGAAGACTTCGATAAATGGGTACGCCCTGAGGATATGGTCGGAAGCCTTAAATAAGTAATATAAAAAGTTTATAATATTAAAAAAAGGGAAAGCTATCTAATTGATAGCTTTCCCTTTTTTATGTAAGTAACTGTATATTTGTTCTTATTTGTTAGGAATATGTTGCAATATCGCTAGTAAGAACTTCCAAAACTTCTGTACAGAAGCTATATTTACCCTTTCAGCAGGCGAGTGTGCTCCTTTGATAGTAGGACCAAAGCTCACCATTTCCATTTCGGGGTAATGGGTTCCTAAAATGCCACATTCTAAGCCTGCGTGGCAAGCTACTACATTAGGTGTTTCACCGAAGAGCGTTTTGTATTGTGCTTTTACAATCCTCAAGATTTCAGCATCTACTTTGGGTTCCCAACCCGGGTAACTACCAGTGTATTCTACTTCAAATCCAGCTAACTCAAAACTACTGCGAATCGTATCAGCCAAATCATATTTAGAAGTTTTTGAAGCCGAACGAGTGAGGCAGTACACGTTTGTTTCGCCGTCTTTAATTTGTACCCTTGCTACGTTATTGCTGGTTTCTACAAGGTCAGCAATCGTCTGACTCATTTTGTACACCCCATTGAAAGCTGCGTAAAGAGCGCGTAATACATCTTCTTGTTCTTCTTCTTCCATTACTTTCTCAGGTACCGCAGTAGGTTCAAGTAATACTGTAAGAGTCGGTTCAGTTACTGAATACTCGTGTTGGAGTGCTTGGGTAAGCGTAGCTACTTCTTTTTTAAAAGCCACTTCGTCGTTTTTATTAATAGTTACCACCGCTACGCTTTCTCTCGGAATAGCATTGCGCAAACCGCCTCCATCTACACTTGCAATATGCAAACCAAATTTCTCAGTACAAGTGAATAATATACGGTTCATAAGTTTGTTGGCATTAGCATAACCCTTATGGATATCCGTACCACTATGTCCGCCGTGCAATCCTTTTATGGTAAGTGTATAGCCTACTGAATTATCAGGCGTATCTACCATGTCGTACTCTCTAAACGCCGATACATCTACACCACCGGCACATCCTATATCAATTTCGTCGTCTTCCTCAGTATCTAAGTTGAGAAGAAAATCACCAGAGAGCAATCCGCCTTTAAGTCCTTTGGCTCCTGTCATTCCTGTTTCTTCATCAATAGTAAAGAGTGCTTCAAGAGCAGGGTGGGGGATATCCTTACTTTGTAAGATAGTCATAATACTCGCAACCCCAATACCGTTATCGGCTCCCAAAGTTGTACCATCAGCACGTACCCAGTCGCCATCTACTAACATTTTGATACCTTCCGTACTAAAGTCGAATACCGTATCATTGTTCTTTTGGTGTACCATATCAAGGTGTGATTGTAACACTACTGTTTTGCGGTTTTCCATTCCTACCGTAGCGGGCTTTTTAATGATTACATTGCCCGTTTCGTCTTGGTAGGTATCAAGCCCTAAACTTTTGCCGAAAGCCACCATAAAAGCAATGACTTTCTCTTCTTTTTTTGATGGACGAGGCACGGCATTCAAGCTCGCAAAGTTCGCCCATAACTGTTTTGGTTCTAACTCTGTTATTTTCATTATATTTATTAATTATTAGTTTTTAGTCATCAGTTATCAGTTGTTAGTATTTAGTCGCTATCGCTTTTACCTTTTACCTAATCAGAACCAGTACCCTATATTAAACAGCCATATCGCTTGTCGTATTTCAGGTGAGTAAGTGCACTTCAGTTCTATAGGACCTAAAAAACTCTCAATGCTATATCCTATCCCATACCCCGAATAGTCTGGGTATTTCTTCCATTCGAAACTCTCAAAAAGATTGTTGTCTGCTTTAGCAATATTCGCTAATAATAGCAAGTGTTGTTTCTTAAAGGGTTGGATATCTATTACCAATTCCGATTTTAAGTAGTTTTTAGCACCAATACTCAAAAAATCATAGCCGTAAAAAGGTGAATAGTTCGTAAATACATTCTTGTTATACCCTCCTAAAAAGAAGTCTAATGAGTATACATTAGAGCCTCCTATCGTAACACCGCCTTCTAATCCTACTCGTGCGCTCAATCTTGGCAAGATAGGAAAAGCAAATGATAACTCTACTTTACCCGTTGTAAATTTGTTAAAATCTGAGTAGTTTGAGGCAAGTGCATAAAAATTGAACTGTGTATTGAAGTACACCCCTCTACTGGGGAAAAAGCTATTGTTAAAGCTGTCGTATTTAAGATAAGAATACAAACTGCCTATATGACTCTTTTCCGAATACGAAGTAGCTGAACTTATTGAATGTACTTGCTCAGTATCAAACTGTATTTTGCGGTGCTCTACTCCTAAGCCAAATACAAAACCATTACCCGAAAGTGTTTGCAAATACAGCTGATTTACCCAGTCGTAAGCCTCTACGTCCATTCGGTTGAGTTCCGACTGCTCTATTCGGTAGTTAGATAAGCGTTTTGTGTTCAGCTTTCGGTCGAATTGCACAAACTTAGACCGCAATCCATAACTGATGTAAAATCCCTTATCCACAAAATAATCAAACTGATAGCGTATGTTATCTCCTACAATAAGGTCGAGTGAAAGAAAATCACTGCTTTGTAAGAAATAGTTCCGAGTATAGTTCATCAAGAACCCTGTTTTTAGCAGATTGTCATAATGTATCCCAAATTTCAAAAAGGTGCGTTGCGGATTCTCTCTTAAATAAAAGTCTATATGTTCCCCTTCAAATGTGTGCCTAATCTGGTGATTGATAGAATGGAAATTGTTAGTAGCCATCAAGTTGTCTATTCCGTCGTTCAGTTGCTCGAACGAAATCTTACGGTTTAGATATTTCAAGTGTAGTTTACCGCGCAAATAACTACGTGAAAAGTGCTCGTTGTTATGAAAATGGACGTCTTTTAAGTAAAAGGAATCTATCTTTTGTATTCGTTCTCTTTCCTCTGTATGTTTTTGTTGAGCTGCAATCTCACGCAATCTTGGTAGAAAATGTTCCGCTGCTATTTTGCCATTGTTGATGATTGTCTCTCCTTTATCAAACGAAATAACGTTGAATCCCTCTATATTAGGTTTGATGTATACATCGGTCTCTTTTATTTTTTTTGGCATATTATCTATCATTGGGAAGGTAGTAATCTGCGAAAAAATACTCAAAAAAGAGTTAATCTCCTCTCGTTTTGCTAGCGGACTCTGTACATCTACCCCTATGATAATATCCATTCCTTTTTTCTTAACTTCGTCTACCGGATAATTATCGGCAATACCGCCATCGGTAAGCCATTTACCATCTATTTCTACCAAATCGAATAGTGAAGGAAACGAACCGCTTGCTTGTATCGCTTGAGGCAAGAAACCGTTTTCAAGTACTACGCCTTTACCTGTTTCTATATCCGTTGCTACACACAAGAAAGGAATGGGTAACTGCGAAAAATCATAGATTTCATTCACCGGATAGAGTAGTTTCACAAACTCATTGTAGATGTTTTGTCCTTTTGATACCGCACGAGGCAACCCTACTTTGAAGTTATTGAAAGGCAATGCTACTGCATAACGGTCGTATATATAGCGCTCGTGTAATGATTTAGCACGGCGTGAAGTCTTGTCTTGCAAGAGTTTATCAAAGTCTAACTGACGGAAGATAGAGTCCAACTCATTGGCTGAATAACCCGCCGCATACAAAGCTCCTACCATAGCCCCCATACTCGTACCCCCGATGTAATCGATGCGCACCCCTGCTTCTTCCAACACTTTTAGTACCCCTATATGTGCTAACCCTTTCGCACCTCCACCGCTGAGTACCAATCCCACTTTTAAATCCTTTTTGTGGGTAGTATCTTGCGCACGCAGAAGAGGACTACTAAGTATCAGAAATATGGTTGCTAAGAATATTCTCATCCAATGAATTGCTTTTTAAAACAGGCACAAAGGTATAAAATAATTAACAAATAACAATATAAAAATGAGGATTAATTTTTTAATCACTCTATTTTACTCTCGATATGGTAATACCGTCCCGTATGGGGAGTAGCACTGTCTCTATACGAGGGTCTTCTTTTAGTTTTTCGTTGTAAGCCATTAAGGCTTGGGTATGTTTATCCGAAGGCTTTACTTCTTGCACTACTTTACCACTCCACAACACATTGTCAGAGAGGATAACACCTCCTGAGTTCATTTTCTCTATCACCAAATCAAAATAATGAGCGTAATTCTGTTTGTCAGCATCTATGAAAACAAGGTCGAAAGTAGTGCTGAGAGTAGGGATAATATCGGCTGCCTTGCCTAAGTGTTGCACAATTTGCGCCCCATAGCCACTCCGGTCAAAAAACTCCCTTTGCAGGTCAGTGAGTTCCTCTTTGATGTCGATAGTATGCAAAACACCATCAACTGCCAACCCTTCTGCCAAACAGAGGGTTGCGTAGCCCGTGTAAGTGCCTATTTCTAAAATAGTTTTAGGCTGTATCAATTTAGAGAGCAAACTGAGGAAACGCCCTTGTAAATGACCACTAATCATTCTCGGTTGCAGTACAGTAAGATGAGTGCGCCTACTGAGTTCTTGCAGTAAAGGGGGTTCGTTGTCAGTATGTTCGCAAGCGTAATTTTCTAAATCTTCTGATAAAAAGTGCATTGGTAAAATATTTTTTTGGCAAAGATAGCAATAATATTGAAAAAAGCTGTACCTTTGCCACAAAAGCCAAAGGTAGAGAAGATTGATAGGAATGTAGAAGAAGCGAGGTAAAGTACTTTTTATTTCCAATATAACAATAACTTTACTATACCTTTTCTTCGTTCATTGTTCATTTGCCCGTGTGGCTCGCACCGTCATTTGTTCGTTCATTGTTCATTTGCCCGTGCGGCTCGCACCGTCATTTGTTCGTCATTTGTTCGTCATTTGTTCGTTCATTGTTCGTCTTTTGTTCGTCTTTTGTTCGTCTTTTGTTCGTCATTTGTTCGTCATTTGTTCGTTCATTGCTTATTTGCTAGTGTGGCTCACACCGTTTATCACATAAGATTTCGTATAATCCCTCCTAACTCACCATTAATCATTAATCATTAACCATTAACCATTAATCATTAATCATTAGTTTAGAAAAGAGTTACTATGAAAGCACTTGTAATTGTAGATGTTCAAAACGATTTTATGCCTACCGGTACATTACCTGTACCCCAAGGCGACCAAATAATTCCCTTTATCAATGCCGAAATGACACAAGGGTATGACCTTATTGTTGCAACACAAGATTGGCACCCTGCTACTCATAAAAGTTTTGCAAGTCAGCACGCAGGTAAAAAGCCTTTTGAAGTAATACAGCTCGGAGGTATCGACCAAATACTGTGGCCAGACCACTGTGTGCAAGGTACTTTCGGAGCTGAACTGCATAAAGATTTAGATATTCGCCCCATTACAGCCATCTTTCGCAAAGGAATGAACCCCGAAGTGGATAGCTACAGTGCTTTTTTTGATAATAATAAACAGAACAACACAGGATTACACGGCTTTTTGCAAGACAAAGGCATTACAGAACTCGTATTTTGTGGCTTAGCAGGTGATTTTTGTGTAGCTTATAGTGCCAATGATGCCAAAGCCTTAGGCTATAAGGTAAGTTTGTTCGACAAAGGTATAAGGTCAATCAATTGCTAAAAAATAAATATTAAAAGAATAATATGTTAAAAATAGAAGTGAAATATATTGCGTATATAATATTAGCTGTGGCTTTTGCGGGTTGTGATACACCTTTCTTCTCTCCAAGAGAAAACTACCAAACACCCTTTGAGCAAACTGATGGTACCAAGAGCTCATCATATGAGGAAGTAATAGACTACTACAAAGATTTATCGAAAGAGTTTGCTTCTATTTCCTTTAAAACAATGGGGCAAACCGATAATGGTCAGCCGTTGCACCTGGTAATCTACAGTCCCGATGCCGAGTTTAATCTCTCCAAGTATCACAAAGATAGAACCATTGTTTTTATCAATAGTGCTATTCACGGCAACGAACCTGATGGAGTGGACGCTACTATGTTGCTCTTTCGTAATTTGGCGCAGAATGAAATTAAGCTTTCCAAAAATGTGATAGTAGTAACTATCCCAGTGTACAATATAGGCGGAATGCTTACAGGTAAGAAAAACAGTGAAGCAAACTACAATTTAAACTGCGATTTTGTAAAAGCTGATGTAGAAAATACCTTGTCGTTTGCTAAAATCTTACAAGAAGTACAGCCAGATATCTTTATTGATAATCACGTAACTGATGTAGCTAATGTTTCTTATGTGTTAAGCTATTCTACTTCACAAATTGAGAAGTTAGGCGTTTTTACAGGAGGTTATGTACGTGATGCTTTATTGCCACGTCTCTCTCAGCAGTTAGAAAAAAGGCAACTCCCTTTCCAAAGCGATAGTTTGAGAACCCCTTTTAAGCAATTAACCTTATCCTCACACCCCGATATTCCTCGATATGCCACTGGTTATGTCAGCTTGTGGAACTGTATGAGTATCCGCATTAATACTAATGGGCAAAAACCCTACAAACAACGCGTAGAAGCTAACTATGAGATGATGAAAAACCTTGTAGAAATAGCCGATGCTGACAATCAGTATATCAAGCAAGTAAAAATCAAACAAACAGAGGCTGATAATGCACAAAAAGAATATTCGTTGGAATGGGAAATAGATTCTACTCAATATACAAAAGTAGAAGAAAAACCCCTTTACAATCATTTTAAACCCGTGCAGAGTGTTAGTATTCCTCAAAGTTATATCGTTCCTAGAGTATGGCAAAGAGTAATTGACCGCCTAAAAGCTAACGGTGTAGCAATAACAGAAATAGAGAAAGATACGCTGATGAATGTAACATCTTACCGCATTGAGAATTTTAAAACTTATACCTATCCGTTTGAGGGGCATTATTTGCATCACCAAACACAAGTGAGTCCTCAGAAAGAAAAAGTACAACTTTACAAAGGCGATTATCTTATTGAGGTAGCGCAACCCGCTAAACACTATCTGTTAGAAACCTTAGAACCTCAAGCACCTGATTCTTTCTTTAATTGGAACTTTTTTGATAGTGTTTTAGGGAAAGAAGAAGGTAAAAATGCACCTATTTACCCTATTTACCGAAAAGAATAATTTTAAAATAGCAATATTATGAAACCATTATTATTTATTTTATCTGTCTTGCCTACTTTTTCCATAGCGCAAGACCTAACCGTAATGACCTATAACATTCGTTGCGAAGTTCCTCAAGATGGTGTAAACGCTTGGACTGATGGCAATAGGAAAGAAAAGGTATTTACAGTGCTTACAGAGGCAAACCCCGATATCTTTGGAGTACAAGAAGCCTTACCACACCAACTTGAATTTTTGGAAGAACGTTTCCCTACTTATCAGCGTGAAGGTGTAGGGCGTGACGACGGCAAAGAAGCGGGTGAACATTCGGCTATTTTCTTCAAAAAAGGTCGTTTTACCTTGCTCGACAAAGGGAACTTTTGGCTTTCTCAAACTCCTGAGGTGCCTTCCTTAGGCTGGGACGCTACCTGCTGTAACCGCATCTGCTCTTGGGTAAAACTCAAAGATAAAAAGACGATATTTTGGGTGTTCAATCTCCATTTCGACCACGAAGGCAAAGTAGCTCAGGTACAAAGTGCCGACTTGGTATTGCAAAAAATCAAGGAGATTGCTAAAGGCGGGAAAGTCATCTTAATGGGTGATTTCAATCTTCCTACTGAGCACCCTGCCGTGCAAAAAATAGCATCTCAGTTGTACGACACCCAGTTATCACCCACTAATAAAACACCTAATATGGGTACTTTCAATGCTTTTAAAACCGATGAACCTTTAAAAGGACATATAGATTTTATCTTTGTTCAGAAGTCTATAAAAGTAAAACAATATAAAATTATAGAAACCCGCATCGATGGTCTCTATCCTTCCGACCACTTACCTGTATGGGTAGAATTACAACTAAAATAAACTTTTTAAAACAGTATGAAACAGTATTTATCTGACCGTATCAACGCTATGGAAGTATCGGCTACCTTAGGAATGGCAGCCAAAACACGTGAACTAAAAGCCGAAGGCAAGGACATCATTGGTCTTAGCTTAGGCGAACCCGATTTCGATATCCCTGATTTTATAAAAGAAGCAGCTATCAAGGCAGTACAACAGAACTACAGCAAATATACTCCTATCGATGGTTATTTGGAATTGAGAGAGGCGATTTGCGAAAAGTTCAGACGCGACAATAACCTTCATTACAAGCCTTCACAAATAGTAGTATCTACGGGAGCTAAACAATGCTTGGCAAATGTAGCCTTGGCGATGCTCAATCCTGGTGACGAGGTGGTATTTCCTGCTCCTTATTGGGTAAGTTATAAGGAAATAGCTAAAATGGCAGGAGGCGTTCCCATAGAGGTTCACACAACCATTGAGAACGACTTCAAAATAACTCCAGCTCAGTTGGAAGCAGCTATTACTCCTAAAACTAAAATGGTATGGTTTAATACCCCTTGTAACCCCAGTGGTTCTATATACAGCAAAGAAGAATTAGAAGCTCTAGCCGTAGTGCTTAGAAAACACCCTAACATCTTTATTCTCTCTGATGAGATTTATGAGTATATCAACTTCACCAATGAGAGAGTAACTAGTGTAGCCGAAATCGACGGACTCTATGAACGTACCATCACCGTAAATGGAATGTCCAAAGCCTTTGCAATGACCGGCTGGCGCATAGGTTATATGGGTGCCCCTGAATGGATTGCTAAAGCTTGTACCAAAGTACAAGGACAAATAACCAGCGGTGCTAATGCCATAGCTCAACGCGCTTCTATCGCTGCTCTGAAAACACCTAAAAGCAAAATACAATATATGGTAGACGAGTTTAAAAAGCGTAGAGATTTAGTATTACAACTCCTAAGTGAGATTGATGGGTTTAAACTCAACGTCCCCGAAGGTGCCTTTTATGTGTTCCCCGATGTATCGTCTTTCTTTGGCAAAACCCTAAGAGGTCGCAATATCCATAACGCAACCGACTTCTCTTTGTATCTGTTAGAAGAAGCAATGGTAGCTACTGTTACAGGTGAAGCTTTTGGTGATGCTAATTGTATTCGCTTTTCGTATGCCGCTTCTGAGAAAGATTTGCGAGAAGCTATAAGACGTATAAAAGAGAGTTTGCAATAATAAAAATACTTTTTCGGTTTTGGTTTGCACATTCAATTAAAAATAGTACTTTTGCGCCTAAAAAAATAAACGACTAAAGAATCATTGTAAAATTAAAGTAGTGTTATGGCAATAGCAGATAGCAAGACTATTAAATACTTAAAGTCTTTTTACATAAAGGATTATCTTATTATCATCTTAGGGCTTATATCATATGCGATAGGAATTACAGGCTTTATAATGCCTAATGGGATAGTAACGGGAGGTTTGGCAGGTATCTGTCTTATCCTAAATTATAAGTTAGGAGCCGACTTGGCTATTACCTATTGGATTATCAACTTTATACTTTTGGTGATAGGCTTTAAAGCAATGAGTAAGCAATTCACCTACCGAACACTCATCTCTATAACTATTCTATCGGGATTAATTTGGGCTGGGAAAGAGTATTTAATGCCTTACTTTATAGAACACCCTCCTTTGAGAGACGACTTCTTAAATGTAATTATGGGAGGATTGCTATGCGGTACGGGTTTAGGATTGGTTTATTCAGCTAACGGAAGTACAGGAGGCACTGATATAATAGGCTTTGTTATCACTAAGTATTACAGCATCAGTATAGCGCGTATTCTTTTGGTGGTGGACGTGTGTATTGTGCTATCGTCTTTCTTCATTTTGGAACGCCAAGACAATTCACTCGAAAAGACTATTTATGGACTTATCCTCTTACCTCTGATGTGGCAGATGGTAGAAATTGTTATCAATGGAGCAAGACAGTCGGTGCAGTTGTTTATCTTCTCTAAACACTATGATGAGATAGCGAACCACATCAATAGTGAACTCAAACGCGGTTGTACTATTATCGATGGGATAGGTTGGTATTCTAAATCCTCACAAAAAATAGTGATTGTAATAGCTCGCCGCACAGAGGCTACTTCTATCTTCCGTTTGGTGCGAACAATAGATCCTGCTGCCTTTGTAACGAAGACTAACGTAATGGGGGTTTATGGTAATGGTTTTGATAAATTAAAGTAAAATATTTTTCAGGTTTTAGAAAAAGTACTATATTTGCACGTTCAAAACAAAAAAGAATGATTCAGAGAATACAAACTATTTATATGCTGTTGGTAGTGATTGTAGCTACCGTAGCCGTCCCGATGCTTTTCAGTATAGATTGGCTTAGGAGTATCTTATTAGGGATAACAGCAATATTGGCTCTATACACCATATTTAAATATAAGAAAAGAAGTGTTCAGCAGTGGCTTAACTGGCTGAACGTCCTTATAAATTTTACTTTACTAGGAATATTTGTATATCGAATGCTAAACTCATCTGGAGAAGGCTTGCTTTCGGAGAAAGGTGTTGGGGTTTTCGTACCCGTGCTTTCTATCGTTTTTTTGTTTTTAGCCAACAAGGCTATCAGACGGGACGAGAAGCTCGTAAAATCAGCAGACCGATTGCGATAGACCTATAATCTTAGTAGTGTTGTGCGTTAAAAAAATCCTAAGTGTTTAAACTTAGGATTTTTTTATTATCTTTGTGCCCTATTTATTAAATAAATCAGATAATGAAAAGAACATATGCAGGTATTCCAACAGAAAATGCAACGCTGGAAAACTCGAAAGTAATACTGGTAACAGTACCTTATGATGGTACATCTACTTGGGGTAAAGGAGCCGATAAAGGACCTGAATTGTTTTTAGATGCCTCAGAAAATATGGAATTATACGATATTGAAACAGATACCGAACCTTATCTCAACGGAGTGTTTTTAGCAGGTGAAGTAAGCGAAAACAGTTCGCCAGAGGCAATGACACAAGCGGTTTATGAAAAGACCCAAGAACTATTGAAGCACGAAGATAAGCTATTTACTCTTTTTGGTGGGGAACACTCAGTGTCTATTGGTTCTATACGTGCCGTAGGTGAAAAGTATGAAAAACTCACAGTATTGCAACTTGATGCCCATACTGATTTGCGTCCTGAGTATCACGGTTCAACCTCTAATCACGCTTGTGCCGTATTTGAAGCTAACCAAAAACACAAATTGGTACAAGTAGGTATTCGCTCGATGGATGTAGAGGAAAAGCAATATTTACCAAAAGGACGAGTATTTTTTGCTCACGAAATAGCTAAAAACAAAGAATGGGTTGAAGATGTACTCGACAAGGTATCGGGGAATGTATATATAACGATAGATTTAGATGCTTTCGATCCTGCTATCGCACCTTCAACAGGCACTCCTGAACCAGGAGGATTGCAATGGTATCCTACTCTTAAACTCTTACGTAAAGTGTTTAAAAAATGTAATGTGGTAGCGTTTGACATTGTAGAACTAATGGATAGTCCGCAGGCTAAGCCTACAGCTTTCTTGGCAGCTAAACTTTATTACAAGATGTTAGCTTATTATTTTAAATATAGAAGTAAGAAAAAAGAGATAAAGGTATAGAAGAGTTTTTTGCAAAGAAGGGATAAATTAATGATTATAAATAACAAAATAGGCTATTTGAAAAATCAAATAGCCTATTTTGTTTATCCTTTTAGTACTTGATGTAAGAATTTATCGAAAATAATCTTAAACCATTCAGTATACCGATGCGGGTGCTTAGCAATATCTTCTTTTATCTTTTCTGGAAGTTCCCAACGCCAATCGGCTACTTCTTCAGGGTTGATAGTAGGGGAGGCGTTATAGTATCCTATGAGAATATGGTCGAGTTCGTGCTCTGTAAGCCCGTTATCAAAAGGGGCTTTGTAGATAAAACTCAATATATCGGTAAGTTCAGTAACAAAACCCATTTCTTCTCGTAACCGACGCTTGCCTGCTTCAATAGTTGTCTCGCCCTGACGTGGGTGACTGCAACAAGTATTCGTCCACAAGTTAGGCGAATGATATTTGCTCGCAGCTCTTTGTTGTAGCATAATCTCTCCTTTATCGTTGAGTATAAATACCGAGAAAGCCCTATGTAATAACGCTTTTTGGTGTGCTTCAAGCTTCCCCATTAAGCCTATGGGAGTATCGTGTTCGTTCACTAATATTACTTGTTCTTCCATATTTGCAAATAGGGATACTTATTTTACTTCCATTCTATCGCCTTTTTCAATTCCCCATTTATCGGACAATCCTCCATTGATTTCTAATACATACATAGCAGGTTTCTCTGAGGGTAAAGAGGTTTCGTCGTAAGGGCGAGCGTTTTTAGCTATACTTACCACTTTTTTATCTTTATCTAAATAGATGATATCCAAAGGTATTTCAGTATTTCTCATATAGAAAGAACGAGGAGCTTCTTCTGGAAAAATAAACCACATTCCTTGATGTTCGTCCATTGAAGAGCGGTACATTAGTCCTAAGGCACGCTCCTCATCGTTTTTAGCAAATTCAACTTCAATAGTTTGGATAAGAGAGTCGTTCTTAAAGATAGAGACTTCACCGTCTCGAGTAAAATCAATATCCTGAGGAGTGATTTCTATTTCTTGCACTCTATTACTCTCATTAGAGAAGAAACGAGGTAAAATAAGGGCAATAGCTGCTAAGGCTACCAATACTAATGCTACAGTTACAAAGTGTTTTCTAAAAAATTGCATTCTAATTATAAAATTTAAATTTTAACTCTAATTAAGTTCTAAAATGTTCACAAAATTAATATTAATACTTACGTGTTTCGATGCGATTTCTGAATAACAAGTAGAAACCTGCTAAGATAAATGGAATACTGAGCCACTGACCAGTAGAGAGCAAGCCGAGAGAGCTTTCGAAACCTCCTTGACTTTCTTTTACAAATTCCACTGCAAAACGAATACTCCACAAGAGTACTAAAAATAGTCCAAAGATGAAGTAAGGTTGGTCTTTTTTGTCAGTTTTCCAATACACGTACCACAATACCCAAAACAAACAAAAATAGCCAAAGGCTTCGTATAACTGTGCAGGGTGTTGGTAAGGAATAGAAGCTAAAATATCAGCATAACGAGGGTCGTGAGCAATGAGTTTATAAGCAGTTTGAGGGTCGGTTTGTTCAGTAATAGCCATTGCTCGACGGGGAGAGATAGCTCCGCCTTGTACAAATTTCACCCCTAACGGATAAGTATTGCTTACTATTTTTCCGTTGATTTCGGAATTGAAAAAGTTACCAAAACGCACAAACATACCTCCGATAGTGATAGGAATCACCACGCGGTCTAATATCCACGATAGACTAATATCTTTATACTTACGCACATACAGTATCATTGCGATAATAATACCTACGGCAGCTCCGTGACTTGCTAAACCCGAAAAGCCTGTAAGTTCCCAACCGCCACCGGGTTTCTCTTTAATAGGTAAAAAGATTTCGAGCAAGTGGTCTTTGAAATAATCCCAATTGTAAAATAAACAATCGCCTAAACGTGCGCCTACTAAGGTAGCTATAGCAGTATAAACGAACAAGGTGTCCAGCTGTTGTACTGTTTTGCCTTCGTTGAGGTATATTTTTTTAGTGAGAAACCACCCCAAACTAAAAGCCACAATAAACATCAAGCTGTAATAGCGAAGTGAAAAAGTACCTATAAAAGGTAGGTTTAAAGAGGCAAGAATCTCATTAGAATTCCATATAAAATTTAAAGCAATCATTAGTATTTATTTTTGAGATGCAAAAGTACGATTTTTATTTAAAACGGCAAGTTATTTATAAAATTAATACCCGGTTAATGCCAATAATATCAATAATACCGAAGTTAATACTAGAAATGCCAATAATACTAATAATGATGATTGAGTGAATAGAATAGGGCAGATTAGGGCTTGGGGTAATGAGCTAAAATGTGCTGAGATTTTTCTGTTAAAGAATATTAAATACCGCAGATTTTTTAAATTTATACCAAAAGGTCTTATTTTGAATCTCAAAAATACAAAATATTGATAAACAATATATTGGTTTAATTTTTATCTTTTACTTTTGAGCCATCTTAACCGAAGGAAGAGCGAAGGTAAGGCGAACCTAAACCGAAGCTAAGGCGAAGATAAGCCCTTAGTATGCTGTATATCAACTCATAAAAAACACTCTTCTTTTTATTGAAAAAAAAGTGTTAAAATCGGGTATATTGCGAGGAAAACGCAAAAAAACTTTGCAGTATAGAACAACCATTAGCAAAGTTACTGAATACAAACCAATGACAAATATTTGCTTTTGAGTTTGAATTGCTATATCTTTGCACTTTAGAATTAACTGTTAATCATTTATCAGTAACCATTAAATAAATGCTTAGAATAGAAAATATCAGTAAACAATACGGCAACTATACGGCTTTAGACGATGTGTCGTTACATATCCCTAAGGGGAGTATCTTTGGTCTGCTGGGACCTAATGGGGCGGGAAAAACCTCACTGATACGTATTATCAACCAAATTGTATTGCCCGATGCGGGTAAGGTGTTCTTCGACGGAGAACTGTTACAACCTAAGCATACGGCACAAATAGGCTATTTACCCGAAGAGCGTGGTTTGTACAAAACGATGAAGGTAGGTGAGCAGGCTTTGTATTTAGCACAACTGAAAGGATTGAGCAAGGAAGAAGCTAAGGAGCGACTTAAATTTTGGTTCAACCGCCTTGATATTGGCGATTGGTGGCACAAAAAAGTACAAGAGCTCTCCAAAGGTATGGCACAGAAAATTCAATTTTTGGTAACTGTACTTCACAACCCTAAACTGCTGATATTCGACGAGCCTTTTAGCGGTTTCGACCCCATTAATGCGAATATTATCAAGGACGAAATTCTATACTTACGGGAGCAAGGAGCAACGATTATCTTCTCTACTCACCGAATGGAATCGGTTGAAGAGTTGTGCGACCATATTGCGCTAATCAATAAATCACGTAAGATATTAGATGGTAAGCTCATCGACATTAAGAGGGCTTATAAAAACAACTTGTATGAAGTAGGTTTAAAAGTTGCTGAAGAGCAGAAAACAGCTCTCTTAGCTGAACTTAAAAGCCAATTTGAAGTGAGTGAGACAAATTTTAAAACGCTATATGACGAGTTAAAATTACATATCCAGAAGAAAGAGGGACAAACGGCTAACGATTTGTTGCAATACCTCACTACACGTGCCGAAGTAACACATTTTGTAGAGTCTATTCCCTCAGTAGATGAGATTTTTATATCGACCATTAATAAATTGAAAGAATAGTATAAGATGTCTGAAAGGTTGTCCGCTATAACGGAGTAAATGAATAAAGAGAGGGAAGGTTCTTTATTGAATATAGATTTTTACCCCCCAAGAGGAGGAGCTGTAGCGACAAAATAGACTTTTAGATAGCACATAAATTGACAAATTAAGATGAAATACTTAGGAATTATTACTCGAAGAGAGTACTTGAATAAAATACGTAATAGGTCGTTTGTAATAATGACGTTTGTAAGTCCGCTGATAGTGGTTATCTTTGCGCTTGTGATTGGTTTTTTGACCAACGTAAACAATAAGAGCAAGGCTAAGGATATTGTGATTGTAGACGAAAGTGGACTCTATACCAACACTTTTGAGAATACCGAGACTATTCAGTACGAATATCTCAGCAATGTTTCACTCAAAGATGCCAAAGCCGAAGTGTTGGCAAAAAGCAAATACGGATTGTTGTATATCCCTGATAAAGGCGACCAAAATATTGCTTTTTATAGTGAAGAGTCGCCTTCGTTATCTCTTACCAGTGAGCTTACTAATGCTATGGAGCGGACACTCTTTCAGCATAACCTTACTAAAAAAGGGATTGACAAAAAAGAGATAGATGCTGCTAAAACGCATATAAGCATACAAATGGAGAATTTTACGGGAGAGAAGACCTCGGAGTTGGATAACGTAATGAAAATAACCATTGGAGGCATAGCGGGGTATCTTATTTTTATGTTTATCATCATCTATGGTAATATGATAATGCGCAGTGTGATAGAGGAGAAAACCAATCGTATTGTGGAAATCATTATCTCATCAGTTAAGCCTTTTGAACTAATGTTAGGCAAGATATTGGGTACTTCATTAGCAGGTCTTACCCAGTTTGCGATATGGATAGTTATAGGAGGTGTACTGTTGGCATTAGCACCCTCCTTTTTTGAAGTAAATACCTCTGCACAAGCGGTACAAGGAGCGGGTAACGTATCGGAAATCAACAATATAGTGGCTACCTTGTACCATTTCCCTTTTGCGGAAACCTTTGTGGTGTTCCTATTGTTCTTCATAGGAGGTTATTTGCTATACAGTTCGCTTTATGCGATGATTGGCGCAATGGTAGACAACGAAACAGACACACAACAGTTCCTAATGCCTATATTATTACCGCTAATATTAGCCTTTTATGTAGGTATGTTCTCGGTAATTGAAGAGCCTCACGGTACGATTTCGGTAGTATTTTCATACATACCTCTCACTTCGCCCGTAGTAATGTTGATGCGCATACCGTTTGGGGTAGCGTGGTGGGAAGTACTGATTTCTCTCGTTATTTTGTATCTCACTTTCTTTGCGGTCATTAAATTAGCATCTAAGATATACCGTATTGGTATCTTGATGTACGGCAAAAAAGCTAGCTATAGAGAGGTGTGGAAATGGCTCAAAATGAAGTAAAATGAAGGTGAAAAATCAATATATCAACCGCGAATTGAGTTGGCTAAAATTCAATGCACGCGTACTTCAAGAGGCAGCCGATGAGCGAGTGCCCCTATTGGAACGTTTGCGTTTTGCGGGTATCTTCTCGAACAACTTAGATGAGTTCTTTAAAGTGCGTTACGCTACTGTAAAACGAGTGGCGATGAACGAAACCTCAGATAAAGAACTGGGGGTACACGCCAAAGAGCTCTTGGAAGAAATTACCAAAGAGGTAATACAGCTACAAGATGAGAGTTTGAAAATTATTTCCACTATTACCAAGGAATTGGAGAAAGAGCAGATATTTATAGTAGATGAAAAGACGTTATTACCCGAGCACGAAGCCTTTGTAAATACCTATTTCTACGACAAAGTACGCCCCGCCCTCTTTACTATTATCCTTAACGATTTAGAGAAGTTCCCACAACTGAAAGACGATGTGGCGTATTTGGCAGTAAAAATGACCCTAAAAGAAGAAGACGAAAAAGCCTCAGGAGTACAAAAGTTCTTTTCATCACGTGTTTATAAAGAAAAAATACAGTACGCCCTTATTGAGTTGCCTGCTACCCTCGACCGTTTTATAGAGTTGCCTCAAATAGGAGATAAGCATTATATTATTATGCTTGATGATGTGATACGCTTTTGCTTGCACAAGATATTTAATATTTTCAATTACGAATCGCTTACGACAAATATGATTAAAATCACCCGTGATGCCGAGTTGGACATAGACGATGATTTGAGCAAGAGCTTTATCGAGAAACTCTCGACCAGTATAGAAGACAGACGCAAAGGCGAGCCGGTGCGCTTTGTGTACGACAAGATGATAGACAAGGATACCTTGCAATTTTTATTAGAGAAAATGGGTATTATGAAAACGGACAGCGTAATCCCAGGAGGGCGCTACCATAACCGTCGCGACTTTATGAACTTCCCCAGCTTAGGACGCAAGGATTTGACATATGCCTCTATACAGCCACTACCTGTACAAGGACTCACCTCAGAAGAGAGTTTGCTAAAGAAAATTGCCGAAAAAGACTATTTGCAATACACTCCTTACCATACTTTTTCTAACATTATATGGTTTTTGAGGGAAGCTGCCCTTGACCCTAAAGTAAAATCGGTGAAAATAACCATTTATCGTTTGGCGAAGAACTCACAAGTAGTAAATTCACTTATTAATGCGGTGAAAAATGGCAAACAAGTAACCGTACAGATAGAATTGCAAGCTCGTTTTGATGAAGAATCGAATATACGATATGCTGAACAGCTAAAAGCAGAAGGTGTAAAAGTCATCTTCGGCGTACGCGGACTGAAAGTACACAGTAAAATATGTGTGATTGAACGTAAAGAAGGAAAAGAACTAAAACGTTATGGATTTATCAGCACTGGTAATTTCAATGAAACTACTGCTAAAATCTATACTGATTATACGCTGTTTACTGCCAATCAGGAGATACTCAAAGAAGTGAACAAAGTGTTCAACTTCTTTGATACCAACTATAATGTGCAAAAATTCAAGCATCTAATAGTGTCTCCACACTATACTAAAAAGCAACTCAAACACCTGATAGACGAAGAAATCAAGAATGCTAAGGCAGGCAAAGAGGCGTATATCAAGCTGAAGATGAATAACATCACTAGCTACAAGATGATAGACAAGCTATACGAAGCCAGCCGTGCAGGAGTAAAAATACAAATGATTGTACGTGGTATTTGCTGTTTAGTGCCTGGTATTGAAGGAATGAGTGAGAATATAGAGGTAATAAGTATAGTTGATAAGTTCTTGGAGCATCCACGTTTGTTTATCTTTGGTAACGGAGGTAACCCTAAAGTGTATATTTCTTCAGCCGACTGGATGACGCGCAATATTTTATTCAGAGTAGAAGTAGGTTGCCCTATTTACGACAAAGCAATACAGCAAGAGTTGATAGATACCTTCGAAATAAGTTGGGCAGACAATGTGAAGGCACGTATAATTAACCAGGCACAAGACAATACCTACCGCCCTCATACTACCCCAGCTTTGCGCTCACAGGTAGCCTTATACGAGTATTATCAGCATAAAAATAAGCGCACCAAATAGATGAAAAGACCTCAAATAAAATTAGCACAATACGTAATAGAAGCCTGTAAAGCCAAACAAGTAAAGCACATTGTTATTTCACCAGGGTCGCGTAATGCCCCTCTGACTATTGGCTTTGCCAACGACCCTTATTTTAACTGTTACAGCATCGTAGATGAGCGTTGTGCTGCTTTTTTTGCCTTGGGCATTGCTCAGCAATTACAGCAACCTGTGGCAGTGGTGTGTACATCGGGCTCTGCCTTGCTGAATTACTATCCCGCTTTTTCAGAGGCTTTTTACAGCAATATACCATTGGTGGTCATCTCATCCGACCGTCCCTCAAGCAAAATAGATATAGGCGACGGGCAAACCATACGTCAGGTGAATGTACTGGCAAACCACAGTGCCTACAATGCCAATCTATCCGATGAAGCACATAGCGATAAAAGCAATTTTTACGAGCTAAACAGGGCACTGAATACAGCTATAGAGGAGCAATTGCCGGTGCACATCAATGTACCTTTTGAAGAACCCTTATACCTCACTACGGAAGAGCACTATTCTTTTAAGAATATAGCTACAAAACCACAGAAACCTATTATTAATGAGAGAAGAGCCTCTGATTTCGTGAAACATTGGAACGATTCAGCTAAAAAAATGGTATTAGTAGGAGTATTGGCTCCTAATAGTGTAGAAGCACAATATGTAGAATGGCTTGCTAAAGACCCTTCGGTATTGGTATTGACAGAAACTACATCTAACTTGCACCATTCCGATTTTATTCCTTATATAGATAAATTACTCACTTATACCGAAAGAAACCCTACTCTAAAAGAAGCCTTACGCCCTGATTTATTACTTACTTTTGGAGGCTTGGTAGTTTCCAAAAAGATAAAACAGTTCTTACGTAGTTATAAACCTACTTATCACTATAATGTAGATTTGCACAAAGGTTATGATTCATATTTCTGTTTAACAGCTCATTTTAAAGCGGATATCAATACTTTTTTGAGGGAAGTAACCCCTAATTTGGTTAATGTTTCTTCTACTTATCAACAGCAGTGGTTAGAGGTGAAAAACGAGATACAACAAATACATTTAGAGTATATCAGCCAAGCGCCTTTCTCCGATTTTAAAGTGTACAGTGAGGTATTCAGTAATATTCCTAATGATTATATTATACAGATAAGCAATAGTTCTGCAATTAGGTATGCTCAACTGATAAAAGCACACCCTTCTTGGAAGGTGTTTTGCAACCGAGGTACTAGCGGTATCGACGGTAGTATGAGCACTGCTATTGGGGCTGCTGTAGGAAGCGCATCGCCCACAGTGTTCATTACAGGTGATTTGAGTTTCTTTTACGACAGCAATGCTCTTTGGAACAAATATATTCCACAAGACTTTAGAGTGATTCTCCTCAATAATCAAGGAGGAGGCATTTTCAGAATACTACCCGGTGATAAAGCTGACCCTAACTTTGAATACTTCTTTGAGACACCTCATAGGCTTACCGCAGAACATTTTTGTAAAATGTATGGCATTAGCTATCAGTTAGCAACTAATCTATCTGATTTACAGAAAGATTTAAGTAATTTCTTCGAAGTATCAGAGAAACCTAAGCTGTTAGAAATCCATACACCAAGAAAAATAAATGATAAAGTTTTGTTAAAATATTTTGAGGTATTGAAAAAATGACTACCTTTACCGCATTAATAATTTTAAATATAAAAAATTATGAGCAAACGTGATGAATTAATTGCTGTGTACACCCAAGATTTGAAAGAAAAATGTGGTGAAAAGAACCCAGATGTAGCGTTCTTAACAAAAGTAACTGTGGGCTTAGGTCCTTCTATCTACAACGCTGATGCTTCTAAAGTATCAGGCTCTGACCAAGCAGAGTTAGACCGTGTAAAACAAAACTTCTTAATCAAAAAATTAGGTTTGAAAGACGGTCCTGAGTTAGACAAAGCTATTGAAGCTGTGTTAGAAAAATACGGTAAATCAAACAGAAATAAGCACCGTGCAGTTGTTTATTATTTGTTAGCTAAACACTTCAAAAAAGAAAGCGTTTACAACAAATAAAAAGATTTTTAAAAAGAACAAGAGGCTATCCAATTCAGATAGCCTCTTATTTTTATGTGGATATTTTTAGAAAGAACATTCATATCTCAAATAAATAGTAATTATTCCACCAAATAACTTACCCGAATAGCACGAAAGTTGCTGATAGCTTGAAAACTAGTTTCAATACGCCTGATATGCTCTTTAGTGTGACGTAAAGAGACTTCGGAGGGGTGTACTTTCACCAAAATATCTTTCAGATATTCATTTCTAATACGAGAAATAGGAGGGAATTCAGGACCTAAGACGTCTATCCCTCTTTGAGAAGCAAAAACTTCACGAAGTGTATTAGCAAACCACTCAGCACTTTCATTTACTTGGTTAAAATTACTGTGTTTGAGAGTTATTTTTATCATTTGTACAAAAGGGGGGTATAAAAAGGATTGGCGTTCCTCTATCTGACTTTGATACATTCCTCTGAAATCATTTTGTAATACTTGCTGAATTACGGGGTGCTGTGGGTTATAGGTTTGTATCAATACTTTTCCCTGTTGGGCACTTCTTCCCGCACGCCCTGATACTTGCAATAATAGCTGAAAACTTCTTTCGTAAGCTCGGTAGTCAGGAGAATGAATAAGAGCATCGGCATTCATTACGCCTACTAGACCTATATTTTCAAAATCTAATCCTTTCGTGATCATTTGAGTACCTACTAATATTTGCGTTTCTTGCTGCTCGAACTTGGATAATATTTTTTCATATCCGTATTTACCATTAGTAGTATCCTGATCCATTCTGTCTATAGCTATTTTTGGAAAAAGCACTTCTAATTCTTTACTAATTTGCTCTGTTCCGAAACCTTTTGTTCTTAAATCAACACTTCCGCAAGCTATACAGGCTTTGGGCATAGGAATTGCATAACCGCAATAATGGCATCGCAACTGATTACTGCTTTGATGAAAAGTGAGACTTACATCGCAATGCGGACATTGGGGCACCGTGCCACATTGCATACACTGCACGATAGGAGCATAACCCCTTCTGTTTTGAAAGAGAAGCACCTGTCTCCCTTGCGATAAAGTATTTGTAATCTCATTTATCAGAATGTCGGAAAAATGCCCGTTCATACGTTTGCGATGGTGCTTATCCTTAATATCGATAAGCTCGATAATAGGAGGAAGGAAATCTGCGTAGCGTTTTGATAAGTATACAAATCCGTACTTTTCAGTCTTCACGTTGTGCATACTCTCCAACGAAGGCGTTGCCGAACCTAGCAAAGTTTTAGCTTTGAAAATGTTTGCTAACATAATAGCAGTATCCCGTGCTTGCATTCGAGGAGCTGGTTCAAACTGTCGGTAAGAATTATCGTGCTCCTCATCAATGATTACAAGCCCTAATTGCCTGAAAGGCAAGTAAACTGATGAGCGAACACCTACAACCAATTGCGCTTTGGGATTATTATTTAGTACATTATTCCAAACTTCCACCCGTTCGTTTGTACTATATTTAGAATGATATACTGAGAGGCTCTTGCCAAAATGATTCTTCAATCGGTTGATAAGATGAACCGTCAAGCCGATTTCAGGAAGAAGATAGAGTACCTGTTTCCCTGCCTTTAAATATTGGTCGATAAGTTCAATGTAAATTTCAGTCTTCCCAGAGGCGGTAACCCCTTGTAAAAGAACTGTGTTTTTAGTCTGAAACTGTTTCTGAATTTGATGAAGAGCTTCTTCTTGTACCTTATTGAGTATCTTTTTTGTCGAAACATCACTATCAGCAAAGCTAACGCGGTCTTTCTGTAAGTAGTATTCTTCAAAAATGCCTTTTTCTATTACTGATTTTAGTACTGTTGTCGATACACTGGCTTCTTCTAATAATTTTTCTGCTTTTAAAGGCAATATTTCTCTGTTGATATAATTAAAATAAGCCATTATCAACTTCTTTTGCTTTTCCGACCGCTTCAAAAATTCTAAGGCTCTTTGCAAGCCTTCTTCGGTTTGATATTCAGAAGATAAACGAATGTATTTGATGAGTTTTGGTACATATTTCTCAAATATTCTTTCGGAAATGCGAGCAGCTCCTTTCTCTACCAAGCTCTTCATCACTTTCAGAGCCTTGTTTTTGGGGATTATCTTGCTCACCTCACTACCTTTGAGGGCTGTTTTGTAATGTAAGGCTTCGTATACCTGCCACTCGTCATCGGTAAAGAGTGTTGAACTTAGTTCTTTTTCTGCAATTTCAATTATTGTTTCACTTTCTAATAAAAAAGCCGATGGCAAGGCTGATTTTAGCACTTCCCCTAAAGTGCACATATAGAAATCGGCTATCCATTGCCAATGTTCTATTTGCTGGGGAGTAACGATAGGCGTTTCATCTAAGATATATTCAATATCTTTAGTGTCATAAGAAGGCTCAACAGTATGTATATGATGTACTATAGCCGTGTATACTTTCGATTTACCAAATGGAACAGCCACGCGCATTCCCATTTGTAGGAAATGTGCTTCGTCTTCATTAATACGATAGGTAAAAAGTTTAGAAAGCGGAAGCGGCAAGATTACATCTACGAAATACATCAGTCGTGTTTTTTAAGTTTCAGAAGCGAAGCATTTAGTTCAAACCCCAATAACAATATGTTGGCATTTAACCATATATAAAGCAGGAAGATAAGCAATGCCCCGATAGACCCATACAGCTGGTTGTAGCGAGAAAAATTCTCAATATAAATACCGAACAAATAGGTTGTCACGCCGAACAATAACACTGTAAAGAGCGAACCTGCTGAAAAGAACTTACTTTCCTTGCCTTCAACTGTGCCGAAGTAAAACAGTAGTCCTGTACCAAAGTAGGTAATCAGTGCGACGAAAACTATTTTCGATATTTTAAGTAGCGTTTCGTAATCGGTAATAAAATTGATTTTATCGAGGTAAGGCACTAAATACACTTCGTAATAAATGAATACAACCACAGCAAATAGAACGAGAAGCGCCAAAATAATTGCTACCATTAGGGCGTAGAGATATTGCTTGATATAGGTGCGTGTGATTTGCCGATGGTACGAATACTCAAACCCTCCAAAAATTGCCATAATACCATTGGTCATTAAGAAAATAGAGAGAAAAAATACCGAAGACAACAAGCCACCACGTTTTTTATCGGCGATATCGAAAAAAATATCCGAAAAGAAATCGTGCGTACCTGGGGGAAGCATATCTTCAATAAAAGCCCAAAAGTCTCCCTGGAAATTTTCGATAGGAATATAAGGGATTAAGTTTAAAATGAACAGCAAAAAGGGAAAGATTGCCAAGAAAAAACTATACGAGATAGCGCTCGCCCGATAGGTGAGTGCACCTCTAATAATCCCTGCGGTATACAGTTCGAGCAAATCATACAATGAAAAAGCATTCTTAGCTAAAGGAATACTTTTCAAAAAGCTTACGAATTGCTTGATAATGGGAAGGTTATGTATTCTCTCTTTTAATGTCATCAGTAGTTAGTTTTTTGGGGAAAGCATATTGTTTTTAGTTGATTTTCTTTCTTTTAGTCGCTCTTTTATCGCCCCGATAAACCAATAAGGAATAACCATACATAAAAGGCAGAATAGCCAAAAACCAATTAGGAAAATGACTACAAAAAGGAGAAAACCTAAATATTGCTCAATGCTGAATGATAGATAATAAACGCTCATAACTTTTCCTATCTTAATTACCAGTTTATGGCTTCCTTCCCTACGGATGTAAGATAGGCATTAGCTTTGCTGAAATGTTTGTTGCCAAACCAATAGCCTTTGTTTGCACTCAAAGGAGAGGGATGCCCTGAGGTAAGAATGCAATGTTTTGCCGGGTCGATAAGGCTTGTTTTCTTTTTGGCATAACCACCCCACAACATAAACACTATATTGTTACAATGTGCTGAAACTGCTTTAATAACAGCGTCAGTAAAAGTTTCCCACCCTTTATTTTGGTGGCTACCAGCTTCGTTGGCTCTTACGGTGAGAGTGGCGTTCAGCAGCAAAACTCCTTGCGATGCCCAGCGCTCCAAATTGCCACTGATAGGGTAGGAGGTACCTAAATCTTGCCCTATTTCCCTAAAAATATTGATAAGTGAAGGTGGGTGGGCAATGCCATCGTGTACCGAAAAGCACAAACCGTTTGCCTGCCCTTCGCCGTGATAGGGGTCTTGCCCGATGATAACTACTTTCACCCTGTCCAGCGGACAATGGTCGAAAGCCGAAAATATTTGCTTTCCTTTGGGATAACAGATATTTTCGGCATATTCTTTCTTTACAAAATCGGTGAGCTGACTGAAATATGGCTTATTAAATTCTTCTTGTAATACCGACTTCCAGCTGGGGTGTATGTTCACTTCCATAGTTTATGGGATAACATTTGTATTTTCTTTGTTTTTAGCAGAAGGGGCATTCGGCTTTCTACGCGCTATCACATCGGCGTAATACTTCCTGCTGTTATTGATGACCTCCAACGTCTTTTTGTAGAACTCATCTTGTTTCACTCCCGATAGAGTTACAATGTAATTTACCATATTGCGGTAATCATCTGAGAGCTCTTTTCGTAGCGGACGTATATGATAGGCTTCTTTTTGCAAGGTTTGGAACGACCTGTGCGAAAAAAGTTCATCAAACGCCTTATTAGATTTTTCCAACTCACTTACAAACTCCTTAATTTGCAAGGTTTTCACTGCACTTACATAAGGTTCAGCTTTGAGCTGAGTAATAAGGGTTGTAAGGTTGCTGGTTTCTTCCTCATACGTTTCTTTTGAAACATCTTTATAAGGGTCTATAAGCCTTTTTAACGTTTCAAAAGCCTTTTTCTTATCGTCCGTTTTTGCATATTTATAGGGGCGAATACTCAAACGCAAGGCACGCATATCGGTATCTCTTGCGTGGTCAAGCTCGGCGAGTTTTTTGGTCTCTTCACTAGAACGGATTCTTTCCAATCCCTTTTCATAAGAAGGAATTTGCCTTTTAACTTTTCGAAGAGCACTTTAAAATCGGCATCTGTTTCCAATTTTAAATCAGTCTTGCCGAAATCTTCAAAAAATCGCACTAAAAATTGTTTAAACTCGGCATTATGCAAGCGAGCAAGGTCTAAATTGATTAACTTCTCCTTTTTCATAAGTAGAAAATATTTTTTTGAGGTTGTTAAATAATATAGTATTATAAATTAGGGATTATCCTAATAACGATAATCCTCGTTTTTATGCGACAAAATTACGAATTTCTTTTTTTATATGCAAAATTATTTTCAAAGTTTTTTATTGATATATGAAAAATCAATATTATTATATGGTGTTTGTATTATATTTGATTCAACTTTGCCAAAGTTTCAAACTTTGGCAAAGTTAATACTGTAAAAACTACTATTCAAGTGTAATATTCGTCGCAACATTCCCCCCTTGAGGGGGGCAAGGGGGGTGTTTGCATTATAATTGTAATAATTTACGCAGAAAAGACCTACCCCGTTCCCCTTTCGAAGGGAAAAATCCGCAAAAGTACACTTTTTTGTAACTTTACAAAGTTAAACTACTCAAAAAGTGGCTCGCTATTGACTTTATAAAGTTCGGCAAGTCAAAAAGTGACTTTCTATTCACTTTAAAAAGATAAAGAACTTAAAAAGTGATTGTTTTTTGGACAATCACTTTTTTGAAATATTAATAAGGTGCCTTTTCGGCAAGTTGAACTTTATCGGATTTTCTGTACGAGCTCCAATTCGTCCAAAGAAACAGAGGTAGTAAACGCCCCGTAATTTACTATGGCTTTGCCTTTTTCAATCTTATCGATACTTCCCACGCTCCGGCTGTCTTTAATGCGCACACGGTCGCCTACTGAAAGGGCGCGTTGTAGCTTTTCCTTTTCGGCGCGTTCTTGGGCAATGCGCTCTTTCTTCTCTTCTTTGCGTTGCTGGCGGATAGCCTCCATTTGCTTATGAACTTCTTGGGTAGTAGTTTTTTTCTCCTCTTTTTGCTTGGTACGTTCCTCTTTGCTTATTTGTTTGCGCTTGGCATTTTCTATTTCAATGAGTTTAAGAAATTCGGATACCAAAGGGCGACGCTTACCATCGTAGAAATAACGTTCGGCTATCTGATCTACCTTGCTACCTAAGGTAATCATACGTTGGTTTTGGTCATAGAGCTCTTGATAATTTACGAGTTTGCTTTTTATTTTATCATTGAGTTCTTCTAAACGTTTGGCTTCTTCGCGGGCTTTGGTTTCCTCATCTTTCAGGGTTTCGGCAGTTTTTTCCATTTTGGAGCGTTCTTTCTGCAATTTGGCGATAGTGGCATCAAAACGCACTTTTCCTTTCTCTATTTTTTTCTTAGCCCGATTGATGAGGCTAAACGGAATACCGTTTTTCTGCGCTACTTCAAAAGTGAAAGAACTTCCCGCTTCGCCTATTATCAGCTTATAGATGGGCTCTAAGGTTTTATCGTTGAAAAGCATATTGGCATTGCTGGTGTGAGGCAATTCATCTGCCAGCATTTTTAAATTGGTGTAATGGGTGGTAATCACCCCAAAAGCCTTTCGGTGGTAGAACTCTTCTAAGAATATTTCAGCCAAAGCACCTCCTAATTCGGGGTCACTACCTGTCCCGAACTCATCTATCAAAAACAAGGTGCGGTGGTTGCACTTCTTGAGGAAGTAATTCATATTTTTGAGTCGGTAGCTGTATGTGCTAAGGTGGTTTTCAATAGATTGGTTATCGCCGATATCGGTAAGAATGCGTTCAAACAAACACATTTTAGAACGATGATGTACCGGAACGAGCATTCCACTTTGTAACATTAATTGCAATAAGCCAATGGTTTTAAGTGTAATACTTTTTCCGCCCGCATTAGGTCCCGAGATGACAATAATACGATTTTCATCATTCAGTTCTATGGTTTGAGGGAAGGTAGTAACACCTTTTTTGGCATTGTTCAGGTACAGCAAAGGGTGATATGCTTCACGGAGGAATAGTTCGCGCTCCTGAGTGATTTCTGGCAAAAGTGCGTTCATTTGGTGAGCGTACTTGGCTTTGGCGCAAATAATATCAACGGCTGTGATGTATCGCTGATAGCCTTTCAGCAGGTCGGCAAACTGACTGATGAAGATGGTAAGTTCTCTTAATATACGCTGGATTTCCTCTTTTTCGTCATAAAGCAGATTGGAGAGTTCGCGAGAGTAGATTTCGGTTTGTCGCGGTTCTATATACACTATGCTACCCGTTTTTGAGCTCCCCCATACGGTGCCTTGTACTTTTCGACGGTACATTACTTTCACTGCCAGCACGCGACGGTTTTCTATTACGGTCTCGCGGATATCATCGAGATAGTCGGCAGTGTTATACTCGGCGAGAGCACGATTGAAACTTTCGTTGAGTTTTCCTTTCAAGGCGCTCAGCTCGCGACGTATATTGCCAAGCGTAGGAGAGGCTTCGTTTTTTATCTCGCCGTACTTGTCCAGCACTTTATCGATAGCGTTCAGCAGTTCGGTAGTATACTCGATACTATCAGCCGTTTCGAAAAGGGTAGGGTATAGCGTTTTGAACTTCTTAAAAAAGAGAATTTGTGTGTTTACAACCTCGCTGATACGATGAATCTTCCTAATGCTCGACACTTCTAACAAGGCGTTTTCAATAGATAGGAGTTTAATTTCGGAAGTGATAGATTCGCAATAGTGTGAAGGGATTGTGTTGTTATTATCAAAAGACGATAGGTATTCATTGGTTTGATTCAGTGCCAATAACAGGCTCTCCTGATTGTCGAAAGGCTTGATACGTAAGGCGTATTTCTTGCCGAGTTCAGTAAGGCAAAGGTCAGACAAATGAGAGAGTACAATGGGGAACTCTAAGTCTTCAAGTGTTTTTGTATTCATTTAGTTTTTAGGAAATATCTTTTTGTGATATAAAATCATCAGCCCCACTGCTATACATATTGCAGAGTCAGCCACATTGAACACAGGCTCGAAGAAACGAAAGCGTTCGCCTCCCCAAAAGGGTACCCAGCTGGGAAGTGTAGTATCGATAATAGGGAAGTAGAACATATCCACCACTTTGCCGTGCAAGAGGGTTCCGTAAGGATTTTCGGCAAATAGGGTAGCAATGTTACCATAACTATGGTCGAAAATTATGCCATAAAACACCGAATCGATGATATTGCCCAGTGCTCCTGCCAATATCAAAGAAATGCAAATGATAAGTATCTTAGGTTGTTGCTTTCTCACTGCCGATACCAGCCAATAACCGATACCTATTACCGCTACAATGCGAAAGAGGGTAAGAATGAGTTTGCCGTATTCGCCGGGGATTTTAGTGCCCCAAGCTGCGCCTTCGTTTTCTACAAAGTAGATTTGAAACCAACTGAAAACGGTTACGGCTTCGTTGAGGATAAAGTGTGTTTTGATGTATATTTTGCTCCATTGGTCGATGATAAGTACCAACAGAATAATAAGGAATGCGTGTTTTAATTTCATATTGTTTTTTTGCTAAATGAGGCGCAAAGATACTAAAATAAAGCTGAATGACAAGCCATAAAGCAACAAATACTATAAGCTGACTTAGTTTTCATTCTTTTCTTTCTCCAAGAATTTCTCTTTGTCTTTGCGAATTTGTACCAATCGGTAGTTTTCAGTGGCTATAACAAAAGCAGATAGTTTGTTTTTCTCCAAGAACTCTTTCAAATCAGTAACAATGCTCTGAGCTGAATAAGCATCGCGGATATTATGAACTACCAACCAAGTTTCATCGGCATTATAGAGGTCTTCTGAAAGGGTAAGTACCTCAGAAATTGCCTTTAATTTCTGGGTAAGTTGTTCTTTTATAGTTGTACGTGTCTCGGAAACCGTACCTGTAATGACTACTTTCCATTTCGTAGCCTTATCGTCAGTAACAAAATCTTCGGTTTCTACATCTTTAAGCTCATCTAATAGATTTTTAGCCTCTTCACTTTCAGCAGTGGCAGGATAGTTAGTCGCTATCTGTTGTAACTGCGCTTGGTAAGGAGCAAGCCCCTCTAAACGTGCCGTTGTTTTGGCTTGCAACAGTGCGATAGCAGGTGCTACTGAAGTTTCACGATACTGCGCCCCTTCTGTTTGCAACTGGTGAGCCGTCTCGATAATTTCACCGCGATTGTATTGAGCCATAAGGGTATCAACAAAAACTTGTGCCTGTTTATTGCGCTCTTGTTGTGAGGTTTCGCTTCCTTGCAATAGTTTTGCATAATCGGTATTAGGATAATTAGCAAGTAGTCGCCCTTTGATGGTTTCAGCTTTGGGGTTATGAGCATCAGTGTAATTCTTTTGAAGCTCATAAAGTGTAACTACTTCTAATTCGGGAGAAGGATTGTTGGCAAGAACACGTTCTAAACGTTGTATAGCCAATTCATTTTCACTGAATTTAGAGCGATAGAGCACGCCCAACTGGTACAAGGCTTTATTTCTATCGATGTTAAGTTGAGCGATTTCGGCTTCGGTCTTAGGAAGTTGAGAAAGATAAGTATCGGGAGTTTCTACTTCTTTTTCAGCTATTTGTTGTGTAGTAGCTGAGACAGTGAGGTTCGCCACAGTAGCATTCCCCATACTCGACCAACGCCAGTTATCCTCCAATTTGCGGTCTCCCCAATATTGTTGAAACTGTTGTTTCCCATAAGCTACACTCATCGGATTGTAGAAATAAAACTTGCCACCTTTTTCAGTAGTAGCATCGGGCATAGTTACCCCCATACCTGTATTGGCAACCTTTTTATTGTGTTGCTTTTGTGTGCGAAGAGCAATTGCTTTCTGTACAGAATCGATATGTTTTTGGTAATACGCACGACGTTCTGTCTCTGGCAAGCGCATAACTTTTAAAACGCTATCATTTTTCTTAACGACATATTCTAACTCAGCAATCTTGGACAAGTTATCTCTTTTTCTGCGAATAAAAAGATGTTCAAAGGTATGTTCAGGGATATAAGTAAGAGTACTATCCAAATGCTGATAAGCTCCCGTGTAGTCTTTTTGGTCAAAAAATAATTCAGAGAGACGTGTATGAGCTTTTGCTTTTAACGGATTGTTATTCTTATTGTTGGAAAGAGAACTGCGATAAAAATCGGTAGCCAAACGCTTATCATCGTCTTTTAAAAGTTCGCCGTGAGTGTAGTAAAGCACATCGAGATAGTTTTTGTGCTCATAACGGCGTTCAAGCTTGGTAAGGTAAGCTAAAAAATCAGCCTTTTCTTCAGGGGTAAATGTTTTGTTGCGAGCCTTTCCTGCTTGGGCTTCTACCCATAGCTTACGCGGAATCTTCCAGTTTTGCTTCACAACCTTTTCAAAAGCTACTTCGGCAGAGTCTTTTTGATGCTGTTTTTCATAAAGCTGAGCTGCAATAAAGTAATATCTACCGCGTAAAGCCTTATTACGAGTGTATTTACCAGCATTGTAAAGCGCATCGGCAGCCTCAGGATATTGTTCTTGGTTGATATAAGCCTGTCCTAAGGTAGCATAGGCTTCAGCTCTATCATTTTTGCGTAATTTAGGATTCTCTTTTAAAAATTCAGTGAGTTTTTCTATGGCAATTTTATCTTTACCTAAACGGAGATTAGCTTTTTGTGCCCAAACCGCTGCCTCAGGAATACGCTCGCTGGTTCCGTAGTTTGTAAGCAGGTGATTGAAAGCCTCTAAGGCAGGAAAAAAACGCTCATCGTAATAACGGGCTTGACCGAGTAACATATAAGCGTCGTCAATTTTATAGTTGCGTTGTACTCCTTTAAAAACCATAGAGTGTTTCTGAATGGTTTTAATAGCTTTTTCTTCAGCACGTTGAAAATCAGCATTACCTGTACCATCTAATTGCACTTTTCCTGTCATACCAATAGGCTCTACGGGTAGAATTTCACTAAAATTATCTTGATATTTTTCGCGTAGTTCATTAAGACCTTTGGCATATGCTTCCTCCCCATTGAACAGTACATTATACTTGGTAACAATAGGTTGCATCTGACGGTTATAATAGGTATTAGCATTAGGTGTACAAGCTAAATATAGCAAAAAAACAACTAAAAAACTACTGTATAGTAAAACTCTTTTCATACTTTTTCATAAGTGCTGTTACAGAGTGCGAAAGTACTACTTTTTTTTAAAAGAGCGAAATATTATTTCAAAAAAATAAGTTTTCTCTACCAAAGCACCGCTTTGTATACAGTTTAGATATATTTTTACTCTTGTTATCCTTCGTTCATTATTCGTTCATTGTTCGTCCTTTCTTCGTCCTTTCTTCGTCCTTTCTTCGTCTTTTCTTCGTCTTTTGTTCGTCATTTGTTCGTTCTTTGTTCGTTCTTTGTTCGTTCTTTGTTCGTTCTTTGTTCGTTCTTTGTTCGTTCTTTGTTCGTCTTTTGTTCGTCTTTTCTTTATCTGCCCGTGGGGCTCGCACCGTCTTTTGTTCGTTAATTGTTTCTCTGCCTGTCGTGCTACGACCTCGCACTGTCATTGATTTAGTATTATTGGCATTGTGGTATTAAAAGACATTTGCTAATCTGCTAATTCTTCAATATCTTTGCACCTTCAATTTAAAAACACTGTTAAATCGATGACACATTAGTATGACAAACATTCAATATATAAAAGCCCAAACACAACTACCTGAAAAAGCTATTGAAAACACACTTTCACTATTAACCGAAGGCTGCACTATCCCCTTCATTGCACGCTATCGAAAAGATAGCACTCAGAATTTAGATGAAGTAGCCATTGAGCATATTGCCAAATCCCAAGCTGATTACGACAATATCTGTAAGCGCAAAGAAACAATTCTCTCTTCTATTGAAGAACAAGGAAAGCTTACAGACGATTTGCGTAAACGTATTGAGAACTCTTTTGAGCTCAATGAATTAGAAGACCTATACCTGCCTTACAAAAAACGGCGTAAAACAAAAGCCGATGTAGCCAAAGAAAACGGCTTAGAACCTCTTGCAAAACAGATAATGAGTCAGCGTGTAACCGACTTGGAACTATTAGCAGGGCGTTATCTTTCCGATAAAGTACCTACTGAAGAAGATGCTTTACAAGGGGCTTCGGATATTATAGCTGAATGGATTAACGAGAATACGTTTATACGTCGCACTCTTCGCCGAATATTCCAGCGCAAAGCAATCATCAGTAGCGAAGTAGCCAAAGGTAAAAACGAAGAGGAAGAAGCTCAGAAATACGCTCAGTATTTCGATTGGGAAGAAGCCCTTAACAAAGCGCCCTCTCACCGTGTATTAGCAATGTTGCGTGCTGAAAAAGAAGGATTTGTAAAACTAAAAGTACAAGTAGATAGTGAAGAAACCTTACCTTTTATGGAAGAAAACATCATAAAGAGTAGGGGAGAAGTAGCCGATTTCTTGAAGAAAACGGTAAAAGACAGCTACAAACGCTTATTAGAGCCTTCTATTTCCAACGAAACACTACAAGAGGCAAAAGATAAAGCCGATGTGAAAGCTATCAGTGTGTTTGCCGAGAACCTTTCACAGTTGTTATTAGCGTCTCCTTTGGGTGAAAAGCGCATTTTGGCTATTGACCCAGGATATCGTACAGGTTGTAAGGTAGTGTGTTTAGATGAAAAAGGCGACCTTTTGCATCACGATGTTATCTACCCTCACGCTCCCCAGAATGATATAACTATGGCTACTAAAAAGCTCAGCACAATGGTTTCTCAATACAACATCCAAGCCATTAGTATAGGCAATGGTACTGCTTCTCGCGAAACAGAGTCGTTTGTAAGAAGTATTGCTTTCGCTAAAAAGGTGGAAGTATTTGTGGTGAGTGAAGCAGGAGCATCGGTCTATTCAGCTTCTAAAATAGCTCGCGATGAGTTCCCCGATTACGATGTAACTGTACGTGGGGCAGTATCCATAGGCAGGCGTCTTGCCGACCCTTTAGCTGAATTAGTGAAGATAGACCCTAAGAGCATAGGAGTAGGTCAATACCAACACGATGTAAACCAGTCGTTATTGAAAGAGGAGCTCGATGCAACGGTAGTACGTTGCGTGAACAAAGTAGGGGTAAACCTCAACACAGCAAGCAAATCACTACTCAGTTATGTATCAGGAATAGGAGAGAAGATGGCTGAAAACATAGTAGCCTACCGCTCGGCTAATGGTGCTTTTAGTAAGCGAGAAGACTTAAAAAAGGTACCTCGTTTGGGTGATAAAGTATACCAGCAAGCAGTAGCTTTCTTACGTGTACATAATAGTGAGAACCCGCTCGACAATTCAGCAGTACACCCCGAAGCCTATCCTATCATCAAACAAATGGCGAAGGACACGGGAATCTCAGTGGCACAACTTATAGGTAACAAGCAAGCTATTGCCACTATTGATATTCAAAAGTACAAAACAGATAAGGTTGGTGAACTTTATTTGAAGGACGTATTAAAGGAATTAGAAAAACCAGGGCTCGACCCTCGTACTACTGCTAAAGCCTTTGCCTTCGACCCTAATGTAAAAACCTTTGATGATGTGCGTGTAGGAATGATATTACCTGGTATAGTAAACAATATTACTGCCTTTGGTTGCTTTGTGGACGTAGGTGTTAAAGAAAGTGGATTGGTACACATCTCTCAACTGAAAGAAGGTTATGTTTCTGATGTGAATGAAGTAGTTAAACTCCACCAACAAGTGCAAGTAAAAGTGATTGAAAAAGATGAAGTGCGCAAACGTATTTCATTAAGTATGGTGTGGTAATAATTAACGATGGAAACACTTACAATTTGCAGTAGATACAAACGCTATAAAGTACCTCCTCATCAAACACGGTTCGTATTATCAGAATAAAATAAGCCTGTATGAAAAACTTTTCATATAGGCTTATTTTAAGTTGCTATTCTGCTCTATATATGTTACTTTTCTGCTGAAAGAAGTGCGTCTAAACGGCGTAGTGTTTCCTCTTTGCCAATCACTTCTATAATATCAAATACGTGAGGTCCTTTGAGTTCACCTACTAAGGCTAAACGCAACGGAGGCATCACTTGTCCAAAGCCTAAGCTTTTAGCTTCCATATATTGTTTTACTGCTTCTTCTAAAGCTACTGAGGTAAAGTTAGATGTGTTTTTAAGTACCTCACTTACTTCTTTTACGATTTCAGGAGTTTGCTCTTTCCATTGTTTTTTGAGTGCCTTTTCGTCGTACTGAGCGGGAGCTTCAAAAAAGAATTTGCTAAGTTCCCAAAAATCACTCACAAAGGTAGCACGCTCTTTGATGAGACCAACTACTTTCTCTATTGTAGCCATCGGAACTGTAACGCCTCTTTGGGTAAGGTCTTTTTGGAAAAGGGTAGCTAATTCTGCATTAGGCTTCATTTGTAGGTATTGGTGGTTGAACCACTTTATCTTCTCAGGGTCAAAGCGAGCACCTGCCTTATGTACTTTTTCCAAATCAAAGAGTTGCACGAGTTGCTCGACAGTGAAGATTTCTTCATCGGTACCAGGATTCCAACCCAAGAGTGCTAAAAAGTTGATAAGTGCTTCGGGGAAATACCCTTCTCCACTAAAACCTTTGAGGGTTTCGCCATTCTCTGTCCAATCCATTGGGAAAACAGGGAAGCCTAATTTGATACCGTCACGCTTGCTGAGCTTACCATTACCCACCGGTTTGAGGATAAGAGGTAAGTGTGCAAAAGCAGGGGCTTGCCAACTAAAAGCGCGATAGAGCAATAGGTGCAATGCCATAGAAGGCAACCACTCTTCACCGCGTATCACGTGAGTGATTTCCATTAAGTGATCGTCTACGATATTTGCCAAGTGGTAAGTAGGCATTCCGTCGCTTTTGAAGAGCACTTTATCGTCTAAGGTACTCGTATCAATAGTTACTTCACCACGAATCATATCGTTCATTTTTAGCTGTTCGTTATGTGGCATTTTAAAGCGAATCACATATTCATCACCACGCTCTAAGCGTTGTTGTACTTCTTCTTTGTTAAGTGAAAGTGAGTTTTGCAATGCATCACGTGTAGCCCAATTGTATATAAAGGTCTCTCCTTTGGCTTCTGCTTCCTTGCGAGCTGTATCTAATGCCTCAGCAGTATCAAAAGCGTAGTATGCCCAACCGTTATTGATAAGGGTATCGGCATATTGTTTGTATAACGGTTTACGTTCACTTTGGCGATAAGGGGCGTGTTTGCCTTCTTTGCCTATTCCCTCGTCGTAAGTAAGACCTAGCCAATTGAGGGAATTTATGATGTACTGTTCTGCGCCTTCAACATAGCGATTTTGGTCGGTATCTTCTATGCGAAGTAAAAAATCACCACCGTGCTTTTTGGCGAACAAATAATTAAATAGGGCGGTACGTACGCCTCCGATATGCAATGCTCCCGTAGGACTGGGAGCAAATCTAACTCTAACCATTTATTTTTATAATAATTTTAAATCTTTAATTACTTTGAAAGCTATATCGATGTGGATTTCGGGGATTACGATAGTAAATTCGTTGGCGGTAGAAATCACCTCGTTCATATTCACTCCCTCCCAAGCCAAACGTTGAAATATAAAATAATAAATACCCGATACTGAGACGTTTTCTTCGGGAAGTTTTACACTAATAGCTCCTAAATCGGTGAATTTTTGCAAAATGCGTTCCTTCTTAAAGATATTCTCAACAATAGACTCCATTGAGTTACTGACAATAATATTTGCTTCATTTACCCCACGAGTAGTAGCGTAGAAGATATCTCTATTATTTTTGATTTTATTGAGTAGCTGAGCCTGAGCATTCATAAAGGTCTCAGAGGTTAAGAAAGTATAGTCGGTTAAATTTGAACGAACAATAATATCGCCTATATTCTTCAATACTTTTACAATACGATGAGTAGAGCGAAACTCCATATCTACTGAAAGGCGTTTGAGAGCCATAACAATAGCCCCATTGCGCACTTCACGCTGAGTAGTTTCAGCTTGTATATCCTTACGTATGATACGAGCCAAAGAAGTAAGGTTAATAATCCCTTCTGAAAGAGCGGTTTGTAAGAAAGGTTTTGATTTGATATAGTGCTCGACGGCTGATGCTATTGTTTTCATTTGTATTGGATATTATAAATTTATTTAAAAGTAATTGGGGGCATAAATCATTAAAAAGGATAAAAAGCGTCTTCTATGTAGTTTAAGCTAAATTCTGCATTGTTTTTTACGATGGATATAATATCAAATTGTATTTCTACATCTAAGTCTTTTTTCTTTATATAAAAATCGGTAGCTTTCACTAATAGTTCTATCTTTTGCTGATTTACAGAGCTCTCGGGTTCACCATAAGCACTTGAACTACGTGTTTTTACTTCTGTGATATGCAAAATATTTCCTTTTTGCGAAATGATATCAATCTCGGCGTGCCCGAACCTAAAATTGCGTTCTAAAATAGTATGACCATTTTCTATTAGGAAGTTTACGGCATCTTGTTCTCCTTCATTTCCTAAATCGTTGTGCATTGCCATAATAAGCATTGGTTTTTATAATTTAACGCCAAAAGTACAAAATATTAATATATGTAACAAAAAAATATTAGTTTTTTTTCATTTCTATAAGTTGAGAGGGACTAAGCTATTTGATATCACAATACTAATTATATAGGTAAAAGGTAAAAGGTAAAAGGTAAAACAATGCGAGGTCGTAGCACGACAGGTAGATAGTGTGAGCCGCACAGGCAGTCGTAGCACGACGGGCAAATAAACAAAAGACGGTGCGAGCCGCACTGGCAGATAAACAATTAACGAACAAAAGACGAACAAAAGACGAACAATGAACGAAGGAAGGACGAACAAAGAACGAATAAAGAACGAATAAAAGGTGGAAGAAAAGTGGGGGTAAGTTAAAACTAAGATATAAATAAGAAGAATGTTATTAGTAGATTTCAACTTTGCCAAAGTTTCAAACTTTGGCAAAGTTTGTATATGTAAATGAACAAAAGACGGTGCGAGTCGCACGGACAGATAAAGAAAAGACGAATAAAAGGCGAACAGTGGTTAAAGGAATAGCGGAGGTAAGGTGGGTAAATTAGGGTAGAAAAAAAGCCCGTAATACGCAGTATTATGGGCTTTTTTAATTTAATTAATTATGAACACAAATTTTATTCTTGAGTATCTAAAGGTTCATTATCATTAGTAGGAGCTCCTTCAGTGCTCTCATCGTCATCTTCTTTCATTACCTTAGTAACGGCAGCAATAGAGTCTTTGCCTTTGATATTGATGAGTTTTACGCCTTGAGTAGCACGTCCTAAAATACGAAGGGTATCGATTGATAAACGAATAGCAATACCTGATTTATTGATAATCATCAAATCTTCACCTTCTAAAACGCTTTTAATGGCTACTAACTGACCTGTTTTCTCGGTAATAGAAATGGTTTTTACCCCTTTACCACCACGGTTAGTAATACGATATACGGCTTCGTGTGTTTCGGGGTCATCAATATAGGAACGTTTACCATAGCCGTTTTCTGATACTACCAATACAGTCTCTTCGCGTGGGTTTTCAATAGCAATCATACCTACTACCTCATCGTTTTCAGTATCTAAGTCGATACCACGAACCCCTTGCGAATTACGCCCTACGGCACGCACTTTGTCTTCGGCAAAACGAATCGCACGACCTGATTTCACGGCTAACATCAACTGGCTACTGCCTGAGGTAAGTTTTGCTTCGATAAGTTCGTCACCTTCTTTAATAGTGATGGCATTGATACCATTCTGGCGTGGACGAGAGTATTCTTTGAGAAGCGTTTTCTTAACAATACCCTTTTTAGTAGCCATAATGAGGTAATTGTTGCTGATGTAGTCTTCATCTTTGAGGTTTTGTACACTCACGAAAGCCTTAATCTTATCATCGGATTCGATATTGATAAGGTTTTGTATAGCACGACCTTTGGCAGTTTTGCTACCTTCTGGTATTTCGTATACACGCATCCAGAAACACTTACCTTTTTGAGTAAAGAATAATAAATATTGGTGATTAGAACTTACAAAGAGGTGTTCTAAGAAATCTTGGTCGCGTGTGGTAGAGGCTTTTTGTCCTACACCGCCACGGCTTTGGGTCTTATATTCACTAAGCTGAGTGCGTTTGATATAGCCTGCGTGTGAGATGGTAATTACCATTTTATCATCAGGAATCATATCTTCTACACTGAATTCGCCCCCTGCGTATTCAATGGTAGAACGACGCTCATCGCCATACTTCTCTTTTATTTCTAGTAGTTCTTCCTTAATAATTTCGGTACGACGTTCTTTGCGAGCTAAGATATCTTCTAAATCGCGTATTTCAGCCAGCTTTTCTTCGTATTCTTCTTTTGTTTGTTGGATAAGAACCTTATTGATACGACGTAGTGCTAACGCCAAGATAGCTTCGGCTTGTACATCGGTAAGGTCGAATTCGGCAATTAAATCTTCTTTGGGTTTATCGTGGAAACGGATAATCTCAATAGCTTTACCCATAGTGTCCTCGGTTGCCATCACCTTCATATACCCTTCTAAAATATGAATACGCTCTTTGGCTTTGCGAAGTTCATAGTCGGTACGCCTATACACTACGTCATAACGGTGTTCTACGAAGTGAAAGATAAGGTCTTTAAGGTTTAACAACTGAGGGCGTCCTTTTACTAAGGCGATGTTATTAACACTAAATGAGGTTTGTAGCTCGGTATGCTTAAAGAGATTGTTGAGCACTACATTAGGGACTGCATCGCGTTTGAGAATATAAACGATACGTATTTTACCACGAGCTGATTCATCGCGTACATCGGTGATACCCTCTAACCTACCTTCTTTTACGAGGTCAGATGTTTTTTTCAAAAGCACAGATGTATCGACTTGATAAGGGACTTCGGTTACTACAATACAATCTTTACCTTTTATTTCTTGAAACTCAGCTTTGGCACGAATGATTACTCGTCCGCGTCCTGTTTTGAAGGCTTCTTTTACGCCTTCATAGCCATAGATAATACCTCCCGTAGGAAAATCAGGAGCTTTGATGTATTTAATGAGTTCATCGATTTCAATATCGTTATTGTCGATATAAGCAATAGTTCCATCGATAACTTCATTAAGGTTATGAGGAGCCATATTAGTAGCCATACCTACTGCGATACCTGCTGAACCGTTCACCAATAGGTTAGGGATGCGTGTAGGGAGTACGATAGGCTCTTCACGAGAGTCGTCATAAGTAAGTTGGTGGTCAACTGTCTCCTTATCGATATCTGAGAGCATTTCTTCGGAGAATTTACGCATACGGGCTTCGGTATAACGCATTGCGGCAGGGGGGTCACCACCCATTGAACCGAAGTTACCTTGTCCGTCTACAAGCATATAGCGTAAACTCCAATATTGTGCCATACGCACCATAGTATCGTAAACAGCTGTATCGCCGTGAGGGTGGTATTTACCGAGAACCTCACCCACAATAGCAGCCGACTTTTTATAAGGGCGATTGCTGAGCACTCCCATATCGTACATACCGTAAAGTACACGGCGGTGTACAGGTTTTAAACCATCACGAACATCGGGCAATGCACGTGAAACGATTACCGACATCGAATAATCGATATAGGCAGATTTCATTTCATCGCTGATGTCTACAGGAATCAGTTTTTCTCCTTCTGTCATAATATATTAATAGGTATCTGTTATATAAATTAGCGTGCTAAGATACAACCTTTTTTTATATTGGCAATAAAAAAATGTTTGTTTTTTCATCATTAAACTGTAAGTGTTTGATAGTAAGTGTGAAAATAACTTATAAAAAATTAATAGAAAAGAAGAAAAATAGTGCTATAGATTAAGTAAAAGAGCCTCTGATAGGTGAAAATGCAGTGTTATTATCTATGAAATCGTATTTTAAAGTGATTAACCTTATATCATTCATATAAACAAATTATATGGTGATAAAAATGAATTTATTTGCCACATTTATTGGTATTCATTATTAATTTATTACTTTTGCACTTCAAATTGTTATAAGATGCAAATTTCAATCGTTATACCGCTTCTCAACGAACAAGAATCGCTACCTGAACTTTATCAGTGGCTACACAAAGTACTCACTGAACACCGTTATTCTTATGAAATTATCTTTGTAGACGATGGTAGTACTGATAATTCTTGGCAGGTAATCGAAGAGTTATCGGGTAAAGACACTAATGTACAAGGTATTCGTTTTTTGCGCAATTACGGCAAATCACAAGCATTGCACGCAGGTTTCAAACAAGCACAAGGTGAAGTCGTGATTACTATGGACGCCGACCTGCAAGACAGTCCGGATGAGATTCCTGCTCTTTATAATATGATTACCCAAGAGGGTTATGACCTTGTATCGGGGTGGAAGAAAAAACGTTATGATTCGGTATTGGCAAAAAATCTGCCTTCTAAACTTTTCAACTGGGCAGCGCGCAAAACCTCAGGTCTCACCCTCCACGATTTCAACTGCGGACTCAAAGCCTACAAACAAGAGGTTGTAAAGAATGTTGAAGTATCAGGTGAGATGCATCGCTATATTCCTGTATTGGCAAAGAACGCTGGTTTCAACCGCATTACTGAGAAAGTTGTACAACACCAAGCCCGCAAATACGGTGTGACCAAATTCGGTATGAATAGGTTTATCAATGGTTTTTTAGACCTTATCACCATTAGTTTTCTATCCCATTTCGGTAAACGTCCGATGCACTTCTTTGGAGCATTGGGAGTACTGATGTTCTTTATAGGTTTTTTGTTTTCGGCTTACCTTGGTATTGATAAATTATTTATCAATCCACACGGTCGCCTTATTGCTGATAGACCTCAGTTTTACCTTGCCCTTACCACTATGATTATCGGCACACAACTATTTATTGCAGGCTTTCTGGGAGAAATTATTTTAAAGACTAAAAGTAACGAAGAGAGATATAAAATTAGGGAATTAACAAATTAGTAAATTAGCAAATTAGTAGATAATATAACAGTAATGGAACATCAATTAAAAATATTTAATTCCTTAACAGGAGAAAAAGAAGTGTTTGTACCCTTACACGAAAACAATGTAGGAATGTACGTATGTGGGCCTACTGTGTACAGTAATGTGCATTTAGGCAATGTGCGCACCTTTATGTCGTTTGATTTTGTCTATCGTACGCTTAAATTCTTAGGTTACAAAGTACGCTATGTACGCAATATCACCGATGCAGGTCACCTTACCGATGATGGTGATGTGAACAACGACCGCTTTGTAAAACAATCACGTCTCGAAAAACTCGAACCTATGGAAATTGTACAAAAATACACTGTAGATTTCCACAAAGTATTAGAGATATTTAACTTACTGCCTCCTACTATTGAGCCTACCGCTACAGGGCATATATTGGAGCAAATACAGCTTACCGAAAAACTCTTAAAAGACGGATTTGCTTATGAAAGCAATGGTTCTGTATACTTCGATGTACTTGAATACAACAAACGCGGACTCAATTATGGGGAGCTCTCTCGACGCAATATAGAAGAGCTCTTTGCCAATACTCGTGATTTAGATGGGCAAGGCGAAAAACGCAATCCTCAAGACTTTGCGCTCTGGAAGAAAGCTTCTCCTGCCCACATTATGCGTTGGGCATCACCTTGGGGCGACGGCTTCCCAGGTTGGCACTTAGAATGTACGGTGATGAGTACCAAATACCTCGGTAACCAATTTGACATTCACGGAGGCGGTATGGACTTAAAGTTCCCACACCACGAATGCGAAATTGCACAAGGAAAAGCGGGGCACGGCGAAAGTCCCGTACGATACTGGATGCACGCTAATATGCTCACAATGAACGGGCAACGTATGAGTAAATCTACTGGTAACTATATATTGCCTATGCAACTCATCAGCGGAGAGAATACTTTTTTTGAGAAACCTTTTGCTCCCGCTGTTATTCGCTTTTGCTTTATGCAAGCACACTATCGTAGTGTACTTGACATTTCTAACGAAGCAATGCTCGCTGCCGAAAAAGGCTTTAACAGACTTATGGAAGCGATGAAGATATTGAATGAACTTACTACTGATACAGAGCTCCCAACTTCGCTCCCTATAGCCGAATGGAAACAAAAATGCTATGATGCACTGTTAGACGATTTCAATTCACCTATACTCATAGCCCATCTCTTTGAAGCTGTAAAGTGGATATTTCAAGTAAAAAATGATGAAGAGAGAATTTCGGTAACAGAGCTCAAGGAATTGAAAGAACTGATGAATGCTTTTGTTTTTGATGTATTGGGGTTACAAAGTGAGCAACAAGCAGCTAATAACAATGACAAACTCGACGGCGTGCTTCAGTTGCTTATCAATATGCGAATGGAAGCTCGTGCCAATAAAGACTGGGCGCTTTCCGATAAAATTCGTGATGAACTCCTTGCATTGGGTATTCAGCTCAAAGACGGTAAGGAAGGAACGAGTTATAGTGTAAATTAAAACAACTGTTGCGGTTGAAACAAAGAGCTTAGTAGTACTTAATTCAGAGAATGTAGAGATTCGTCTTTATGGTGATTATTAGGTGCTTAATAATTTGATTTATGAACCAAATTATCTATGCTTTAAGTTCTTAGAATGCTATATAAAAAGATACTATAAAGAAATGTTAAATTTATTTGTGTAATTTGTAAAAAAGAAATACTTTTGCAGGGTCAAAACTGAAATTATAATAATTATTCATTAACAAAAATGAGAACACATATCAGAAAAGAAGTTTCATCAATTGCTCATCAGCCTGCTGGCTCCGTTGAGGAAACTCGTTTCGAGAAAATCTACAACGTTGTTTTCTCGAACTCAGTAACCGCTTCAATTAGTGTCGCACACGAAATCGCCGACCTTATCAAAAAGAAACAAGCCGAAGGCAAAAAATGCATATTAGGCTTAGCTACTGGTTCTTCTCCAGTAAAAGTTTACGACGAACTCGTGCGTATGCACAAAGAAGAAGGTCTTAGCTTCAAAAACGTAATTACCTTCAACTTAGACGAGTATTATCCTATGGAAAAACAGGATATACAAAGTTATTGGTATTTTATGCACGAGCACCTCTTCAACCATATTGATATCCCTAAGGAAAATATCAATATCCCTGACGGAACAGTACCTCACGACGAATTAGAAGCTTATTGTGCTAATTACGACAAAAAAATAGAAGAATGTGGCGGACTTGATTTTCAACTACTCGGTATCGGTCGTACCGGTCACATCGGCTTCAACGAACCTGGTTCTAACCGCAATTCTGGTACCCGCATCATCACTCTCGACCACATCACCCGTTCCGATGCTGCCGAAACCTTCCACGGTATCGACAATGTGCCTCGTCAAGCCATTACAATGGGTATTCGCACAGTGTTAAAAGCACACCGCATCGTATTGCTCGCTTGGGGTAGCAGTAAAGCCTCTATCGTAGCCAAAGCCGTAGAAGGCGATATCACTGCCGAAGTACCTTCAAGTTACCTCCAACTTCACGAAAACACTACTTTTGTATTAGACGAAGAAGCTTCTGCCGATCTTACTCGTATCAAAACCCCTTGGCTCGTTACCGATGTACAATGGGACGAAGACCTCAAAGCTAAGGCTATCGTTTGGCTTTGCGAACATCTTAATAAAACAATCCTCAAACTTACCGATTCCGATTACAACGAGTACGGTATGTCCAAACTCTTGGCTGAATCAGGCCCCGCTTACGATTTGAACATCGCTATGTTCAACCGCTTGCAACACACCATTACCGGATGGCCAGGAGGTAAACCTAATGCCGATGATACAAACCGCCCTGAACGCGAACATCCTCACAAAAAACGTGTGATCATCTTCAGTCCTCACCCTGATGACGACGTGATTTCTATGGGAGGCACTTTCGACCGCTTAGTTTCTCAAGGTCACGAAGTACATATCGCTTACCAAACTTCTGGTAACTTTGCCGTGTCCGATCACGAAGCGCTTAAATTCGCCGAAGTATTCAAAGATATAGCCAAAGAAAACAAAACTGAAGTAGCTGTAATCAACGAGATTATTAGCAACATCACCAACAAAAAATCTAACGAAATCGATAGCTTGCTCGTACGCCAACTCAAAGGTAACATCCGTCGCCACGAATCATTGGCTGCTACACGCTACGAAGGTGTACCCGATAACCAAGTACACTTCCTCAACTTGCCTTTCTACGAAACAGGAGGTGTGAAAAAGAACCCTATAGGCGAAGCCGATATCAAAATCATTATGGATTTGATTGAAGAAGTAAAACCTCACCAAATCTATGCTGCTGGTGACCTCGCTGACCCTCACGGTACTCACAAAGTATGTCTTGATGCTATCTTTGCTGCTTTGAAGAATTTGAAACACAAAGATTATATGAAAGACTGCTGGGTATGGTTGTACCGCGGTGCTTGGCACGAATGGGACATCCACGAAATCGAAATGGCAGTACCTATGAGCCCAGCACAAGTACTCAAAAAACGTCAAGCTATCTTCTTCCACCAATCTCAAAAAGACGGTGCTATGTTCCAAGGAGACGACTTGCGCGAATTCTGGCAACGCGCCGAAGCTCGTAACAGCGAAACCGCTCGTCGTTATCGCAATTTAGGCTTTGCTGACTATGCCGCTATCGAGGCTTTCAAACGTTACTTCTTCTAAGAATTTGATAGGTTTTTATAGAAGTAACTTTTCTAAAAAGTTTTAAAAGATTGTTATCAATCTAAAAAATAATGAGGCTATCCGACAGATAGCCTCATTTTATTTGGTGTTTTATCACGAATATTGTCCGTTATTTCAGAATCTAATACTTTTTTTGTCTTTGTTCGTTTATCCTATAAACTTTTTATAAGCTAACCCTATTTTTACCATTAATCATCCGACTATTATCATTGCAACAAACTAATAAATGTAGTTAAAATAAAAGCATTGATGAAGTCGATAAAGAAAGCCCCTACCATTGGCACTATCAGGAAGGCTTTGTGTGAAGGTCCAAAACGCTCGGTTACCGACTGCATATTGGCGACTGCCGTAGGGGTGGCACCCATACCAAAACCACAGTGTCCTGCTGAGAGTACAGCAGCATCGTAGTTGCTACCCATCAGGCGGAAGGTAACAAAATAGGCATAAGAGCACATCACAAAGGTTTGCACTGCCAAAATAATGAGCATCGGGAGGGCTAAATCAAGCAATTGCCACAGTTTGAGGTTTAAGAGGGCAATGCCTAAAAACAAACTCAGAGAAGCGTTGCCAAACACATCGATAGCGCGGTCGAACATATTTACACTAAAGCCTCTGGTAAGCACATTGCGCAAGAGTACCCCAAAAAACAATGCCCATACAAACTGAGGAATAGTGAATCTCTCTGGGAAAAAGGCAGTTACTGTGGGTGATACCATTATAGCTGAAAACGATAGGCAAGCGGCAAATAGTGCCATAGTTTCTATCGCTGATTTAGAAGTGATGAGGCGTTGTTTAATTGCATTTTCAAAAACTTCTACTACGTTATCGGCTACGGTGTCAGTACTTTGTTTTTCAGTAATAGGCTTTTTTCCTATATTGTTCACTAACTTGCGTGCTATGGGACCACCAATAAGTCCGCCGAGTACCAACCCGAAGGTAGCCGAAGCCATTCCCAGGTCAGTAGCTCCCTTTATACCGTAGTCGGTTTCTAATATTTTACCCCAAGCACCTGCCGTTCCGTGTCCGCCTGTAAGTGTGATAGAGCCCGTGATGAGTCCCATAATAGGGTTTTGCCCCAAAGCACTTGCTAAGCCCACCCCCACAGAGTTCTGTACTACAATAAAGAGGGCGACCACCCCTAGGAAAATAATCAGCCCTCTACCACCAGCTTTTAGTCGAGAGAAATCGGCACTCAAACCTATGGACGAAAAGAAGAATAACATAAAAGCATCTTGCAAGCTGTTATTGAACTCTAAGGAAATGCCTGTGGCAGTATACAGCAGATAGATAAATACTGCTGCTAACAATCCGCCCGCTACAGGTTCGGGTATATTGAAGTTTCTTAAAAATTTGATTTTATGCACTAATAGTCGCCCTACGAGCAACACTATCGTAGCGACAATCAGGGTGTAATAAGGGTCGATGATAATGGTTTTCATATCCATAATAAGCGAGATATAGATTTAATGAGGGGCTAAAAGTACAAAAGATTATTTTACTGAAGAAATAAATAAACAAAAAAAACTGTAAGTAATGAATGTTTACTATCTTTACTCTTAATTTAAAACGATAGCTTGTGATAGAACTAATTAGTTTTCTTCTTATGCTTATAGAGGCGTTTCTGCTTTTCATTTATTTTGTTTATGTAGAAATAGATAGTTTTGTTAGGAAGAAAAGATAAAAAGTATTACTTTTGTCGCTCAAAAAGAATAACACTCATTTACCGATGAAAAAATATATTGATACAGGAAAAAAAGACACCCGAAGTGGTTTCGGGGCAGGACTTGCTGAGTTAGGACGTAAGAACCCTAATGTAGTTGCTCTTTGTGCCGATTTGATTGGCTCATTGAAGATGGAAAAATTTATCGAGGAGAACCCTACACGCTTCTTTCAAATAGGTATTGCTGAGGCAAATATGATGGGTATTGCCGCTGGTCTTGCAATTGGGGGTAAAATACCTTTTACAGGCACCTTTGCAGCTTTCTCTACAGGGCGTGTGTATGACCAAATACGTCAATCGATAGCTTATTCAAATAAAAACGTAAAAATTTGTGCCTCTCACGCTGGGCTTACTCTCGGAGAAGATGGAGCTACCCATCAAATATTAGAAGATATTGGTTTGATGAAAATGCTTCCTAATATGGTAGTTATCAATCCTTGTGATTACAATCAAACGAAAGCTGCTACTATTGCCATTGCTGATTATGTAGGTCCTGTTTACCTGCGTTTCGGTCGTCCTACGGTAGCAAACTTTACTCCTGAAGACCAAACCTTTGAAATAGGAAAAGGTATTTTGTTAAACGAAGGGAAGGACGTTACTATTATCGCTACAGGGCATTTGGTATGGGAAGCTCTTTTGGCTTGTGAGGAATTGGAGCAAAAAGGTATTTCAGCAGAAGTTATCGATATTCATACTATTAAACCGTTAGACGAAGAGCTTATTCTTACTTCAGTAAAGAAAACTAAAGCAGTAGTAACTTGTGAAGAGCATAATTACTATGGTGGATTAGGTGAGAGCATAGCCCGTGTGCTTACACAGCGTTATCCTGTTCCACAGGAATTTGTGGCTGTAAACGACACCTTTGGTGAAAGTGGAACTCCCGCTCAGCTAATGCAAAAGTACGGTTTAGACAAAGAAGGTATCTTGAAAGCTGTTGAGAAGGTACTCAAAAGAAAAACTACCCATTAAGGGAAGATAAAAAACTACTAATTTATTTGGTAAAATAAATAAAAGCAAATTGTTTATGATAGATTATTTACAAACCAAGAATCCTTATTTTAATACCTCTGGACTTACTTCATCAGAGGCTAACTACGTATGTGAGCGTATTAAAGAACGGCTCAAACCTATTCAAGACCTTGTTAATACTATTGAAACTCATACTTCAAGTATTGATGGGGAACCTTTGGATAACTTTGAGAAGGTAGAAGATATCGGAGGTAAGCTCACTGAAATAGGATCGCTATATGCAATCTCAGCTTATTTGCGTACGGCAATTAAGGAGAAGGAAGCTCGATTAGATGTGCTAACAAAAAAGCTAACCAATATACAACTTGAAGCAGAAGCTGAAGTAAAACCAATTGACTATGAACACCTCAATCGGCTTAGAGAGGTTACCATAGAGGATTACCTCAAAACTTTATCACTTGAAGAAGTAGTACGATATAAGGAAGCTGAAGCTAAAGCTGCCCACATTGGGAAGTATATTCATAATTTTGATGAAGTACGAGCAAATCTCACAAAGAAAGAACTTATTACCTTAAAACAAGTAGGTGAGCAGGTATTTAAAGTAAAGAATGTACCCTTGTATGACCTCGCTGAGCTACAAGAACTGCAAGAACAGCTATTAGCTCAGCATCGCGAGGTTGAAAGTGAAGTAAACTTTTATAAGGCTCAGTTTCGTACGTTCCAGAATAACGCTCAATTGCAATATGAACAAGAACTTCAAAGGTTGCAACAAGAACGTCAGGAAAAGGTAACTGCTCTGGTAGTAGAAAGAACTGCCGATTTGATGAAAATAAAGGAAACGGTTGCAGGTTTTAGAATCGTAGTGCCTAACAGTTATAAAAGTACTATTGAGTACCTTTTAAAGAAATAGGGTTTGGTGCGGTGTAAAATAGTTGACCTATAACAGATTTACATCATACCAATTTAGAAAGCTACAAAACGGATTTTTCATTAGATAGCAAACACACTCATTGATATTTCGCTCTATACCCAAACAGTTTTTAATAAGGGGAATGTGTGTTACCCCACTGATGTTTATCACATCATAATTAAAACTTTGTTATAGTCTTTGCCTTTGTGGGTATAGAGGTCTTGAACTTAAACATTGCCATCGACTGCGTTCCGTTTTGTAGCTTTCACTTTTATAAAAGGATAATAAGTTGTTTATGTTCCTATAAAACCATATAATTCACAATACAATATGATAGAAGTAACACAACAAAAGATTGAAGAACTCGCTCCTAATGCCGAAGCAGCTAAAAAAGGGCGAGATTTACAAAAGAAAGGAAAATTTACTAATCTAAAAATCAATGCTGAAAAGAACCTTATATGGGGTGAATGTGCAGGAAGTGGTAAAAATCCTTATTATTGCTCAGCTGACTATATAGATAGCCATAACCCAGTGTTTCGCTGCAATTGCCCTAGCCGTCAGTTTCCTTGCAAACACGCTATTGGTTTATTGTATTGCTTTGAGGCAGATAAGAGTCAATTTAGTGAAGGTGAGGTGCCAGAAGATATTACTGCTAAGCGTGAAAAGATAGAGAAAAGACAGGAAAAGAAAACTCAAGAAAAAGAGTCTATCAAAGAGAAAGCTGAGAAACCTAAGAAGGTAAATAGAGCAGCTTTTGTTAAGAAAGTAGACACTCAGCTTATAGGTATTGATACAGCTCAGAAACTTTTGCGCGATATAGTCAGTACAGGACTTTCTTCAATAGATGCTAAATTACGCACCACTCTTAGAACTCAAATAAAAGAATTGGGCAACTACTATATAGGCGGTATACAAACGGCTTTCAATAACCTGCTTTTGTCACTTGAAGAAGTAGAAGAGGAAGAATATACAGAGGTAGTAAATAACTTAAATTATCTTTCAGCTTTACTGAAAAAAGCCTCTGAATATCTAAAAGCCCGCAAAGAAAATCCAGAAGGATTGCCTGAACTATCCTCAGCTATTGAAGAGCAAATAGGCTATGTATGGAAGTTAGTAGAGCTAATGCAATATGGACTTTATGAGGAAAATGCAAGCCTTGTACAGCTTTCGTTTAATAGTTATGACAATGAAGCGCGCAAAGAATATGTAGACGAAGGATTATGGCTAAACCTAACCACAGGCAAGATATTCAAGACGATGAATTATCGTCCTTACAAGGCAGCAAAGTACATCAAGGAAGAGAACACTATGTTTGGTGTTTTACAACTGAAAGACCTATATATTTACCCCGGCGATACCAATCCTCGTATTCGTTGGGAAGCTGACAGTATAACAGAACACCCTCTACAAAAAACAGACCTTACTACCATTAAGCAATGGGCATCGACTCAGTTTGCTGATACTATCAAGAGTGTAAAGAACACTATAAAAAATCCACTGATGGACAAGCATCCGGTAGTACTTTTGGCACTGCATAAAGCTTATAGAGTAGGGGAGGATTTGGTTGTAGAAGATGCCAATGGTTTTGCTATCACCTTGAAAGATATAAGAGAAGGGGCTGTATCGCCAACGGGCAATCTGAAAGCTTTTTTGCCCTCCAACGCCGAAGGGCTCACCCTCACAGCAATGATGCATAATGATGTAGTCAGCGGACTTTTGTCTGCTCAGCCAATGTCGCTTATTACCCCTGATAAAATTATTCGTTTATTATATTAGCATATTAGATATGAAACCTTTATACGATTTACAACAAGAACTTAATCGTCTGTTTATAGCAGGAAGTAAGTTTGCTAAAAATGACCCTCGCTTACAGAAGTACATTCCTGTACTGAAGAAATTGGGAGAAAAGGCTCCGGTATTTAATAAATTAGCCCAAGAAGTAGAAGCATTGCTACAAGTTGAAAGCCAGCAATCTGCCGAAAAGCTATTAAATGTTTCCACTTTGCTCTATTCGGTGCTCTATACACAAGGTGTTACTATACAAGCAGAAGCTACAAAAGTCCTACAAGAACCTAATGTATCTATAGCCGATGTGAATACAACCTATTCGTATTTACAACTGAAACCTGTATTGCAAGCTCTTACCCAGAGTAACTCAGGACGTTTAGAAGTACTTAAAGACGCTTTTGAACGTGGTATATTTAAAGATTCTCGTACCTTTGGTTATTTGAGCTATGCCTTGGCTGATAAGTATACTGAACTCGCCGATTATGTACTCCAAACTATTATTCCCACTTGTGGTCAAGCAATGATTCCCTTTCTTCTCTCTGATTTTTGCTTGGAAGACAAAACAGAAAATGTACGCCGTTTGCGATTATTATACCAGCTAAAGTATGCCCGGATGGATAGCCTAACGGATAAGATATTCGGTGAGAGTTTACCTAACCTACAAGCTGAAGCCATTAGCATAATAGCTGAGAGGAAAGATACACAAACAGAAGACTTTATTATGAGTCTTACAAGTGACAAGAATAAGTTGGTACGGGAGGCTTCCTATAAGGCATTAGCAATATTGGGCACACAACGTAGCATCGATAAGTTACTTGCTCTTTATGAAACTAATAAAGCAAAAGGAAATGCAAAAGCTTTGGCTGAAGCTATTTCTTTATTAGCAATACCTTCACATTATCAACCTTTTCTTAAAAAGGTATACGAGCAATTTAACACACTACTTTCAATAGAAAAAACAGATAACAATGTAGCAACTAATGCTTTTGAACGTTTTGCTATTGATTTGGATATTTTGGAGAATAAGGATTGTAATGAAGTATATGAGTTCTTATCTGAATTACTACAATCTCAGAAATTTAATACTCTTCGCAGAAGTTTATTTAAGAATACTTATGACCCCATACCTATGAAAATATTGGGTATTCTCAATAGCTTTGAAGCTGATAAGGTAGTGGCATTCTATGATAAGCATAAGCAATATCTCACTTTTAACAGTGGTTATAATGATTTGTGGATAAACTTTTTTTGGAGAGCTTTCAATAATGAAAATTTTAGTAAGGAACAACTATTTGAAACATTTAGCACTACACTTGGAAAATCACTTGCAACAGGAAGTATGTTAGAAGCATTTAGTGGAACTAATGGCTATTATACTTATACAGTTCGTAAATGTTCAGAGGTGAGAGTAGATAGAATAGACCCTCGTTGGATACCTGTGTTTTATTCATTTCTCCGTAGTCTTAAAAAGCTCCATAACAATTATGCATTAAATACTTTTATTATACTCGATGCCTTAGAAAAAGATGGAAAATCATTAGATGAATGGCTTTTGAAAGCACTCTCAGAAACTTTTTCAGAAGACACCATATGGTTGTACCACCTTATTTTAAAACGAAACTTACCCAATAAGTATGAGCTTGTTTATCACTCATTAGAAAAAATAAAGGCTGGAAATGCTTATTATTTTCTGTATAACCTTTCTGACACAGATTTTTGGAAGCAGTTTCCTAAGGAATACGCACAGAAGTTCACACTTTTGGCTGAGAAGAATAAGTTAAAGATATTTAAAGAAATAGCAGAAGAGATAGAAAGAGGATAACAAAAAGGGTTTGACGAAAGCACAAATGAATGGTTAATGATTAATGGTTAGTGATTAGTAGTGAATTAGGAAGATTTTTATACAAAGCTTATAGGATAGACGGTGCGAGTTACACGGTCAGTCGTAGCACGACAGGCATATAATGAAAAGACGAACAAAAGACGAACAAAAGACGAACAAAAGACGAACAAAAGACGAACAAAAGACGAACAAAAGACGGTGCGAGCCGCACGGGCAGACGAACAAATGACGAAGAATAAATATATCTAAGATCAACTTAGACTCTATCTAAGATGAAATTTAGTTATTATTTTAGTTACATATAATTTTGTTTAATTGAAAAGTTGTATCTTTGCTGAAACTTTAAATGAAATGAGAACACTCTTTTTACTTGCTTCAACACTCTTTTTTCTCACAGTTGAAGCACAACGCCCTAATATAGTAGTTTTTATAGTAGACGATATGGGATGGGAAGACACTTCTTTGCCTTTTTGGAGTGAACGTGTTCCTAATAACGATATTTATCACACGCCTAATATGGAGCGATTGGCTTCGCGAGGGGTGCAGCTTACGCAAGGTTATGCGGCGTCAATTTGTTCGCCCAGCAGAGTGAGTTTGCTTACCGGTAGCAATGCGGCGCGCCATCGTGTTACTAACTGGACGTTGCACTACAATACCCCTACCGATGTGGAAGATACTGTACTCACACCACCCGATTGGAATGTGAATGGTATTTCACCCATACCTAATGTACCTCACGCTTATTATGCTAAAACGCTTCCTCAGTTATTAAAAGAAGCTGGTTACTACACTATTTGCATAGGGAAAGCACACTTTGGGGCAACTCAAACCTTAGGGGCTAATCCGTTGAATTTAGGATTTGAGAAGAATATTGCAGGACACGCGGGAGGAGGACCTGCAAGCTATTCAGGGCTTACTAATTTTGGTAATCGTACTGATGGACAACCTTCGTCGGCTTTTGCGATTCCTGACCTCGAAAAATATTGGGGAAAAGATATTTCGGTAACTGAAGCACTTACGTTAGAAGCACTTGAAACATTAGATAACCGACCTAAAGACCGTCCGTTTTTTCTCTACCTCTCACATTATGCAGTGCATATTCCTATTGAGGAAGATAAGCGTTTCAGTGCTAAATATCAGCATTTAAATCCTATTGAAGCCCGTTATGCCTCGATGATAGAAGCTATGGACAAGAGTTTGGGCGATGTGTTGGATTACCTCAAAGCACATCAGTTAGAAAATGATACTTTTATTTTGTTTCTATCGGACAACGGAGGGCTGAGTGCCGTAGGTCGTGGTGGGAAACCTAATACACATAATTATCCGCTACAAGCAGGTAAAGGCTCGGCTTATGAAGGAGGTGTGCGTATTCCTATGATAGCTTCTTGGCAAGGGCAACTACCCACAAATAAGCGTACGGAGCAACCTGTGATTATAGAAGATGTATTTCCGACGCTTTTGGAAGTGGCGAAGATAAGAGACTATAAAGTACCTCAAAAGGTAGATGGGAAAAGTTTTTTGGCGACCTTAAAAGGTAAAAGAGTAGGAGAGGAGCACCGTTGCTTTTATTGGCATTGTCCTAACAATTGGTATACAGTAGAAGGCTATGGTTATGGAGCTTCGAGTGCTATAAGGCAAGGCGATTGGAAATTAGTATATATGCACAAAACAGGTGAAAAACAGTTGTTCAATATTAAAGAAGATATAAGCGAAGCTCATAACTTAATTAAGCAGTACCCTCGTAAGACAAAGCAACTCACAAAAAAAATGCGCCATTACCTCAAAGAAGTAAAGGCGCAGATGCCTATGAATAAAGAGACAGGGAAAATAGTTCCCTTACCTTAATCTTCGTCCTCTAAACCGAGTTCTCTCGCTGATATTTCACGCATTTCTACCTTGCGTATTTTACCCGAGATAGTCATCGGGAACTCTTCTACAAATTTCCAATAACGAGGCACTTTATAATGAGCAATACGCCCTTTGCAGAAGTCGTGGAGTTCTTCTTCAGTGAGGGTAACCCCTTCTTTAGGTTTAATCCAAGCCATAACTTCTTCGCCGTATTTTTTGCTAGGGACACCAATTACTTGCGCGTCCATTACTCCTTTATAGGTATAGAGGAAGTCTTCTATTTCTTTAGGAGAGATATTCTCACCTCCGCGAATAATTAAATCTTTAATGCGACCTGAGATATGAATATAGCCATCATCGTCCATCATAGCCAAATCGCCAGAGTGCATCCAGCGTTGTTCGTCTATCACCTGCTGTGTAGCCTGCGGACTGTTCCAATACTTCAACATTACTGAATAGCCACGGGTACATAGCTCACCGTTCTCACCTCGTTTCACGATGGCTTTGGTCTCAGGATTGATAATCTTAATCTCTAAGTGGTCGTGAATAGTTCCTACCGAGTGGATTTGTTTCTCGAAAGGTGCTCCTATTTTAGTTTGTGTAGAGACGGGTGAAGTTTCTGTCATACCGTAGCAAATGGTTATTTCGTGCATATTCATTTGCTCCTTCACACGTTTCATAATTTCAGGAGGACACAAAGCACCTGCCATTACCCCTGTACGCAAACTTGATAAATCATAAGGCTGTTTGTCTAATACATACAGTTCTGAGATGAACATCGTAGGCACACCATAAAGCGAAGTACATTTTTCTTTCTCTACAGCTTCGAGTGTTTTAGTAGCATCGAAACTGTCATTAGGGATTACCATAGTAGCACCGTGTGTTGTGCAGGCGATATTGCCGATTACCATTCCGAAACAGTGGTAAAAAGGTACAGGAATGCACACTCTATCTTTTTCGGTATAATTCATTCGGATACCGATAAAATAACCGTTGTTGAGGATATTGTGGTGAGAAAGTGTAACACCTTTGGGGTTGCCCGTAGTTCCTGAAGTATATTGTATATTTACGGGATCATCAAACTGCACTCTCTCTTCAAAAGAAAGTAGTTTCTCGTCGGTAACTTTTTCACCGTGTGCTAAAAAATATTCCCAACTCTCTCCCCAATACACTTCTTTACGCAAAGATTCAGTAAACTCACGCGCATCGTCTATCATTTTTTTATAATTACTACTTTTAAACTGAGGGGCAGCAAAGATGTATGATATCCCTGATTGATTGATTACATAAATCAACTCACTGGTACGATAAGCAGGATTGATATTCACCATTATCGCTCCTATTTTGGCTGTGGCATACTGCAAGAGCGTCCACTCATAGCAATTAGGCGACCAAATACCTACTCTATCGCCTTGTTTCACACCTAAGGCAATAAGCCCTTTTGCTACCGTTGTTATTTGCTTATAAAACTCGGTATAAGTAACTCGGTAGTCCTGGTGCACAGATATAAGCGCTTCCTTATTAGGGTATTTTTCTACTGTTTTACGAAGGTTCTGGTCGATAGTTTCCCCTATAAGAGAGATATTGGAAGCTCCATAGGTGTAAGCTAAGTTTTTATTCATAAGGATTATTTTAAGTTATTCTTTTGTTATTTCAGTAAGTCAGGTCGTTTGGCTTTGGTATGCTCATAAGCTATATTTTCCCGCCATTGTTCTATTTTGGGGGTATTGCCACTGGTAAGGATTTCGGGTACTTCCCAACCCTTGTAGTTAGCAGGACGTGTATAGACTGGTGGAGCCAACAAATTATCCTGAAACGAATCGGTAAGGGCTGAAGTTTCATCGGAGAGGACACCAGGGATGAGGCGAATAATTGCATCGCAGAGCACTGCTGCACCTAATTCTCCACCTGAAAGCACATAGTCACCTATGGATATTTCTTTGGTGATAAAGTGGTCGCGTACGCGTTGGTCTACCCCTTTAAAGTGCCCACACAAGATGATAAGATTTTTAGCCAATGACAGTTGGTTAGCCATCTTTTGTTGCAGTGTATCGCCATCAGGGGTGAGGAATATCACCTCGTCATAATCTCTTTCAGCTTTGAGAGCTGAAATACACTTATCGATAGGCTCTATCATCAGCACCATACCTGCCCCTCCTCCAAACTGATAGTCATCTACTTGGCGGTAGGCATTATTGGCATAATCGTGCAGGTTGTGAAAATGTACTTCTACTAATTTTTTATCAATCGCACGCTTTATAATGGAGTAGCCAAAAGGACTCTCCATTAGTTCAGGAACAACTGATATAATATCAATACGCATCAGTCTAACGATGTTTGTTTATTTCGTCTTGCAACTGGCGACGCACTTTCTGTTCACGTTCAATAGCTGCTTTGCGATAGCTCTCGTATTCCTCTTGTAATTCTGATAATTGATGAAGAGACTTTCTTGTAACGATATTTCCGTTAGAGTATTTGTAAATATATAGCACTAATAGAACTCCTAAAGCAATAATAATTCCCCACATAATGGTATTGTATAAGCCTTTGGATAACAAAGCTCCAAAGAGATTCATACTATCTTTCTCATTGCGGGTCTGGTCTAAGGTAGTTTGTAAAGAGGCTATATTATCATTTAGTGTCTTAATAGTTTCTTCGTGAGTTTTTACTGTTTCCTTTTCAGCCGCGAGGCGTGATTTTATATTATTCACGCTGTCTGCCATACTGCGTTGAAAGCTGGCAAGCTTAACTTTGTCAAACATTTTGTAGTTTTGCCAAGACCCTGCTCTGTCTATCATACGTTGGAACTGTTCGGGTAGGCTGGTAGGCTTTGGTTCTTCAGGTTGTACTTCCACAGTAGTTGAAGCAGTTTTCTGTGAACTAAATGAAGTTGTTGTCGCATCTTGTGCTTTAATTGATACACCAGAAAAGGCACTAAGTGCCATCATTATTATTAGTTTTTTCATATAACTTATATTTTAAATTAATAATTGAGGTTACAGTGTTTTCATTATCTTCGTAAAATCGTCTACAATGGTGGCTCCTTTGTCCTGGTTGTACCATTTTTGTAGTTCTTCTTTGAATTCAGGGGTGAGTTTACCATTCTTAGCCTTCTCTTCTTCTACCATTTTAGTAGCTACTGACGGACGAGAGCCCCAATGTGCTAACACCTTATCTTCTAAGTCTAAAAACACTACTACAGGAATGGCTTTGCCTCCATTGGTAAGAAAAAGATTCATCAGCTCTTCATTCTCATCTCTAAAAACAAGTTTCATAGTGATTTTAGGGTTGAGGGTCGCTATTTTATGTACTACGGGTACAATTTGAGCCGCATCAGCACACCAACTTTCGGTAATCACTAATAAACAAACACTCTTAGGGTAGTTTACAAAGAATTGAGCCTTATCTTCAGGTATTTCTATGGTCTTATCTAAGCGTTTGTAGCGTTTTTGGTTTAAAGCAGTATAATATATGCGTTCTTCGGTTTGTTCTTCTCCGCTCGATTTCCCTTCTGTTGCATACTTGTCTATCAGATTGCGATAGGTCTCGTAAGAGACAGCTTTTAGGAGGCTATTGCGAATGATTTGTGTTGTATCCATATTCAATTAATTAACAATTAAAAGGTAAGGCACGAGCTACAAGCTCGCACCTGCTTTTATAATTTAAGAAGCTATTTGCAAAGCTGATTTGTTCAGTTTTTCCTCAGCGTATTCTTTGGTTATTGTCAGTTCTTTTACGCCTGAATTAGGAAGCTCAAACATCGCATCAGTGAGTATATTCTCGCATAGTGAACGCAAACCACGTGCGCCGAGTTTATACTCTAAGGCTTTCTCAACGATAAAGTCGAGTGCTTCTTCTGTTATATCAAATTTAATGCCATCCATCTCAAAGAGTTTTTTATACTGTTTGATGATAGCGTTCTTAGGTTCGGTAAGAATCATACGCAAAGTGTGTTTATCTAATGGATTCATATAGGTAAGCACCGGCAAACGACCTATAATCTCGGGTATCAAACCGAAGTCTTTTAGGTCTTTGGGTATGATGTATTGCACCAAGTTTTTCCTATCTACTTGTGTATTTTTAGACGAATTGTAACCCACCGCTTGCATATTCAGGCGTTTAGAAATAACACGCTCGATGCCGTCAAAAGCTCCTCCGGCAATAAACAAGATGTGTTCGGTGTTTACTTCTATATACTTCTGATCGGGGTGCTTGCGTCCTCCCTTGGGAGGTACGTTCACCACAGAGCCTTCGAGGAGTTTTAGCAGTGCTTGCTGTACCCCTTCGCCCGATACGTCACGAGTGATAGAGGGATTGTCGCTCTTGCGAGCAATCTTGTCGATTTCGTCTATGAACACGATGCCTCTTTCAGCTTTTTCCACATCATAGTCAGCAGCTTGTAACAGGCGTGAGAGAATACTCTCTACATCTTCACCTACATAGCCTGCCTCAGTGAGTACTGTAGCGTCTACAATGGCAATAGGCACATTTAGCATCTTAGCAATGGTGCGTGCTACTAAGGTTTTACCTGTACCCGTTTCGCCTACCATTATCACGTTACTCTTTTGTATTTCCACTTCATCGTCAGCATCGGGTTGTTGCAAACGCTTGTAGTGATTGTATACCGCCACCGAGAGTATTTTTTTAGTAAAATCCTGACCTATTACATACTGGTCGAGGAATTTTTTAATCTCTTGTGGGGTTTTCAGGGTCATATCACCCGATACTACAGGCTTCCCTTTTTGAGCTTTAGTACCGAATGCCTCTTCTATAATGATATTAGCTTGTTCAACGCAATAGTTGCATATATTACCAGCCATACCGCGAATTAGCATCTCGGTTTCGGGTTCTGCACGACCGCAGAATGAACAATATTCTACTTCTTTTTTAGCCATTATTTTCTTTCTAACACTTCGTCTATCATACCATACTCTTTAGCTTCGCGTGCTATCATCCAGTAGTCGCGTTCTGAGTCTTTATACACTTTAGCAAAAGGTTGCTTAGAGTGCTTGGCAATGATTTCGTAGAGTTCGTTTTTGAGTTTCAACATTTCTTTTAGATTTATTTCCATATCGCTGGCTACCCCTTGTGCACCTCCCGAAGGTTGGTGAATCATTACACGAGAGTGTGGCAATGCCGAGCGTTTGCCCTCAGTCCCAGCACATAGCAATACGGCAGCCATCGAAGCAGCAATGCCAGTGCAGATAGTAGCCACATCAGGTTTTATAAACTGCATCGTATCGTAAATACCTAAGCCGGCATACACGCTACCCCCTGGCGAATTGATATAGATTTGAATATCTTTAGCACTATCTACACTTTCCAAGAAAAGCAATTGCGCAGTTACAATATTCGCTACTTGGTCATTTATATCGGTGCCCAAGAAAATGATTCTATCCATCATCAAGCGCGAAAATACATCCATTTGGGCTACATTCAGCTGGCGTTCTTCCATAATGTAAGGAGTCATACTGCCGATAATCTTATCGTAGTAAAGACTATTTACACCGTGTTGTTTAGTAGCATATTTTCTAAATTCGTCTGATAAATTCACTTTTTTAATGATTAATTGTTAATAATTAAAGGTTATCTTTTTAGGAAGTATGGTTAGATAATGATTAACAGACTTCTACAAAATATCAAACTTTGTCTAAGTGTAACTGTTTTTACCTTTTATCTCTTACCTTTTACCTAAAAAGGGTAGTCCAAAATTGCCAAAGTAAGATACAGAAAAGGTATTTATCATTAGCAATTTTGGACTGGTTTTTTATGTTTTTTGTGAAGTTCTATTCAGGGAAAGCTAACTTTACAAATTCATCGAAAGTAACTTTCTTTACATCAGTATTTACATTTTCTTTGTAAAACTCAATGAGTTTCTTAAATACTAATTGTTGCTGAATGCGTTGTACTTCTTCTCGGTTTTGCAATACACGGTCTACAATGCCGTCTACATAACTATCGTCATCGGTAGGCATACCGTATTGAGATAACTGTGCTTTGATATAAGTGCGCGCAAAGTCTTTTAACTCTTCAAATTTAGGGTGCAAGTTATTATCTTCCATTACCTTGCCTTCGATAAGCTGATAACGCAATCCTTTTTCTGAATGCTCGTATTCTTTTTCCGCTTCTTCCTCAGTAAGTTCTTTTTCACCAGCGGTGCGCAACCATTTTTTAAGAAAAGCAACAGGGAGGTCAAACTGAGTATTGTCTACCAAATAATCGGTAACGGTGTTTAAGAAATGCTGGTCGGCTTGCTCATTGTATTGTTGTTGAGCACCTTCTCTTATCTTGTTGCGCAATTGCTCTTCGGTGGTAACAGAACCATCAGGGAAGAGTTTATTAAACAATTCTTGGTTTAAAGCAGCTTTTTCGCGTTCATTCACTTCTTCCAGGGTAAAAGTAACTTCTACATCTAAGTGATGAGCTTCGTCGTGCGATACTTTTAGGTAGTGCATTAAGCTGTGTGCATCTTTGAACAACCCTTTGGTTTGCAACTGAAATTGGTCACCTATCTTTTTGCCTACAAATTCTTTGCGCACAGCATTGCTGAGTTCTTCTAAGGTGAAAGTAGCTTGAGAGTCAATACCTTTTTCCTCGTTAAAGAAAGTACCAGTCACTTCAAGACTGTCATCATCTATTACTTCGCCTTTGGCAACGAGTTTACCAAATTGTTTCTGAATGCGTTCTATTTGTTTGTCGATTTGGTCATCAGTAACGGTAATTTCGTAGCGAACGATTCCTTTTTTAGGTTGCAAGTTTACTTCGATAGCAGGAGCTAAGCCTATTTCAAACTCAAAAGTAAAGTCATCGGCATCTAAGTCGATGTCTTTTTTCTCTTTGGGGAGTGGGTTACCTAAAATATTGAGTTTTTCATCGCCTATGTATTTGTATAACGAGTCTTGTAACACTCGGTTGATTTCGTCAAACTTCACAGCTTTGCCATACTGTCTTTTAATCATACCAGCAGGTACGTGACCCTTTCTAAATCCAGGAATAGAAGCAGTTTTTCTGTAATCGTTTAGTACTTTCTCTACTTTATCGGCGTAGTCGTTTTTTTCAATAGCTATCTTAATGACAGCATTCAAAGCATCTACTTGCTCTCTGTTTATATTCATTTTTTAAAAAATATTAATCCAAATTTTTCAGTTTGCAAAAGTAGTACATTTTTTTTATATAGCAAAACTTTATGCTAATTCTTATATTTTAAAAGCATCAATTTTACTTTTTTCTTCACACTAAATTTTTAATCATTCTCATCTCACAATGTTTTTTGTGTCGCTACATTCCTCAAAGAGGAAGTTTGCACCAGCTCAGTATGTGAATAGGGAGAGGTTTCTTTTTCCTTATCTTCATTCATTGTTCGTCATTCGTTCATTTGCCCGTGCGGCTCGCACCATCATTTGTTCGTTCATTGTTCATTTGCCCGTGTGGCTCGCACCGTCATTTGTTCGTTCATTGTTCATTTGCCCGTGCGGCTCGCACCGTCATTTGTTCGTCATTTGTTCGTCATTTGTTCGTCATTTGTTCGTCATTTGTTCGTCTTTTGTTCGTCTTTTGTTCGTCTTTTGTTCGTTAATTGTTTATCTACTCTTGTAGCTCGCACCGTCTTTTGTTTTCCTTAGGCTTGATTCAGTTTCGCTCTATCTTCAAATAAGTTTTGTCTTTCAGACTGATAGTCTTTACCAATTTTTTTTTAAGGCTTGTCCCCCTTCGGGGGTTCGGGGGCTTTTCACTAGTCTTTTCATTATCTGCCCGTGTGGCTCGCACCGTCTTTTTATTACCCGTACATAGTGCTATGATTGCCTGTCGTGCTACGACTGCTCATACGACTCGCACTGTGGTATTAACAGCGCATTTGCTAATTATCCAATTATTTACTATCTTTGTCCCATTGTTAATGATTAATTATTCAATTATGGATTATATGACTCCGCAGTGGATTAAATATCCTGAACTTTCTGAATTTACGATGGGCTGGCGTATGGGCTATGGCGAAGAGTACCGTTACCATTTTTGGGATTGGTACGACACGCTTACATCTAAACAGCAACAAGAGTATCAAAAGCTTTTTCCTTATCCTGTTTTTTGGCATCACAACAATTGGAAAATGATTAATAATGACGGTAAATTATCTCAAGATATTGTTGATAATGAAGAGGATTATTACTTTGGAAGTATTTCCTTTTGGCTACCTAAGGGAATGTGTAAATATTCCAAAGAAACTTTTATCAATTCATCTAAAAAGCTCAAGTTCCTTTTCTTTTGGAAACCGAATGCTGATGTGGTGGATGAGTCTTGCTTTTCGCAATGGCAACCTTCGTCTTTTAGGGTAAATGCTAATAAATATTTATGCGCTGAACAGTATATGATGGCTGAAAAAGCTCGTTTGTTTGACGATGAAGAAGTAGAAAAGGAAATAATGAACACCACTGACCCTAAGCTGATAAAGGCTTTAGGCAGAAAGGTACGCAATTTCGACCCTGCCGTATGGGATAAGGTGAAATACAGTATTGTACTTAATGGCAATTACTATAAATTTACCCAAAACCAAGCAATGATGGATTTTCTTTTATCTACGGGTGATAAGATATTAGTAGAAGCCAGTCCGTTAGACACCATTTGGGGCATTGGTTTAGGTAAAGATAACGAAAAAGCGTTCAACATCGCTTCGTGGCGTGGTAAGAATCTCTTGGGGTTTGCCCTAATGGAAGTACGAGATGAACTGCGCAAACTTTATAAGAACGCACACTTGTTGCTATAGTATGTAAAGACCAATCACTAAAAGAACTTCTCATTGACGATTTTTAAGTTTTACTTTGTCAATTGAGTAGTATTTTATACTTTTGCCCCAAAATACATCAAAGATGCTTATCATAGGAATTACAGGAGGAACAGGTTGTGGTAAAACAACTGTTGTTAATCAAATTATTAAAGAACTCTCAGGTGAGGAAGTTACCGTTATTTCACAAGATTCTTACTATAAAGATTTGAGTTATCTTAGCTTTTCTGACCGCACCAAAATCAATTTTGATCATCCCAACTCTATCGATTTTGATTTGCTTAAAGAACATTTATTAGCATTAAGAGAAGGAAAAGATATTCAAAGTCCTACTTATTCATTTGTAGAACACAACCGTACTAACGAAACCATTTTAGTTAAACCTACCAAAGTAGTAATTGTAGAAGGTATTCTTATCTTTGCACACCCCGATATCCGTGAGCTTTTTGATATTAAAATATTTGTACACGCCGATTCTGATGAACGACTTATACGTCGTATCAAACGCGATACAACCGAGAGAGGTCGTGATGTGAATGAAGTACTCAATCGCTATCAAACCACCTTAAAACCTATGCATTTAGAGTTTATTGAACCTGCTAAAGAATTCGCCGATATCATTATTCCTAATAATAAGCGCAATAAAGTAGCTATTGATATCATTAAAACAATAGTGCATAACCGTATATTTCAAAAATAATGAAAAAGTTACTTGAATATCTATCTTTATTGAAGGGCTATAAACTATATCTCGCCATATTATTCTTTTTTATAATATGGATGACTTTCTTTGATGCTAATTCTATATTAACTCACCACGAACTCAATAAAGAAAGAGAAAAACTCAATAAGCAAAAACAGTTCCTTAAAAGGGAGATTGAAAAAGATAAAAAAGAACTTCAATCTCTTTACACCGAAGAAGGTAAAGAGAAGTTAGGACGTGAAATATACTATCTCAAACACGACGACGAAGAAGTGTTTATCATCGAATACGATAGCATTAATTAAAACAATAAACTAACTTTTTTTTTGAATTAGCTATGAACAAACGATATGAGAATATTAGCAAGATGAACGACATTCTTGCTAAATTAGAAAATACTCTTGCCAAAGCTCAAGAAGTATTGGAAGAATGGAAAGCAATCCAACCTGAGTATGACCAGTTGGTAGCTTATTACGACAGTAAACAGTGGCGCCAAGACTATTTTGATAGCAACGATGGTAAAATACCTGACGAAGTACCGCAATGGGTACTCACACAAGATGCTATTTTTGATGCTATTGGCACTCAGTTTTATTTAGCTGATGAATATCGCACTTTATTGGATAAAATTAAAGCAAAAGAAATGAATCCTTAGGAAATCAACGCTTATACTTTTGTAAACTCTTAAAGTTTTTACCAAATCATATGAATAAAGAAACCTTGAGACAACTGTGGGAAACACTACCTCCTAATAATTTAATGCGTGATTGGCAAATGGAAATTGCTGAAATTACTGAAAGTACTATTACTCTTAGTATGCCAGTTACCGAACGTGTTACTCAGATAGACGGGGTTCTTCACGGGGGGGCTACACTTGCGCTGGCAGAAACAGCAGGGAGTTTAGGAGCTTATTTGCTTTATCGAGAAGAAGGAGAGCAGATACGAGGTATAGAACTAAGTGCTAATCACGTGCGAGCAGGTAGGGTAGGAGATACACTCTATGCTAAGGCAATATGTGTGAATGCAGGTAGAACGCTCCAGTTATGGGAAATAAAAGTAACAAATCAAGACGAAAAGCTTATCTCTTACTGCAAATTTACCACTATACGAATTAATTACTAACTGTTAATCATTGAAAAATGGCTGAGTTTATAAAACTATATAATGAAAATCCCAATGAAAAAGATATAAGTAGGGTAGTAGAAGTCCTTCGCCGTGGAGGATTGATTATTTATCCTACCGACACAGTTTACGGATTGGGCTGTGATATAACTAACACTAAAGCTCTTGAAAAGATTGCACGTATCAAAGGAGTAAAGCTCGAAAAAGCAAACTTCTCTTTTGTATGTTCTGATTTAAAGAACCTATCAGATTACGTAAAACAAATAGATACAAGTACTTTTAAGTTGTTGAAACGTACTTTACCTGGTCCTTATACTTTCATTATGCAAGGTAATAATAATTTGCCTAAAGATTTTAAGAAGAAAAAAACAGTGGGTATTCGTGTCCCCAATAATTTAATAGCTCGTACAATTGTAGAGAAATTAGGGAACCCTATTGTATCTACCTCTATTTATGATGAAGATGATGTGATAGAATATACCACCGATCCAGAACTTATTTTCGAGAAATGGCAAAACAAAGTAGATTTGGTGATTGACGGCGGTTATGGCGATAATGTAGCTTCCACAGTTATAGACCTTTCAGGAGATACTCCAAAAGTATTGCGTGAAGGCAAAGGAGACATATCGATTATTTAATATTAGCCGTTAGTGGTTAGAAACTAACGACTAACGGCTAATATAGCTTTTTAGTGCCTCTACATATCGCTCAAAAGCTAAAAGACCTTCTTTGGTGAGCTGAACTTCGGTATTGGGGTAGTTGTCTTTAAAAGATTTTTTGACAGTGATATAACCAGCAGTCTCTAACTTCTGGATTTGCACCGAAATATTACCAGAAGTAGCCTTAGTAACTTCTTTAATACGAGCAAAATCAGCCTTTTCTTCTGAAACCAATAGAGAGACGATAGCCAAACGAAGCTGTGAGTGCAAAATAGGGTCTAAATCAGCGAACATTACTTCTCTTTTTATATTTGTTATGAAATTGAATACCAGGCACTAAGAACAATAAGGCTGCTAATACTACGCATAGCAAAGGCAAATAGATTTCATAACTAAAAGGCACAAATATACCTGCATAAATTAACAACAAAGCTACTAACGATGTTGCTATCCAGAGTTTCATTTTCATTTGTAATGCCATTGCTAAAGCTACAAAAGCAAAAGGCAGATAAATGACCAAAATAGCTATTTGAAATTTTCCAAAAGGGCTCAAAGGTACTAAAAAAGCAAAAATTGCATTAATACCTGCAACTGCCCATATCCAATCTAACCAATCGACGTAGTTTTTTTGTGTAGCAACTTTCTTTTCTTTGTATTTGATAATGAAGTTCACCACAAAGCCAAGAGGCATTAATATCAACCATACAAATCCTGATTGTTTGGGATAATAGTTGGTGATAAGCATCGCAAACTGCAGTACACCTGCAAGCATAATAAGCACACTCCAAAAGATGAGGAAGAAACCGTTCTCTTCGTACTTTTGTTTTCGTTGATTGATGACAGACTGAATGATTTTCAAGCTGTCGGATACTTGTAAGTCCATAATGTTAAAATGTTTAATGTTATAAATTCGCTGCAAATATAAGTTAGTTTATAATATAAACAAAATTTTTAGCAATTATTTTTATAGCATAAGGTATATTTTTTTATTATAAACTTGTAATTCAATTAATTATAGGAGTTTAATTTTACAGTTTATAAGTGCGTGCGAGCCAAAATTTGTTTACTTGGTATTGTTTTTATATTTTTGCACTTGTAATAATGAGAATCTTTAATGATTTCATTTACTATTCATTTTTTATTTTTCACTAAACTATGGCAGACGATAAAAAGATAATCTTTTCAATGAATAAGGTAAGCAAAACCTATTCATCTACTAATAAACAGGTACTCAAAGATATTTACCTAAGCTTCTTCTATGGAGCCAAAATCGGTATTTTAGGGCTTAATGGCTCTGGTAAATCCTCTCTGCTAAAAATTATTGCAGGAATAGATAAAAACTATCAAGGAGAAGTAGTATTTGCTCCTAATTATACCGTAGGCTATCTCGAACAAGAACCTCATCTTGATGATGATAAAACTGTTATTGAAGTAGTACGCGAAGGAGTAGCCGAAACAGTAAAACTCTTAGAGGAATTCAATCATATCAACGACCTTTTTGGGCTTGAGGAAAACTATTCTGACCCCGATAAGATGCAAAAGCTGATGGATAAGCAAGCCGAGTTACAAGATAAGATAGATGCCTTAAATGCTTGGGAACTCGACAATCAGTTAGAAGTAGCGATGGAAGCCCTCCGTACCCCTGAGCCCGATACGCCTATCAAAGTGCTTTCGGGAGGAGAACGCCGTAGGGTGGCACTCTGCCGTCTACTCTTGCAACAACCCGATGTTTTGTTACTCGACGAGCCAACTAACCATCTCGATGCAGAATCGGTATTGTGGTTAGAACAGCATCTGCAACAGTATGCAGGTACAGTCATAGCCGTTACTCACGACCGTTATTTTTTAGACAATGTAGCGGGTTGGATATTAGAGCTCGATCGTGGAGAAGGTATTCCTTGGAAGGGTAATTACTCTTCTTGGCTCGACCAAAAAGCTAAACGTTTAGCTCAAGAACAGAAAACTGAAAACAAACGTCAGAAAGTATTGGAGCGTGAGCTTGAATGGGTACGTCAAGGAGCTAAAGGGCGTCAAGCCAAACAAAAAGCACGTTTGCAGAATTATGACCGTCTGCTCAATGAAGACCAAAAACAATTAGAAGAAAAGTTGGAAATATATATTCCCAACGGACCTCGTTTAGGAACTAATGTAATAGAAGCACGTCACGTAGCCAAAGCTTTTGGTGATAAACTACTCTATGATGATTTAAACTTTGTGCTTCCTCAAGCAGGAATAGTAGGAGTGATAGGTCCTAATGGAGCAGGTAAATCTACTATCTTCCGTATGATAATGGGTGAGGAACAGCCCGATAGTGGTGAGTTTCTGGTAGGTGACACGGTGAAGATAGCTTATGTAGATCAAACTCACAAACAGATAGACCCCGAGAAGTCTATATGGGAGAATTTCTCTGGTGGACAAGACCTCATTATGATGGGGGGTAGACAAGTGAACTCTCGTGCTTATCTCAGTAGATTTAACTTTGGTGGTAGCGAACAAAATAAAAAAGTAGCTACTCTTTCAGGCGGAGAACGCAACCGTTTACACTTGGCAATGACTCTTAAAGAAGAGGGTAACGTATTACTGTTAGACGAGCCTACCAACGATTTAGACGTAAATACTCTTCGCGCCTTAGAAGAAGGTTTAGAGAACTTTGCAGGTTGTGCAGTAGTAATTTCACACGACCGTTGGTTTTTAGACCGTATTTGTACTCATATCTTAGCTTTTGAAGGTGACTCACAAGTGTATTTCTTTGAAGGTAGCTTTTCAGAGTATGAAGAGAATAAGAAAAAACGACTTGGCAAAGAAGTAACACCTACTCGTATTAAGTATAAGAAATTAGTACGGTAAGAATAATAAATATGAAAACTTTTTGATAAATATTTATTGTTTTTCCAATTGGATTTTGTACTTTTGTGCCAAAATAAAAAAATAGTATGAAGTCTTTTTTACCAACTATGTTTTATTACGGGTTTCCTGTAGTACTTCTTACTACTACCGATAAAGATGGAAACGCCGATGTAACGCCTATTTCAAGCACCTTTACTTTAGGTGCGAATGCTGTGATAGCGCTTGTAAAACTAAACAAGGCTTATCATAATGTGATGGAAGTGCCCGAGGTAGTTTTTAACCTCCCTACGGCAGCTATGTGGGAAAAAGTAGAGGCTATTGCCCCTTATACCGCTCAAAACCCTGTACCTCCTCAAAAAATGGGTAAATACACTTATACTGACGACAAGTTTAGTATTGGTGGATTTACTCAATTACCTTCAGAAAAAGTACGCCCTCCGCGTATTGCCGAATGTCCTATTCAGGCAGAAGCTAAAGTGAAAAACGTGAATGACCGCGATGCTTATGTACTTGTAGAATTGGAATTTGTGCAAGTACACGCTGAAGACCATTTGGTAATGGAAGGTAATAAAATCAATCCATTAGAGTGGGAACCACTTATCTATAACTTTAAACATTATTACGGATTGGGAGAACACAAAGGTTTGAATTTCAGTATTAAGTAATGGCTTATCTAAGATAAGAAAAAAGAAAGCTTTGCTAAAACTCTTACAAGGTTTAGCAAAGCTTTTTTTATATTCTTTATTGTTAATTGCTAATTATTTTTTACCTTTGCTTCATTAAACAAAAACATTATACAAGATGATGAGAAAAACAGTAAAAACCGCACTGTTGTTTTCGTCGGCAGCACTCATTGTTGCTTGTGGCGGGAATAACAAAAAATCAGAAAATGCAATGACAGACAAAAATGCTGACAAGGGGATTGCTCTTGCTGAAATGGACACTACGGTACGTCCGCAAGATGATTTCTACAATTATGTGAACGGCACTTGGGCTAAAACTGCCAAAATACCAGCCGATAAACCTACGTGGGGCTCTTTCCATATCCTACGCGAGAAAACCGATGAGAATTGCTTGCTTATCTTGGATAATCTCCTCAAGGAAAACTTCGTTCAAGGTACTGAAGGTCAGAAAATAAAAGACCTCTACGAATCGTTTATCGATTGGAAAAAGCGCGATGCCGAAGGGCTTAAACCTATTGAAGGTTATTTGAATAAGATTGAGGCTATTAAAAACCTCACAGACCTTCAAAAGTATTTGGAAGAGGTAACTCGTGAGGGCGAAAACCCTATCTGTGCTTGGGGGGTATATGCCGATATGAAGGATTCTAATATGAATACTGTGTATCTCGGCAACTTTAGCATCGGTATGGGGCGCGATTACTACCAAAAAGATAACAAGGAGAATACTGAGGCTTTACAAAAGTATCAAGATTATGTAAAGGCTATCTTCAAAGTGCTTAAAGACGATAAAGCCGCTGAGAAAGCTAAACAAATGGTAGATTTTGAACGCTCGGTAGCTAAATTGATGCTCACCAATGAGGAAGACCGCAACCCTAACCTTAGCTACAACCCTCAAACAATGGCTGAGCTTAGCAAATTAGTGAAGAACCTCAATCTACCTCAGTTTCTTAAAAACGTAGGGGTGAACACTGATAAAGTAGTTGTTTCTGAAATTCGTTTGTACAAACAATACGATAAGTTTATCAACGAAAAGAACTTGCCTCTTATCAAAGATTACCTCAAATATCAATTAGTAGCCGATAATGCGAGCAACCTTACCAAAGAACTTGATGAGCTTTCTTTTAACTTCTACAACAAGGAGTTGCAAGGACAACAAGAACAACGTCCGATGAACAAACGCGCTCTAAGTGTGATCAATGGTATTTTGGGTGAAGCCTTTGGTAAATTGTATGTAGAAAAGTATTTTCCACCTAAAGCTAAAGAAGAAATGGTTACTTTGGTAGATTATCTCAAAAAGAGCTTTGCACAACATATCAAAGATGTAACTTGGATGTCAGATGCTACTAAGGAAAAGGCTTTGGCTAAACTCAATAAATTTACTGTGAAAGTAGGTTACCCCGATAAGTGGGAAGACTACTCTAAATTGACTATTGAACCGGCTGCTAAAACGGTGTATTTTGCTAACTTGCAACGCGTGAGTGAATGGGCTTACCAAAAAAGTTTGGAAAAAGTAGGCAAGCCTGTAGATAAAACTAAATGGGGTATGTCGCCTCAAACAGTGAATGCGTATTACAATCCATTGTATAATGAAATTGTGTTCCCTGCGGCTATCTTACAACCTCCTTTCTTCAATTTCGAAGCCGACCCTGCGGTGAACTTCGGTGGTATTGGTGCTGTAATAGGTCACGAAATGACACACGGATTTGACGATAGTGGCGCTGAATTTGACGGTGATGGTAATCTAAAAAATTGGTGGACTCCTGAAGATAAAAAGAACTTTGAGAACGCTACCAAAGCCCTTGCTAAACAATACGACCAATACGAACCTGTAAAAGGTGTATTTGTAAATGGTACTTTCACCAGTGGTGAAAACATAGCTGACCTCGGTGGGGTGAATATCGCTTTTGATGCTTTGCAAATGTACTTAAAAGACAAAGGCAATGTAGGTAAAATAAGCAATTTCACTCAAGAACAACGTTTCTTTATCTCTTGGGGTACTGTATGGCGTACGCTTTCTACTGATAAATACCTTACAAACCAAGTAAAAACCGACCCTCATAGCCCAGGATATTTCCGTTCATTCGGTCCGCTTGTGAATGTAGACGCTTGGTATAAAGCCTTTGATGTAAAAGAAGGTGATAAACTCTATAAAAAACCTGAAGACCGCATCAAAATTTGGTAGGTGAGTACCGCACTGATAGTAACTCCTACTAATCCGTGCATTGCAACACTCTGCCCTGTAACATACAAATTTTTGATGTGAGTTTGTGGCATAAAAACGCTTTCCATTATATGGTTAGCGTTTTTTTTGTAGCCGTACAATGCTCCCGTGGGGTTGCCTATATAATCGCGGTAAGTGAGTGGGGTAGAGGTGTAGTAATGAGCAATAGCACTTTTGAGTGTGGGAAATTGTTGAGCAACTACATCTAATAAATCCATAGCACGCTGACTTTTGAAAACTTCATACTGGTTGCCTCTATGATTACCCTCGGTATTGGTCGTGAAACTATTTTGCCAGCGTTGCAGTTCATCAGTGTTCATATAGGTGAGGATAGTAACATTATCAGTATATTCCCTGCCGTCCTTCGGAGGATTCATAGAGAGCATATACGAAATCGGGAAGTCGTTATTAGGGTAATTAGTAGCGTGGTAAACGCTATTGTTATCCTTAAACCAATACACATTATAGGGCAAGTAGCGAAAAGAATTTGGCTTGAGTACCAAATGCAATGAAAAGGCAGCAACCGTAGGTTGTAAGCCCTGCACGCGTTTGCAAAAAGAAGGCTTAAAAGGCGTTTTGCCTGTGATGTTGAGTAGTTGCTTTACATCTATAGCCGAGATGATTTGTTTTGCAACAAACTGCTCTCCTTGTTTGGTGAGTACTGTGTTGATAGTATTCCCTTCACTGTATTCAAAGCCTATGACCTCCCTTTGGTTGAAAAGGTCAGCATCGTATTGGTGCAATTTTTCAATGAGCAAGTTGGTGATTTGGCTACCACCTTGTGTGAGTCGCCAAGCACTTTCTATATATGAATTGACCGATAACGCGTGTACGTATAAAGGTGTCTGCTCATCAGCACCTCCATAGAGAAAGTTAGAGCCTAAGAGCACTGCTTTGAGTCGGTCGTTGGTAGTGATACCGTTGAGGAAGTCTAAGAGTTTTAAGGAAAGCGTATGTACATCGTAATCGGCTACTGCTTGCTTATGGCGGTAGAGTGGAAACTTATCGCAAATAGATTGCATTGTGTGAGCATACTCTTCTAAGGCTTTTTTTTCATTGGGGAAGTAGGAGAGGAGTTGTTGTACAAAGTTCTCATACCCCTGAGCGTGAGGATACATCACGTTAGGTGTATCGCCAAAACAAATACGGTCGTAGCCGTTTATATCAAGCCGTTCTACCGAAAGATGAGTGGCAATACCTACATCTTTAAAATACTCGTATAGTACCTGACCTTCTGCAAGACTTCCTATGTAATGCACTCCTGTATCAAACAGCGTATTATTGCGCACAAAAGTTTGCAGGTTACCCCCATACTGCTCATTTTTCTCCAATATACACACTTTCTTTCCTGCTTTAGCCAAGAGCAAAGCCGAAAAGAGCCCCGAGAGTCCGCTACCTATCACCAAAACATCGTATTGCTTCATTGTCTATATTCCAAAACTCGTCAAAAACTTATCGATATACAGCTGTTTTTCTTTTGATTTATACTGTTGGATAAAGCGAGGGTGCTCTAATACTACCATTTCACCAAATAAAGTAGCTTCTTTATTCAATTTTTGTAAGAAAGTAGCGTTCTTTTTGCCTAATACGAACACCTTTTGAGTGTCTACTCCTAAGGCGATATGCTTTTTTAAAGTTTCTATCATATAGTCCTTTAATGATTTGAAGAGTGCCTCTTCATCGTAATAATTAGCATTGAGCCATTTGCCGTTAGAGGCTTTTCGCACAATAGCCAAAGGAAAAGGAGAATTGATATAAAAATCATTGTAGAACTTAGTAACTCCACCGTATGCTTTTATCATATCATACATAAAAACCGATGATACTTCGTGGGTATGTGCCGACTTCATTACAATACCACACTCGCTTTCTAATCGCTTGGTATCAGTAAAAGGAACGCCTGTAACTCCTGCCCCGTGTCGGCTGGGATTGATGCCTATAATGAATTTCCGCTGACGGTTATCGTTGTAGAATTTGTGATAAAAAGCACGCATTACCTCCATAGTTTCAGGGTTATCCATATAAGGATTCAGCACATCAAAATCCTTAGGCAAGGATTGGTTGTACTCTAAATGTGTGTTGAAGTTGATAATTCTATCGGCAAAAGTATTCATTAGGCTTGTTTTTTGAATTTTACTGCTACCCAGTTGTTGCGTTCTAAGTTCTCGATGTATTGCAAACCGTATGCTTCCGCTTTTTCGCGGATAAGAGGTATATCTTCCTTGTAAAAACCACTGAGCAAGAGAGCGCCTCCTGTTTTGAGAGCTGGTACATACTGCGGTATATCGTTTAAGAGAATATTACGGTTGATATTCGCAATAATAAGGTCGAAGTCTTTTTCATTAGCCAGTGAAGAAGCATCTCCCAGCTGTACTTTGATGTGCTCGCAACCATTGCGTTCTACGTTTTCTATGGAGTTCTTTACACACCATTCGTCTACATCAATGGCGAGTACCTCAGTAGCACCGCGTTTGGCTGCCATAATAGCGAGTACGCTCGTGCCACAACCCATATCGAGTACCTTTTTGCCTTTGAGTTCTTCCTTTAAAAGGAATTGCAACATCATATAAGTAGTTTCGTGATGACCAGTACCGAAACTCATCTTAGGGTCGATAACAATTTCATAAGGGGTATGTGCTTTGGGGTGAAAGGTAGCACGAACGGTACACTCATCGTCTACGGTGATAGGCTCGAAGTGTTTTTCCCATTCCTCATTCCAGTTCACCTGTTCAATAGTTTGATGTGTGTAGGTAATTTGAAACTCCTCGCTGTGAAGTATCTGTATGTCAGAGAGTATATTAGCATTCCAAAAAGGTTCTTGTATATAAGCCTGCAAACCGGTTTCGGTATCTACAAAGCTCTCGAAGCCTACTTCGGCGAGTTCGGCAACTAATATTTCAGAAGCAACCCCCATAGGGGCAATGGTAAAAGTGTATTCTATGTAATTCATTAAATATAATTGATTATCAGTATTATTTATTTAAGTGGAGTACTGATTAGAAAACTGAGAAAAAAATGTTAAAATATATAAAAACCGTGCATTTTCTTCAAAAAAATTGATTAAAACACTTCTTTATCTTTATTGCTATGAAAAATATTAAATATTTATTAATCAGTTAAATAAGAGTTACAGCTACTCTGCCGTTTAGATGATGTTAGAGCGAAGCTAAGACGAAGGAAAGACGAACCTAAGACGAAGGAAAGACGAACCTAAGACGGAGGTAAGCCGAAGCTAACGTCTTATTAAGCTGTATTTCAATTGGTAAAAACTTCAATTTTCGACATTGAGGAAAAAATGTTAAAATTGCCGATATGCAAAAAAAAATGCAATAGTTATTAAAGTTTTAATGTCAGAGGGCAAAAGTAGTAAAAAAATAGGGAAGACCAAGAATTATGGTTGAAAAATATTTATTGTGCGTTGCAATTTGTTAATTCTTTCGTATCTTTGCACCCTAAAATAATTGCATACAATGTTTCACAAGGAAGGTTTTAAGATTATTCTCATTACGCTATTCGCCGTGATAGGTATATCGCTTATAGCGCATTATTTTGTTGATATACCGTGGCTTAAGAAGCTTATACAGATAGTAGCTTTTTTATTTTTGATAGCTATATTGCAGTTCTTTAGAAATCCTAAACGCATTACGCCTAAAAATGACCAGCATATTATCGCTCCCGTAGACGGTAAGGTGGTGGTGATAGAAGAAGTGTTTGAGAAAGAATATTTTAAAGATAAACGTTTGCAGGTATCGATTTTTATGTCGCCTGTGAATGTGCACGTAACTCGTTATGCTTTAGGCGGAAAGGTTACTTATAGCGAGTATCACCCGGGAAAGTATTTGGTAGCGTGGCACCCTAAGGCTTCGGAAGAGAATGAACGTACTACCATAGTGGTAGATAACCCTGTGTTCGGTGAAGTGTTATACCGACAAATAGCGGGAGCATTGGCTAAACGCATTGTGAATTATGCCAAAGTCGGTGAAACAGTGGTACAAGGCGAAGATGCTGGATTTATCAAATTCGGATCGCGTGTAGACGTGTATTTGCCTTTGGGGACGAAAATAAATGTACAACTCAATCAGACCGTAAAAGGAGGAGTTGATGTGATTGCCGAAAAATAAAGAATAAGATGCAGAGAATCTTATTGTTAATAGCATTAAGTTTTAGTGGATATGCTACAGCTCAAATAGATAGTTTGGTGCATACTACTGTTGATACCTTACTCGTTCGTACCAAAGATACGCTTACCATAGTAGCCGTTGGCGATGTGATGATAGGCTCGGGTTTTCCTGCTGGTTATTTGCCTAAGGACGATGCGGTGAACAGTTTTAAATACGTAAAACCCTATCTGAAAGGTGATATTGTGTTCGGAAATTTAGAAGGAGTGATACTCGATAGTGGCGATTCGGAGAAGTGCAAGAGTGGCGATTTCGAGAAGTGCAAGGATACAGAAGAGAGTCCTTGCTATGTTTTCCGTATGCCCAACCGCTATGGGAAAATCATTAAGGAAGCAGGTTTTAACCTGATGAGTACCGCTAATAATCACGCCAATGACTTTGGTGAAAAAGGACGGCGCAATACGGCTAAGATACTCGATAAGATGGGTATATACCACGCAGGACCAGTAGAAAAAAAGTCGGTTGTATTTGAGAAAGAAGGCATAAAGTACGGTTTTTGTGCTTTTTCGCCCAATAGCAATATGCTATCGATAAACAACATAGAGCAGGCTACCAATTTGGTAAAGGAATTGCGCCCACAGGCGGATATTCTCATTGTTTCTTTCCACGGAGGTGCTGAAGGCTCTAAAAATACACGTGTGCCGAGAGCTGATGAGTTTTTCTTCGGTGAGAATAGGGGGAATGTGTATAAGTTTGCGCACTCGGTAATAGACGCAGGTGCCGATATTGTATTGGGGCACGGGCCTCACGTTACCCGCGCGGTGGAAGTGTACAATAGGAAGTTTATCGCTTATAGTATGGGAAATTTCAATACTTATGGGCATTTTAATCTGCAAGGAGTTAATGGTATTGCTCCTTTGCTTGATATTAAGATTGACCGCAAAGGCAATTTTCTTTATGCCAATGTGATTTCAGTGAAACAGACGAAAGTGAAAGGATTAAAACTCGATAATGATTGCAAGGTGTTTAATGAGATGAAACGCCTTACTCATCTTGACTTTCCTGAGACACCTTTACACTTTGTGAATAACCAAATTTTGATTAAAACAACAGAACAGACAGATAACAAACTAATAACTAATAACTAAAATAAAAATGGGAAGAGCATTTGAATTTAGAAAAGCCCGTAAATTTAAACGTTGGGCAGCAATGGCAAAAACATTTACCCGTTTAGGGAAAGATATTGTAATGGCAGTGAAAGAGGGAGGTCCTCACCCTGAGAGTAACTCGCGTTTGCGTGCCGTGATACAGAATGCCAAAGCCGCCAATATGCCTAAAGAAAATATTGAGCGCGCCATCAAAAAAGCAACTGAAAAAGATACTGCAAACTATAAAGAAGTTCTTTTTGAAGGCTATGCACCTCACGGTATTGCTGTACTCATAGAAACGGCAACCGACAATAACAACCGTACCGTAGCTAATATCCGCAGTTATTTTAACAAGTGTAATGGTACTTTAGGCACATCGGGGTCAGTGGAGTTTATGTTCGACCACACTTGTAACTTCCGTATTAATGGCAATGGGATAGACCCCGAAGAGTTAGAACTCGAAATGATAGACTTCGGGGCAGAAGAAGTGTTTGTAGACGAAGACGGTATCCTCATCTATGCGCCTTTTGAGAGCTTTGGAGCTATCCAAAAAGAGTTAGAAAGTCGTAACATAGAAATCTTATCGTCAGGCTTTGAGCGTATTCCACAAGTAACGAAAGAACTTACCCCTGAAGAACAAGCCGATGTGGAGAAACTTCTCGAGAAGATAGAGGAAGATGAGGACGTGCAACAGGTGTACCATACGATGAAAGAAGTGGAAGAATAATTAATGAGTTTATCCTTTACCCAAAAAGCTATGAACGAGGTAATGCAGAGTTTAACAGTGAGGGAAACTGTTCAATAAAAAGGTTAATCTTTATGAGAATAATATCAGGGAAGAATAAGGGGAAACAGCTTATAGCACCTAATAAATTGCCAGTTCGCCCTACTACCGATTTTGCGAAGGAAGCTCTTTTTAATATACTCAATAACTATTATTATTTTGAAGAACTTTCTGTACTCGACCTTTTTGCAGGAACAGGAAATATTAGCTATGAGTTTGCAAGTAGAGGTTGCCCCTCAGTATTATCAGTTGATAACCATAACGGTTGTGTGCAATTTATCAATAAAATAGCACGTGAATTAGTCTATCCTATTACAGCACTTAAAGCCGATGTATATGAATATTTAAAACGTACTACTCAGCAGTTTGATGTTATTTTTGCTGACCCTCCGTATGATTTCCTGATTGAAAAGTTTGTTACTATTGCCGATATTGTCTTCAATCAAAACTTACTTACTGAAAATGGAATGCTCATTATTGAACATTCGTCTAAAACAGATTTATCAGAACAGCCATTTTTCTCACAAGCGAAGAAATATGGGGGGAGCGTATTTAGTTTTTTTGAAAGAGAAGAGCAAGATTAGAGTTTAAACTGCGACAAATATTTCTTAGTATCTTCGGAAATACGGCGACTTTCCCTTGCTTTTTGTATACTTTTATTTTGAACAAAGGGAGAAAGTGTTTTTGATTCTATGTAAGGGATTGTTGCTTCATATTGTTTTGTTAAAGCAGTAGCAAAGTACCACGCTATCATCATATTTATATAATATTCATCTGAGGTAATTTTTGCTACCCAGGTTAAGTATTCTTCCTTAAAAAGAGCATCTAAATAATTAGACAATAACAAGCCAATTCCGTAACGTACTGTATAGGTTTCTTTGCTTGTAATCCATTGTTTGATGTGTTTTAATGTCTCTTCGGGGTATTTCAAGAAGATTTTAGGAGCAAAAGTATCACACGTAGCCCAATTATCAATATAGGGGAGGAACCGCTCTGTATATTGCATCGCTTTATCAAAATCTTTTAGCTGTTCAATGATAAAACCGTGTAGATTATTCTCTTCATAATAATAATGAGGTGACTCTTCTAAAAAAGACATTGCTTCAGTGGGGTAATGCTTTACTAATTCTTTAGCCAACGCTCGCATTGCAGGTGTTCTAACCCCTATAATACGAGATTTCTCCACAGTGGGAATCAAATTCGCTGTAAAATCTCTATAAGGAGAGTCTTCTAATGCCCATAACCGGTCTAAAATAATTTCTTTACTCATAATTTCTTTAAGGTGATTGTCAATCGTTAGGCATTAATCTCACATAACGGATATAACCTTTACCTTCAATTTTAGTGTTAAGGTTCTCAGTTTTAAATTCTACTTCAGCATCTTTAGCATAGTAATATTCATCTTCAACGGCAGTCTCAAAACGTATTTTGTAGCCCTTGTTCAGTTTACTATCATCAATTGTAAGTATCTTTACAGCGCGTTCTCCTCCGCTAATGGTAGCTCCCGTAATCCCATCAATTGTCTGGCGTTTGCCATAAAACTTCCACCATTGAGTAAGATCGTCGTACCATTCAGGATCATCTCCAAGAATTTGTAGTGTTTGCTCATATTTACCTTCGGGATTGATGAGTGAAACTACTATGTAGGCTCCTTCACCCTTGTAATTAGTGAGTTGTATGAGGCATTTGTATTTTTTAACAGTTGCTTGCTGTACAAATGAAAGAGTAAGTAAAGCAATTATTCCTACGGCTAATGTTATTAAAAAGTGCTTTTTCATTTTTTTTATAGTTAAGGGTTAAATACAATCAGTTAGAATAAACTGATGCAAAGATAGACAATAATTACTATCTGACAATTTATATTACTCAACTTTTTTATTTTTCCCACTTTTCTTCGTACCTTTGCACCTGAAAAACTGATAATTTATGAACAGTTCCAAGCGCCAAAAACTACAACACCACAAGAATATAGCTACGGGGCTCTTTGTTTTGATGCTCATCATTTATATGGCAATGGTGGTATGGTACAAAAAAGCTCCCAAACTCACTTTTATAGGTTATATAAAGGCTTTTTCCGAAGCCGCTATGGTAGGAGCGCTTGCCGATTGGTTTGCAGTAACAGCGCTTTTTCACAAACCATTAGGATTAAACATTCCACATACCAACCTCATTGAGGAAAGAAAGAATGACATCGGGGAGAATTTAGGTGATTTTGTGGTGGAGAACTTCCTTAAACCTAAACAGATACGTCCTTACATTACCGATATTAAAGTATCATCATTTATAGTTGAGTGGCTCTCGAAAGAAAGTACTCCTCACCAGATAGAAACTTTTGTAAGAAAAATACCTCTCAATGCAAAAGCAAGCGAAGTACTCACCACTTTTTTAGACGAGAATAAACATCAGAAATTTCTTCGAAAAGCTTTTGAAAAAGTAGCTACTTACCTCGCCGAACATCAAGAGCTGGTGCAACACGAAATTGACAGCCAATTTCCTCCTCTTGTACCATCGTTTATTAAAGATACAATTACTCGGAAGGTAAGCAATGGGCTCTATCAGTTAGTTGTAAAAGCATCGGAAGATGAAACACACCCTATCAGGGCTGAAATTACAGCGCAATTGTATGAATTTGCCGAAAAACTCAATACTCCTGAGTGGGAACAACATCTTGCAAAGCTATTGCGCACCGCTACGGAGCGCCTCACCGATGAACTCCGCCAAAATGTCCAGCTGCAACACCAAATAGACACTTGGGTACAGAAAACTGCCTATCAGTTTGTGCTAAAAAACAAAGAGGAAGTGGGAAAACTCATCAGTCATACGGTGGAGAACTGGGAGGGACGCGAATTGAGCGAAAAACTTGAATTGGAAGTAGGTAAAGACCTTCAATTTATCCGTATCAATGGCACTTTGGTAGGCGGATTAGTCGGTTTGGCTATTTACGCCCTTACTCAGTTATTCTGAAAGAGATATTAGCCTATTTGCTAACTTTTCTAATTTGCTAATTTGCTAATTCTTCCCTACCTTTGCGCCCGAAAATGTTTCAACTATGGATTTTGAAATACTAAAAACAGACGAACATACTAAAGCACGTGCTGGGAAGATTACTACCAGCCACGGCGTGATTGAAACCCCCATTTTTATGCCTGTGGGAACGGTGGGAAGCGTGAAAGGAGTGCACCAACGCGAACTGAAAGACGATATTAATGCCGATATCATCTTGGGGAACACCTATCACCTTTATTTACGACCTCAAACACCCATTTTGGAAAAAGCAGGAGGTTTACATAAGTTTATTAATTGGGATAGAAACATACTTACCGATAGCGGTGGTTATCAAGTATATTCATTAGCTGCCAATCGAAAGATAAAAGAAGAAGGTGTAAAGTTCAAAAGCCATATCGATGGCTCTTTTCACTTCTTTTCACCCGAAAAAGTAATGGAAATAGAGCGCAGTATAGGAGCTGATATTATGATGGCTTTTGATGAATGCACGCCTTACCCTTGTGAATACGGTTATGCAAAACGTTCAATGCATCTCACGCATAGGTGGCTCGATAGATGCATTGCTCACCTCGAAAAAGTACCTCCTAAATACGGTTATCATCAAAGTTTATTCCCGATAGTACAAGGGTCAGTCTATAAAGACCTTCGTACACAGTCTACCGAATATATTGCAAGCAAAAATGCCGACGGAAACGCTATCGGGGGGCTATCAGTAGGCGAACCCGTAGAACAAATGTATGAAATAACCGAACTTGTATGCGATATTCTCCCCAAAGACAAGCCCCGATACCTTATGGGAGTGGGTACACCCGTTAATATATTGGAAAATATTGCTTTGGGAGTGGATATGATGGATTGTGTAATGCCTACGCGCAATGCTCGCAACGGAATGCTCTTTACTGCAAAAGGAATTATCAATATTAAAAACAAAAAATGGGAAGATGATTTCTCGCCCATAGACCCTGATGGGCATACTTACGTAGATACCTATTACACGAAAGCCTATTTACGTCATTTATTCGCTGCTAACGAGTTTTTGGGCAAACAAATCGCTTCAATTCACAATCTTGGTTTCTATTTATGGCTTGTGAGGGAAGCTCGCCGACAAATTGTAGCGGGTACTTTCCTTACGTGGAAGACAAAAATGGTTACTGATATGTCAAATCGTCTTTAAACAAATTAAATTAATTAATATACTTCTGATAAAAACGCTTTTGCGTCGCTAATTCCCCCTTTGGAGGGGGATAGGGGAAGGTTTAAAAAACAAAAAAATGAAAATACTCGACTGGTACATCTTAAAACGCTATCTTCTTACCTTCTTTATGATGATAATTCTCTTTATTCCTATCGGAATTATCGTAGATTTATCTGAAAAAGTAGATAAGATGATACAAAAAGGCGCCCCGATGAACGAAATACTGTGGTATTACCTCAGTTTTATCGTTTATTTTGCCAATATATTGTTCCCCATCTTGCTGTTCCTCTCTATCATCTGGTTTACATCAAAGTTAGCCAATAATACCGAGATAATCGCTATCCAGAGCTCAGGTGTATCGTATATGCGCTTTTTGCGTCCGTATATCGTGGGTGCGAGTATCATTTCGGTGATAGTGTTTTTTATGGGAATGTTTATTGTACCGGCTGCCAGCACTGTGTATAATGATTTTTGGAATAAGTATATACGTTCTTCGAAGGTGGAAAGCGTTTCAGACCTCTACAATCAGTTTTCTGACAACGATTACCTTTATGTAAGCTCGTTTAACTACCAAGACAAACGCGGGTATAACTTTTCAGTAGAACATTTTGATGGTATTAAGATGACGGAAAAGATAAATGCCGAAACGATTCAGTGGATAGACAGCACGAAAACCTATCGGCTTACCAATTACTCCAAAAGAAAGATAGGGGAGGGCGACGATGTGATAGTGAAACGCGACCAGTTAGACACGATATTCAATTTCAAACCCGATGACCTAATGCCGATGGAATATACAGCTGAAAATAAGAACTTGTTTGAGTTAAATAAGTTCATTGAACACGAAAAGATGAAAGGTTCGCCCAATTTAAATATGTATCTATTGGTAAAATACCGCCGTTGGGGCGCAATAAGTACTGCCTTTATCCTTACGCTTATCGGCGTGGCTGTTTCATCGGTGAAAAAGCGCGGAGGAATGGGAATCAACTTAATGGTGGGGGTAGTTGTAGGGTTTAGCTTTGTGTTCTTCGACCGTGTGTTTGGAACCCTTGCCCAAACCTCAGGAGGCTTATCCCCATTGATGGCTGTCCTCTTGCCTAACCTTATTTTCCTTACCTTAGCTATTTTGTTACTCCGGAAAGTAAGAAGTTAAATTTATGGAATTAGTAAAAGCAAAAAAGCATTTAGGGCAACATTTCTTAAAAGATTTAAACATTGCACAGAAAATAGCTGATACATTATCGCTAAAAAACTATAAAAAAGTAGTAGAAATAGGAGCTGGAATGGGCGTACTCACTCAGTTTTTGCTCAAAAAAGACGTTGATGTGCACATAGTGGAAATCGATAAGGAATCGGTAGCTTATTTGGAGGCAAATTATCCTGCATTAAGAGGAAAAATAATTGCCGATGACTTTTTGAAATATGATGTAGCGGGTTATTTATCCGAACCATTTGCTATTATAGGTAATTTTCCTTATAATATCTCTACTCAAATCGTTTTTAAACTACTTGAACTGCGAAAATATGTTCCTGAGTTTAGTGGAATGTTTCAGAAAGAGGTAGCCGAACGTATATGCGAGCACGAAGGCAGAAAAACGTATGGAATTTTATCAGTTTTAGTACAGGCTTTTTATGAAACGAGCTATTTATTCACAGTTTCGGAGAGTGTTTTTAATCCTCCGCCCAAAGTAAAGAGCGGTGTAATACGATTAGTACGAAAAGCTGACTTCCATTTAGATTGTGATGAAAGATTATTCTTTACCGTAGTGAAAACAGCTTTCAATCAACGGCGAAAAACCCTTCGCAACAGCCTAAAACCACTACTTACAGATGAGAATTTAAAGCAAGACCCTATATTTGATAAACGTCCTGAGCAATTGCCTTGGCAAGAGTTTGTTTTTATTACTAAAAAAATCAGTAATCAAGTTTGATAGCTAACGATTTGACGTCTTAAAACTATGACAACTTTTAAAATAACAGATGAACTCATTGAGAAAATCCATAAACTCATTGAGGAAAAACAAAATAAAGAACTTACAACCCTCTTAAATGATTTGCACTATGCCGATATAGCTGAAATCATTCACGAATTGGATATTGAAGAGGGGGTATACATCATTCGTTTAATTGATGCTGAGAAAACATCAGATGTACTCACAGAATTAGACGATGATTACCGTGAGAATATCTTAAAAAACCTTTCTGCAAAAGAAATTGCCGATGAAATCATCGAGTTGGACACCGATGATGCGGTGGATATCATTTCTGAATTGCCCGAAGATAGAAAAACAGAGGTTATTTCGCATATCTCGGACGTAGAACACGCCAAAGATATCGTAGAATTACTTCGTTATGGCGAAGATACTGCGGGAGGACTAATGGCGAAGGAACTTGTAAAGGTAAATGAGAATTGGAATGTGCTAAAATGCGTAAAAGAAATGCGCGAACAGGCGGCTCACGTTACTCGTGTGCATTCTATTTATGTGGTAGATGATAATGATGTGCTTAAAGGACGACTTTCACTTAAAGATTTGCTTACTACTTCCACACGTTCAGAAGTGAAAGACATTTATATTCCAAAAGTAGATTACGTATACGTTACTGATACAGCCGAAGAGGTAGCTCACATAATGAGTAAGTATGACTTAGAGGCAATTCCCGTAGTTGATGAGATGAAACGCCTTGTGGGGCGCATCACTATTGATGATGTGGTGGACGTGATAAAAGAAGAAGCTGAAAAAGACTATCAGTTGGCAGCAGGTATCACCAATGATGTAGAGGCAAGCGATAGTGTATGGAAACTTACCAAAGCGCGTTTGCCTTGGTTACTTATTGGAATGTTCGGAGGATTAGGTGCAGCGAGTATTATCAATGGTTTTCAGGATACGATGATGATTTACCCTATATTATTGATATTTATTCCGCTTATTCAAGCTACTGCGGGAAATGTGGGAGTACAATCATCGGCGATAATAGTACAAGGGTTGGCAAATAATTCTATCGATGGCGAACTTATCAAACGGTTGCTCAAAGAATTTCTATTAGGACTCATCAACGGAGGAACTATTGCAGGAATAGTGATATTAGTAAGCCATTTTGCTTTTCAAGCTGAGTATTTGGTAAGTATTACGGTAGCCATAGCACTCATTACAGTGATTGTAAATGCTGCTGTGATAGGTACTTTTATCCCGATACTTCTCCACAAGCGCGGTATTGACCCAGCGGTTGCTACGGGTCCGTTTATCACTACCAGCAACGATGTTTTAGGTATCTTGATTTACTTTTTTATTGCCAAAATGATATTAGGGTTTTAAAACAACCTTCATTTGTTTTTCAGTATTCACTTTTTGTTATTTTACAACACTTCCGCAACTACAAACGTGCTTCCACCAACAAAGATAAAGTCAGTGGGAAGCGCTTGTGCCTTAGCGGCATTTAAGGCTTCTGCTACTGAAGAATATCTCTCCCCTTGGAGTCCTTTTGCAGTGGCAATTTCCTTTAATGTATCTACATTAAGTCCTCTTGCAATAGCAGGACTGCAAAAATAATAGGTAGCTTCTTTTGGGAAAAGCTCTAAAACACTATTTACATCTTTTTCTTTTACAAAACCTACTACAATATGAAGATGTGTATAGGTTTGCTTTTTTAGTTGTTCCATCACATAAGTAAGTCCGCCCACATTATGTCCTGTATCACATACGATAGTAGGGTAGGAGCCAAGGGTTTGCCAACGACCTTTCAGATTTGTATTGTGCACTACGTGTAAAAGACCTTGTGCAATATTCTCCGGAGTAATATCCCACCCCTGGTGGATAAGCAATTCGGTAACAGCTATTACTCCTTTGATATTTTTCTCTTGGTAGGCACCTTGAAGATCGGTTGTAAGAGAAGTTTCTATGTGATTGGTAAAAATAATAGGAGCTTTCATTTCTTTAGCTTTTGCTGTGAAGACGGGAGCTGTCTCCTCTTGATATTCACTGATTACTACAGGCACATTTCGTTTGATAATACCAGCTTTTTCAAAAGCTATTTTAGGTAAAGTATCTCCTAAAATATCAGTATGGTCTTTGGAGATATTGGTAATAAGAGAAACTTCGGGAGTGATAATATTAGTGGAGTCAAAACGCCCTCCTAAGCCTACTTCTATCACAGCGATATCTACTTTTTCATTCTCGAAATAGCTGAACGCCATTCCCACTGTCATTTCAAAGAATGAGAGGTGATATTCTTCCAAAAAAGGTCTGTTTTTAGCTATAAAACTTACCACATAGTCTTCAGGTATTTCCCTCCCATTAATTTTGATACGTTCTCGGAAGTCTTTGAGGTGTGGAGAAGTGTACAATCCTACCTTATATCCTGCCTCTTGTAGGATAGAAGCGAGCATACTGCTGGAAGAACCCTTTCCGTTAGTGCCTGCGATATGCAAACTTTTGAATTTTGTTTGAGGGTTTCCTAACACCGAAGTAAAGGCGAGGATATTGTCTAATTTGTTGTTCAAAGCGGTTTTACCCTGTGTCTGAAACATTGGTAAGCGGTTGAACATCCACGAAAGTGTTTCTTGATAATTCAATGTTAAAGATATTTTTTAGTTGTTGTACAATCAAAAATGAGATAATCAGTTATAGTATAACCATTATCTCATTTCGTTAATTATTAATTACCAATTATTAATTTATTTCTTATTCTCCGAGTTTAAAGTTGATAACAATAAAACCTACTTGACGTGCAGGGGCATTATCATCTGCGTTCCAGCGGTGCATAGCAGCTGTTTTTCGAGCAGCTTCCAGCAAACACTGAGCAGAGTTAGTAGTTCCTTTCACACCAGCAGTAGCTTTTACTACTTTACCACTACGGTCTACTTCTATTTGCACTACCACGCGTCCTTCTTCATTACAATTTTGAGGTACTTTACCTTGTGAAGCAATAGTACGACCTTTAAGTCCCCAACCTTTGCCAGTGCCATTACCACCTCCTGAGCCATAATAAGAATTAGCGTACTGGCTACCATCTATCTGTCCTTGATAACCAGGTTGGTTGCCATCTCCTTGTCCTGAGGTACCACTACCACCTACATTGGCAGCTCCCAATATATTTGATAACGCATCCGAAGTTTCCCGTGAAGGCTTAGGAGCGGGTTTGGGACTCTCTTTTGGAGTGTCTTTTTTAGGTGTTTCTTTCTTTTTAGGTACTTCGGGTACAGAAACTTCTTCGTTGTTATCTTGAGCCAAAAGGTTCTCCTTTACTTCTTGTGAAATACTCTGTTCTGGTTGTGTTTGGGGAGGCGTTTTAGTTTCTTCCTGTTTAGCAGCACTTGGCGGAGGAGTGCGCTCGCCCATTCCTACCAAATCGACTCCATAAATAACCTCTACACCTTTTTCGGGCGGTGGGTCTAAGTACTTCATTCCTGCAAAAAATAGTATGAAGATTACTAAACACATCACAGCCGTAGTGAGTGCTAATGATTTCCGTTTATGTTCTGTATCGAATAAATTCATATACCTTTCTATTTTGGACGGACAGCCAAAATCACCTTAAATTGGTTTTGGTTTGCCACATCCATCACTGTTACCGCATTTTCAATAGGTACACTTTCCTCTACACGCAAAATGATAGTAGGATTTTCCACTCCCTTGAGCGCTGATTTGAGCTCTGTATCGAGATTATCTACTGAAATAGGTTTCTTGTCAAGAAAATAGTTTAAATCTTTATCAATGCTTACTGAAACGTTTTGTGTATTAGTACTTTTACCTTTAGCTTTAGGCAATAACAAATCGAGTGCATTGGGGCTGTTGGCAGTAATCATAAAGAATATTAACAACAGAAACACAATGTCCGTCATAGACGACATACTGAACTCAGGACTTACTTTATTTCTACCTTTTAATTTCATAATTAGATCAGAGTAGTTTTTTAAGACCTATAGAGGTTCGTTTAACAAGTCTAAGAATTCAACAGCATTGGCTTCCATTAGGTGTACCACCTTATCAGTTTTTACTACTAAGTGGTTGTAGCCTACATAAGCAATAATTCCTACTATAAGCCCCGCTACGGTAGTTGCCATCGCGGTGTAGATACCACTTGCTAATGACCCCATCTCTGCCTGACCGCCTGCTGAAGCCATTTCGTGGAATGACATAATCATACCAACAACTGTACCTAAGAATCCAATCATAGGTCCTGCTCCTGCAATAGTAGCGAGAATAGCCGTATTCTTTTCAAGATTGTAGACCTCTAAAGTGCCTGCATTTTCAATAGCTTTATTGATATCTTCAAGAGGTTTACCTATACGAGAAACCCCCTTTTCAATAAGGCGTGCTACAGGAGTATTGGATTGTACACAAAGCATTTTAGCAGCATCTAAGCGCCCAGCTGAGATACAATCACGTATTTTATACATAAAAGTTTTATCCATCTTAGAAGCTGCCTTAATAGCAAAAAGGCGTTCAAAATAGAGAAAAAGAGCTACAGCGAGCATCACAAATAAAATACTAATAATAATGATACTCCCCATACCACCATCTAGAATCAGTTCCATTATAGAAAGGGTTTTCTCTTGTACTGCGACGGGAGCAGTGTCGGTTGCAGTAGTCGCAACGTCTACAGAAGTTTGTAATCCTAACATATTATTTTTGTTTTTCTGTTTAAAAATATCGCAAAAGTAAGAAATAATTATCAATACACAATTATTAATTAATAATTAACAATTTATAAAATTATAAGTGCTTGATAATCATTTGTTTTTTAAATGAATAATTAACAAAAAAAGCTACTCAGTATTGAGTAGCTTTTGTGGACTCTACTGGATTCGAACCAGTGACCCTCTGCTTGTAAGGCAGATGCTCTGAACCAGCTGAGCTAAGAA